>CABSFC010000005.1 GCA_902476875.1 uncultured Oscillibacter sp. | reverse complement strand
GGGGGGGGGGGGGGACAAAGCCCCCCGGATACCCTTCACCCCAGCGCCACGTCCAGCACCATCATGATCAGAAATCCCCCCACGAAGCCGCAGGTGCCCGCCCGGCTGTGGGCCTGGGGGACCAGCTCCTCCACCACCACGTACAGCATCGCCCCGGCGGCGAAGCTCAAAAGCCACGGCATCAGCGGGTGGGCCCAGGCCGCCATCAGCACCACCAGGATGCCGAACACCGGCTCCACGCTGCCGGACAGCATACCGCCCAAAAACGCCCTGCCCCGGCTCTGGCCCTCCTGCCGCAGGGGCAGGGCGATGGCCGCGCCCTCCGGAAAGTTCTGGATGCCGATGCCCAGGGCCAGCGCCGCCGCGCCGGCGGCGCCCTCCCCCCGCGCCGCCAGGGCGAAGGCCAGGCCCACGGCCATGCCCTCCGGCACGTTATGTAGGGTGATGGCCGTCATCAACAGCGTGTTCTGCCGCCACGCGTCTTCCGCCGGTGCCCGCCGCAGATGGGGCAGCAGCGCGTCCAGCGCCGCCAGGAACACCACCCCCAGCAGCATCCCCGCCGCCGCGGGCAGCCAGCCGGGGCACTTCCCCTCCGCCGCCGCCTGGTCGATGGCCGGCAGCAGCAGGCTCCACACGGAGGCCGCCGTCATCACCCCGGCGGCAAAGCCCAGCATGGCCCTTTGGAACCGGGGCTTCGGCTCCCCGGCGAAGAAAAACACCGTGGCGGCCCCCAGGGCGGTCATCAGAAACGTGAATCCCGTGCCCAGGGCGGCCCAGCCAAGGGACTGTAACATACGCATCAACGCCTTTACCTGGATTCGGGCGGAACGCCGCCCGTATGCCAGTATAAGCGGAGAAGGCGCGAGAGGTGCCGGGACGCAAAAAAGCCGGGCTCAGCAAGTTTTCCGGTGTTGAAAAGTCACGGAGAGCTTGGATAAAAACAAAAGGAATCCTTTCCGGACTCCTTTTGCAGCTATTTACCCGTTATCTGAACTACCTGTTTTTTGACGGCGCCAGCCGCCGCGCGGCAGCCGGTGTCAACTCTTCTCACGGCTCCAGGCGTCATATGTGTCCCATTCCGCCCACTGTTTCAGCTTTTGCTCTATGACAAGTGTATAAATCGTCCCTGCCAGAATCAGCAGAAGGCCCAACATGGGATGCCTCATAAGGATCAGGATAAGCCCCGGCACAGCGAGCCCAAATCCGAGAAAGTGGATCGGCAGTGCCAGCTTTCCAAACCGCCTCCTGGCGGCCTGACTGCTTCTTTCCGAAGCCTCCCGATCCCGGGCAGCCCGCTCCTTGTTCATGGAAATGCGGATATAGGCCACGCCCACGCCGCCGTACAGCACACCCATCAGGATGTCAAAGCCATTCCGGCTCGAAACGCCGCGGCCCACGGAAAATACGCCCAGGCACAAAAAGCAAATGCCAACCGCAAATTTGCTTCCATTATAGCTCCGCATTTTGATGGCTCCTTTCCCTTGATTATATTCATTATATAATATTCGTCGGATTTTTCAAGGCCCCGCCTTGCTTTTCCCGCCGCTTTGTGCTATTTTATTGGTAACGGCATACAATACAAGGAAGCTCATATAATTTCGCTGTGCATGGCGCGAAAGTTTCTACGGGGCCGCCGAAAGGTCCCCGCTATGGGTGTCCGACCGATGGAGGGAACTCTGTCCGGGCGGGCGCTCCTTTTCTTTTGTGCCGGAATCTTATCTGTGAGGTGCTTGATATGGCTGTCACGATTTTAAAGGGCACCATCGTGTCCGCCCCGTCCCCGGGGAAGCTGGATGTCACGGAAAACGGCTATTTGATCGCGGAGGACGGCGTCATCACCGGCGTGTTCCCCGTCCTGCCGGAGCAGTATACCGGCGCGCCGGTCGAGGACTTCGGGGACGCCCTGATCTTGCAGTCCTTCGCCGACCTCCACCTCCACGCCCCCCAGTACCCCATGCTGGGCATGGGCATGGACCTGCCCCTGCTGGACTGGCTGAACGCCTACGCCTTCCCCACCGAGGCCCGCTTCGCCGACCCGGACTACGCCCGGGAGGTCTACAAAAAGCTGGCGGCGGAGCTGGTGGAAAACGGCACCACCCGGGTGTGCATGTTCTCCTCCCTCCACACCGACGCCACGCTGATTCTGATGGAGGAGCTGGAAAGGGCGGGCGTCACCGGGTATGTGGGCAAGGTCAACATGGACCGCAACAGCGCGCCGGGTTTGCTGGAGGAGACCACGGAGGAATCCAGGCGGGAGACCCTGCGGTGGCTGGAAGCGTGTCAGGATTTCCGGCGCGTCAGGCCCATTTTGACGCCCCGGTTCACCCCCTCCTGCTCCGACGGACTGATGGCGTTTTTGGGTGAGCTGGCGCTGGAGCGGGACCTGCCGGTGCAGTCCCATCTGTCGGAGAACCGGGCGGAGATGGACTGGGTGCGGCAGCTCCACCCGGACTGCGAACAGTATTGGGAGACCTACGCCAAGTACGGCATGTGGAACAGCCGCGCCGTCATGGCCCACTGCGTCTGGTGCGACGAGCGGGAGCGGCGGGCCATCCGGGACGCGGGCGTGACGGTGGTCCACTGCGCGGACTCCAATCAGAACCTCTGCTCCGGCACGGCCCCGGTGCGCCTCATGCTGAACGAGGGGCTGAAGGTGGCCCTGGGCAGCGACATCGCCGGCGGCGACCGTCTGAGCATGTTCGACGTGGTGGCGTCCTCCATCCGGGCCTCCAAGGCCCGGCGCATCCTGGACGATTGGCAAACGGACTTTTTGACGGTGCCGGAGGGCTGGTACCTGGGCACCTCCGCCGGGGCCGCGTATTTCGGCGAGCGGCCGGGCTTCGCGCCGGGGAACCCCCTCCACGCCGTCGTCCTGGCGGACGACCGTCTTCCCCAGCCCCACCTCCTGACGGCGGCGGAGCGGCTGGAGCGGTGCGTGTACCGCCGCCAGAGCGGCGCCATCCAGGCGGTGTGGAGCGCGGGGCGAAAGGTGTTCGCCGCAGAACAGACGCAAAAAGCGTCATAACGTCGGTCTGTCAGACAGCCGGAGGACCCCTGCGGGGCCCTCCGGCTGTTCATGTTTCTCTTTTTCAGCGATACTGACGCGTTTCTCGCCTTTCGGGGGTCCCTTCGGGCAAAGGGCGGTCAGTTTTCCTCCGGCTCATCCAGTTCACACCGGATGATGCAGTAGTCGTCGCCATCCATCGCGTTTTTGTCATGGAAGCAGCGATACCCCTTGCCATAGGCCTTGTATTTCATCTGGTCGATCCAGCAGTAATACCGGCCCAGGCGGGCGCCATCCGGCAGCTTTTTCCATGTGGCCGCCAATGGACAATAGGTGATTTTGCTGATCTTCCCGGCCGGCTTATCCGGGGGCATGGAAACGGGCGTGTACTCCCACCCCACGGAGGGGAGGTCTTTGCCGTAGCGGAAATTCATCAGGGTGATGTTCTTCCCCTGCTCCCGCAGTTTTTCCGTCACGGAATCCGCCGCAAGGCGGCCGTATTCCTCAATGGCGCGCCGGGTCAGCCGGTCCGCCGTCTCAGCGTCCAGCTCCTCGCCCAGGACCCTTGCGAAGGCGTAGTGCAAAAACGCCAGCCGCTCCGCCATGATCCGTACGTCTTCCACCGCTTTCGCCTTGGGAATGGTCTCTTCGCGCATACTCTGATCCTCCGATCAAACTCAGTTGTTGGCAAGCTTTTGAAACAGCACGCACAGGCTGCGTACAGCGCCGCGGAAATCGTCGATGTAAAAGCACTCATTGGGCGAGTGAGAGCCGTTTTCCGGCCGTCCCCAGCCCAGTATCAGCAGCGACGGAATTTTCAGTCCGTTCTTGATCTCGCTGACGATGTGCACGGTGCCGCCGGAACGGATATAGGCCGCCTCCCGGCCAAAGCCCTCCCGGATCGCCTCCGCGGCCTTGCCGATATTGGGGTCCGTCATGTCCACCAGGACCGGCAGCGCGCCGAACCCATACGTGACCTCCGCCTTTACGCCCCGGGGGAGATTTTCCCGGATGAACGCTTCAAAGCGGTTGAAAATGGCCTCCGGCGTCTGCCCCGGCGCCAAACGGCTGCTGAGCTTGGCATGGGCCCGGGCCGGGATCACGGTCTTGGACCCCTCGCCTGTGAAGCCGCACCACATGCCGTTGATATCCAGCGTGGGCCGGCAGCTCTTTTTCTCAATGGCTGTATACCCCGCCTCGCCGGACAGCCGAGGCATCCCCAGGCTCCGCGCCACCGCCCCCTCGTCGTAGGGCAGCTTGTCCATCTCCTCTTTTTCCCGCGCCGTCAGCGGAATCACGTCGTCATAGAAGCCGGGGATCGTGATCCTTCCATCCCGGTCCTTCATTTTCGCCAGCAGTCCGGCCAGCACCTCCCCCGCGTTCAGCCCAATGCCGCCGAACAGGCCGGAGTGGAGATCCTTCGTCATCGTCTGTATGCTCAGCTCCATCGCCATGATCCCGCGGAAGCCGCAGGTGATCGCTGGAATATCCTTGGAGAGCATAGAGCTGTCGGACATGAGGAAGATATCCGCCTGCAGGCGCTCCGGCTCTTCGCGCATAAGGCGCAGCAGGCTCTTGCTGCCGATCTCCTCCTCGCCCTCAATGACAAACAGGATGTTGAGCGGAATCTCACCGTAGACCCGCCGGTAACTCTCCAGCGCTTTCAGATAGGTGTAAACCTGGCCCTTGTCGTCATTCGCGCCCCGGGCATACACCGCCCCGTCGCGGATGGCGGGCTCGAAGGGCGGCGTGAGCCACTCGTCAACAGGCATTTCGGGCTGTACATCGTAGTGCCCGTAAATGAGAAGACGCGGCGCCCCCGAGCGGTATACATGCTCCGCCATCACAATAGGCCAGCCCTCCGTCTGGCGCAGCTTTCCTTCAAAGCCCAGTCCACGGAGCTTTTCCAGAATCCAGTTTGCCGCCTTTTCGATGTTTTCCCGACCATCCGGGTAGGTGCTCACACCGGGAATCCGCAAAAAATCGCACAGCTCCTCGATGTAGCCCCGCATGTGGTCGTCGATATCCTGAAAGAGCGCCTCGTAGGTCTCACTGCTCATAGCTCGCCTCCTATACCAAAGTCTTTCGTCTGAAAAGCGGAAGAGACGGACCGCCTCCGCCCCAAACAGGGCAGAGAAACAGCCGCCTTTCCGCAAGCAAAGAAGCAGATTACTTGTTCATCTCATCCAGATCCCGCTTGGCCCAGCCGTAGTGGCCGATCAGGTCCTTCAGGGTCCAGTATTCCTGAATATTGTAGCAGAACGCGAAGGGCTTGACCTTGTCGATCATAACCTTGTCCTTGTCATTGAGGACATCCTCCTCCGCGTGGGTGGCGACCACTTCCGCCAGGAAGATGTCATGGGAACCCAGATGGATCACGTGGCGTGTGACGCACTCCATGTTCACGGGGCACTCCTTGATCATGGGGGCCTTTACGATCTCGCCGGCCTCCTTGGTCAGCTTGCACAGCTCCCACTTGTCCACCTTCCGGCCGGTGGTGATGCCGCAGATGTCCGTCTCCTTGGCCAGGTTTTCGCCGGGAATGTTGATGACAAACTCGTTGCTCTCCTTGAGCATCGGATAGGAATAGCGGGTGTCGCGCACAGAGATGTAGACCATGGGAGGCACGGCGCTGACAATGCCGCCATAGGAAATGGTGATGATGTCAGAATTGCCTGCCTTATCCGCGCAGGACACCATGAAAGCGGGGATGGGGGAAATCGCGGGATGGGCGCCAATATTCTTCTTTGCCATAACTGATAGCCTCCTGTAATATTGATAGTACGGTACTGGGTAACAGCTTCCGCAAGCTTGCATTTGCTGTCATTTTCATGCTCCACGGCTTTCACGAACGTGAAGCGCGCTGTTTTCGCGGCCAGCGGCGGCGCACGGCGGCCGCTCCGCCGCAGGCGGGGAGACGCGCCGTTTTACTTGCAGGGCTCGCCGTTGACGACCCAGACGCGGCTCTTGGCGTCCCAGATGGAAATTCCGCCCATAAGGCCCCAGCAGGTCTCCGGCACGCGGGTGAACACCAGATATTGGCGCAGGGGATTGACGCCCAGCACGCCCTCCAGGATCTTGGTCATCTCGACGCAGACGTCGTTGTTCATCTTGTGCTCGATCCCGTTCATGCTGCGGATATCCACATAGGCAAAGGGCTCGTCGGTGTTGCCCATGGTGCCGTCCACCTTCAGCAGCGTGACCATAACGGCCTCTTCGTTTTTATGGGCGACATCCACCATCACCTTGGTCATCTCACGCAGGACAGCGGTCTTCTGCTCGTCAGAGTAAGCAACATTCGTTTTGATGTGTACAGCGGGCATAGTTCTTTCCTCCTATAGTAATATGTATTTTCCGGGAAGACGCGGCTTTGCGCCGAATCTCCTGATCGGCCTTGTCAACCGGCCAGTTCCGCCCCGCGGACGAAACGGTCAAATCCCATACAGGGGCTCAAACTTATCCTTCAGATACTGGATATAGTGTTTGGCGGAAAGCTTTTCGCCGGAGAAGCGGTAAAGGGTCTCGGCGGGCGGATACAGGTTGCCCGTGCTGCGCACATTGCGGTTGTGCCAGTCGTTGATCTCTCTGAACTCGCCCCTGCCGACCTTGTCCCAAAAGTCCGGAATCTCCTTCATGGAGGCGTGCAGGAAATGGCCGTCGTAGCAGTTGGCCAGAACATAGCACTGGTAATAGCCGATCCAGCCGCTGAACCAGTGGACATCCTGAAGGACGCCCTCCGTGTCGTTTTTGGGTCTGTAGCCCAAATACGCCTCGTATTTGTCGTTCCACATCCGCGGTATCTCATCCACGTCGATCAGCCCCGCGTAATAGAGCTTCTCGATCTCATAGCGGATGATGATATGCAGGTTGTATGTCATCTCGTCCGCGTACAGCCGCAGCGGGCCGCAGTTCACGGCGTTCAGGTTGCAGTAGAACTCCTCGGGGCTCATGTCCTTCAGCTGCGGGAAGCGGGCCTGCGCCATGGGGAAGATGCGCTTCCAGAAGGGCAGGCTGCGCCCCACAAAGTTTTCAAAGAAGCGGGCCTGGCCCTCGTCAAAGCCCCAGGAGGTGCCCCACGCCAGCGTCGTCCCTCTGAGTTCAGGCGCCAGATTCTGTCCATACATCGCATGGCCGCCCTCGTGGAGCGAGGAGATCAGCGCGTTGCTGAAGTCATTCTCATAGATGGTGACCGTGAAGCGCATATCGTCGCGGGGACACAGGCGCAGCGTAAAGGGATGGGCGCTCTCCCCGATGCGGCCGGCCTCGTGGTCATAGCCCACCAGCGCGGTCACGTCATGAATCAGCGCCAGCTGCTGCTCCCGGGGATAGCTGCCCTGGATCTTTTTCCTGTCATACGGCTTTCCCGAGGCGCGGATCTTGTCCAGCGTGGGCAGAATATACGATTTGATGTCCGTGAAGATCGCGTCCACCTGCGCCGTGTCGGAACCCGGCTCCCAGTTGTCCAGCAGATAGTCCATGACATTGTCGCAGCCAAAGCACGCGGCATACTCCCGCTTAAACTCGAAGCTGTCCTTCAGAACGCCCTTGACCATTTCATAGTCGTTCTTCTTTTTGGCCTCCTGCCAAATAAGCTCCGTCATGATCCCATGCTTGGCATAGCGCTCCTCCAGATCCGCGGGGATTCGGGTCAGGCGGTCAAAGTCCCGGCGGGCCAGCTGGATCATGCGCCGGAGAATCACATCGTCAAACGTATACTGCGAAAGCTCCTGCAAAAGCTCCTCCATTCGGGGAGAGGTCTTCAGCTTGTATTTCTGGTTGGAGATATATCCCATGAGCTCGCTGCGGTATTCCGCGCCCCTGGGCGGGAGGTTCACACGGGTATCCCACATCATTTCCTCCTCGATGCAGGTGAGGTGGTTGATCTCCCGCATCAGGGCCCGAAAGTCCTTGATTGCCTGTTCTTTTTTCATATGGGCGCGCTCCTTTTTTGTGATATTGGCAGCTCAGTCTTCCTCGGCAAAGTGGCACGCCACAATGGAGTTTCCAACCTTGCGCAGCTCAGGGCACTGCTCTTTGCAGATATCCTTGCATTTCCAGCAGCGGCTGGCAAACCGGCAGCCGGGAGGCGGGTTTACCGGGCTGGTGATATCGCCCTCCAGAATAATGCGCTCCCGGTTCAGGTGCGCCTTGGGGATGGGGATCGCCGAAAGCAGCGCTTTTGTGTAGGGATGGCGGGGCGAGAGGAAGATGTCCTTGTAGGACGCCACCTCCACGATCTTGCCCAAATACATGACAGCGATGTTGTCGCTGACGTGCTTGACCACGGAGAGGTTGTGCGAAATAAACAGATAGGTCAGCCCCAGCTTCTCCTGCAGCTCCAACATCAGGTTCAAAATCTGTGCCTGCACGCAGACGTCCAGCGCGGACACGGGCTCGTCCATTACGATGAACTTCGGCTGCAGAATCAACGCCCGGGCGATGCCGATGCGCTGGCGGCGGCCGCCGTCCAATTCGTGGGGATAGGAAGACGCCAGGCGCTTTTCCAGGCCGACCAGGCCCATGGCCTCGTAGACCTTTTCCTCCCGCTCCTTCCGGCTCTCGCCGTTTCCGCTCACCTTCAGGGAGTCCTCGATCAGGCTCTTCACATCCATGCGGGGATTCAGACAGGAATAGGGGTCCTGGAAGACGATCTGCATCTCCTTCCGCATGGTCTTCATGCGGCTCCTGTTGTAGCCGACAATGTCCTCGCCCTCAAAGACGACCTCTCCGGCGGTGGGCTCGTGCAGCCGGAGGATCGCCCGTCCCGTGGTGGATTTGCCGCATCCGCTCTCGCCCACCAGGCCCAGGGTCTGCCCTCGGGCAATCTCAAAGGACACGTCGTCCACCGCGCAGAGCGGGCCGGCCTTTGTTGCAAAATACTTTTTCAGGTGCCTGACCTCCAACAGGGTGTTCGTCTCATTGCTCATTGTGCAAGCACCTCCTCAACAGAGCTTTTTCCCGGCTGCCCGACATGAACGCAGCGGGCGAAATGGCCCGGCGCAACCTCCACCATTTCGGGCATGGCGCGGGAGCAGATCTCGCAGGTCTCCTTACAGCGGGGATGGAACGCGCACCCCTCCGGCAGATGGATGGGGTCGGGGGAAAAGCCGCTGATCACATTCAGCTTGTGCTTCTCGCCGTCCAATGTGGGGGTGGCGTCGAAAAGCGCCCTGGTGTAAGGGTGGCGCGGGTCGTCGAATACGTCCACCATCGTGCCGTATTCCACCACGTTGCCGGCGTAGAGCACCGCCACCTTGTCGCAGATCTCAGCCACAACGCCCAGGTCATGGGTGATCATGATCATCGACATGCGGTAGTCGGCCTTCAGCTTTTTCATCAGCTCCAGGACCTGGGCCTGGATCGTCACGTCCAGCGCCGTGGTGGGCTCGTCGGCGATCAGCAGCTTGGGGTTGCAGGAAAGGGCCATGGCGATGACCACGCGCTGCTTCATGCCGCCGGAGAACTGGTGGGGATAATCGTTGGCGCGCTCACGCTTGATGCCCACGACCTCCAGCATATCCTCGGCGCGTTTCCACGCCTCCTTGCGGCTTATTTTTTCATGCAGCTCGATCATTTCCTGAATCTGCGCGCCCACCGTTTTCACCGGGTCCAGGGAGGTCATCGGGTCCTGGAAGATCATGGAGATCTCCTCGCCGCGCACCGCGCGCATCTCCTTGTTGGAGAGCCGCAGCAGATCCGTGCCTTTATACAGGATTTCGCCGCCCGTCACTTTCGCGGGAGGGTCCGGCAGAATACGCATGATGCTGAACGCCGTGGTGCTTTTTCCCGCGCCGGTCTCACCCACCAGGCCCAGGGTCTCGCCCATGGAAATGTTCAGATTCAAGCCGTTGACTGCTTTCACGGCGCCGCGGCTGGTACGGTATTCGACCTGCAAGCCGCGCACCTCCAAGAGGTTTTCGTTTGTCACTTCCGGGGTTCCCGCCGGGATGTTGTTCTCCATCACAAATTACCTCCTCAGTCACGCAGCTTGGGGTCCAGCGCGTCACGCAGACCATCGCCCAATACGTTCAGGCTGAAGATGGTCGCGGCGATGCAAAGGCCCGGAAACACTGTCATATTCCAGTTATCGCGGATATAATAACGGCCGGAGGACAGCATGGAGCCCCACTCAGGCGTGGGCGGCTGTATGCCGAGGCCCAGGAAGCTCAGTCCGGCGGCCGTCAGAATGGCCAGCGCCACGCCAGCCGTCGCCTGCACAATAATGGGCGCCATACAGTTGGGCAGCACATGCTTGACGATGATCTTCAGATCGCTTGTGCCGATCGCCTTGGCGGCCTCAATATACTCCTGATCCTTGACCGAGAGCACCGAGGCGCGCACGATGCGGGCATAGCTCGGCGTGCTGGCGATGCCCACCGCCAACATCAGGTTGAACAGGCCGGAGCCCAGCGCCGCGGAAATGGAGATGGCCAGCAGCATCTGCGGAATCGACATCAGCACGTCCATGACCCGCATGATCACGTTGTCGATCCAGCCGCCGGAGTAACCGGCAACGGACCCCAAAATAACACCGGCGATAATGGCGAAGCCGACAGCGATAAAGCCGACCACCAGAGAGATACGGGCACCGTAGATGCAGCGGCTGAAAATGTCCCGTCCATATTCATCCGTGCCAAAGAAATGGGCCTTGCTGGGCAGCTGATAGGCGCCCAGCAGATCCTGCGCGTCCGAGGAGTAGGGGGCCAGGACATCCGCAAACACGGCGCAGACGATCAACAGAATCAGGATCGCGACGCCCACCATCGCCAGTTTGTTCTTACACAGACGTCGCCAGGTGTCCGCGGCAAAGCTGTACCGTTTCTCAGTTTTCGTCTTCACTTCGGTGCACCTCCCCCTCACTTGTACTGCGCGCGAATCTTCGGATCGATGAACGCATAAATAATATCGATCAGGAGGTTCACAAGGCTAAAGGTAACGGCTACAAACAAAACGACGCCCTGAACGATGGGGTAGTCCCGCTGCTTGATGGCATCGATCATCAACCGCCCCAGCCCCGGAATGGCAAAAACAGTTTCCGCCATGATGGCGCCTCCCAGCAGGGCGCCGAACTGCAGGCCGATGACGGTCACGATGGGAATCAGCGCATTGCGCAGCGCGTGGGAAATGATGATCTTATATTCCTTCTGACCCTTGGCGCGGACCGTGCGGATATAATCCTGGCGGATCACTTCCAGCATGGAGGAACGGGTCATGCGGCAAATAACGGCAACAGACTGGGCCGCTACCGTGATAGCAGGCAAAATCATTTGCTTGACAGTGCCCCATCCCGAGGATGGCAGCCACTGAAGATGCACAGAAAACAACAGGATCAGCAGAATTCCGATCCAGAACACAGGCATTGAGATACCGATCAGCGCGAAAATCATCGTGATATTATCAAATGCTGTATACTGCTTCGTCGCCGAGATGATGCCGATTGGCGTACCAATGATGGCGGCAATAAATATGGAGATGGCGGCAAGTTCCAGTGTGTACGGCACACAATTCCAGATACGGGTCATGACCGCCTCCTTCGTGGCGTAGCTGGTGCCCATATCCAGCCGGAGCAGCCCAAGGAGATAGTCAAAATAGCGCACCAAAAACGGGCGGTTCAGTCCGAGTTCCTCTTCCAGCTCCGCAACGGCTTCCGGTGTAGCGTTCTGCCCCAGCATCAGCTCAGCCGGGTTTCCGGGGGTAATGTACAGCAGGGTAAAAACGACAAACGTAACTGCCAACAGGATGGGAATCATCATCAGGATTCTTCGTCCAATATATTTGATCATGGCATTTCCTCCAGATACACAGAAACCGTCTTTTTGAGGACCGCGTCACCCGCGACCGCGGGCGATGCGGTCCTCCAGTTTCTGAATTGTTTTCGTTACTTCAGGACGACATCTTTTATGGCCCAAGCCGTGGTGGCCGTTACGGACATGGACGCAATCCGGCCGCCGGCGCCGATGTCGATGGTGTCCACCCACAGGGGGACCCAGGGCACCAGGTCATACACACGCTGCTGCAGCTCCTTGTAGGCAGCCTCGCGCTCGGAATCATCCATGCTGGTGTTGCCGATATCCAGCAGCTCATCGATGCGGTCGTCCACGATACGGGAGCAGTTGCCGCCCTGGCCAAGCATCTGGGAGCTGAAGACGGAGTTGAAGATGATGCTGGGATCGGGGCAGGCGCAGGACCAGGAGAAGACATAGATGTCGATGTCGCCGTTGTAGCAGGCGGTCACATGGGAGCTCCACTCAGACACCTTGATCTCCGCGGTGACGCCGATCTCCGCCAGCTGAGACTGCAGAATGGTGGCGATATCCACACGGTCCTTCTGCTCGTCCACCCAGATCGTGGTGGTCAGGCCGTTGGGATAGCCCGCCGCGGCCAGAGCAGCCTTCGCTCCCTCGGGATCATAGGGGCGCAGCTCGATATCGTCGTTGAAATACTTGATATCCGGAGCGATGGGGTTGGTCGCCACAACGCCGGTGCCCATCTTGACCGCGTTGACGATGCCCTCGACATTGATGGCGGAGGCGATCGCCTGACGGACGGCCACGTTGTCAAAGGGCGCCTTCTCGCAATTGAAGCCAATATAGCGCACAGAGTTGCCGATACCGCTGAACAGCGTCAGGTCGGGATTTTCGGAAACACGGGCCAGGTCAGAGGTCTGGATCTCATAGGCCAGATCGCAGGTGCCGCTCTCCAGCTCGATGGTGCGGTTCGTCGCCTCGGGAATGAACCGGAAGACGACCTTGCTGACATCGGGCGTCTCGCCGTGGTAGTCCTCAAAGCGCTCCAGGGTGATGGAATTGCCGCGGGACCACTCCACAAACTTATACGGGCCCGTGCCGATCGGGGCGGTGCCGGAGCCGTCGCCCACTTCCGTGACATACTTCTCATTCAGGATGGAGGCGGGCAGGGCGGTCATCAGAGCCAGCAGAGCAGGCGCCGGCTCATAGGTGCTGACACGCAGGGTATAGTCATTGATGATCTCAATGCTGTCGGGGTCGATGGCGCCCCAGATGTACTTGGTGATGGCGGTGTCGCAGCCCTTCTTCATGGTGAATGCCACATCGTGGGCGGTCAGCTCGTCGCCGTTGTGCCACTTGATGCCCTCGAACACCTTGAATTCGTAGGTCAGCTCATCGATCATCTCATAGGAAGCCAGATTCGGAAGGATATTGCCCTCGCTATCGGCAACCAGAAGGGTGTCGTAAATGTTATTGTACACGGCGCTGGAGGTGCGGTCCGTCGCGCCGCACATGGGGTCCAGAGCATTGGGTTCGCCCGACAGGGCCACATTGAGCTCTGTATTTTTCTCCGCAGCGGCGTCGCCGGCGCCATCCTGGCCGCCGTCCTTCTCGCTGGAGTTGTTTCCGCCGCAGGCAACCAGTGAAAGCAGCATTGCCAGGAGCAAAACCGTGGGCAAAATTCGCCAAATGTTCTTTTTCATCTTGACCTCCTAAAATTTAAAATTGTTGTGGGGACGCGATTTCATTTGCGGAATTATCAAAAAGGTATGATATCCCTAACCGGCAGCCTGCCTCCGCGGGGGAGTCCCATTGCCTTTTTTGATCGTACTGTCCTCAGGACGCGGGGTTCGGATACGTCTGCGGCAGCTCCTGTCCCCGCAGCACGCGCAGCGTGCCCAGGACCAGCGCCTCCATTTCGTGCTCGCCGGGAAATAGCATCACCGGGGCGATAAAACGCACGCGCTCCCGAATCCATTCAACGAGCATCTCATCGTAGGCCAGACCGCCCGTAAGCAGGATCTGGTCCACGCAGCCCTTCAAAACCGCCGCGCAAGCGCCGATTTCCTTGGCGATCTGGTACGCCATGGCCTCATACGCCCTGGCGGCCTCCTCGTCGCCATGCCTGATGCGGTCCACGATCTTGCGGCCGTCATTGGTGCCCAGGTAGCCCATCATCCCGCCGCCGCCAATCAGCATTTTCCGCAGCTCCGCCTTGGTGTACTTTCCGGAATAGCAGAGATCCATCACCGAGCCGAAGGGCAGTCCGCCGCAGCGCTCCGGCGACATGGGGCCGTCTCCGTCCAGGCTGTTGTTCACATCCACAAGCCGGCCCTTTTTATGTACGCCCACGGAGATCCCTCCGCCCAGGTGGGCAATGATGAAGTTATAATCCTCATACCGGCCGCCCAGGCGTCTGGCCGCCTCACGGCCCACCGCCTTTTGGTTCAGCGGATGATCCTTCGACTTGCGCGCGATGAGCGGCGTGCCGGAATAGCGGGCCAGGGGTTCCAGCTCGTCCACGATCACGGGGTCCACCACATACGCGTCCAGCCCCAGCGGAGCGGCAATGGCATACGCGATGCGTCCGCCCAGGTTGGAGGCGTGCTGCCCCATCACGCCGATCTCCAGATCCTCCAGCATGGGCGCATTGACCACATAGGTGCCGCCAACCACCGGCTTCATGTTGCCGCCCCGCGCCACCACCGCGTCCAGGCTGTCCAGCGCAATGCCGGCGTTTTCAAGGGTCTCCAGAATCATCTTCCGGCGAAAATCAAACTGCTCATTGATATGGTGAAATTCCCCGAGGTCCGCCTCCGAGTGCCGGATGCTTTTGGAGAACGCCTCTTCCTCATTGTGGAATACCGAAATTTTCGTGGATGTGGAACCCGGATTGATCGCCAGGATCCTGTATGTTTTCTCCATGTTTACTCCTCTCCCGCCACCAGCAGGCCCAGCGCGATCGAATTCAGCTTTGCCTGGTCGGAGCTGGCCCGGGATGTTAAAATGACCGGCCGCCTGGCCCCCATGATCACGCCGGCTTTTTCCGCCCGGGCAAAATATTCCATGGACTTGTTCAGGATGTTGCCCGCTTCAATATCCGGCGCGATGAGGATGTCGGCCTGTCCGGCCACCGGATGGCGGATGCCCTTATGGCGGGCCGCCTCCGGGGAAACCGCGTTATCCAATTGCAGCGGTCCCTTGACCAGGCACCCTGTGATTTCGCCGCGTTCATTCATTCGCGTGAGTTCCTGGGCATCAGCGGTGGCGGGCATTTTTTCGTTCACTTTTTCCACCGCGCACAGCACCGCCACCCTGGGCTCTTCCAGCCCAAACGCATGCGCCACGCGGACGGCATTGCGGATGATATCCGCTTTTGCCCGCACGTCCGGAGCGATCGTCATGGCGGAATCGCTCACAAAGAACAGTCTGTCAAAGCCGGGCACCTTCAAAACGCCCACATGGCTGACCAGGCCGCTGCCCCGAAGTCCCTTTTCCCGGTCCAGCACGGCTTTCAGCATCACGGACGTGTCCACAAAGCCCTTCATGGGCAGCGCCGCCTCTCCCCTGCGCACCAGGTCCACCGCGGCCAGACATGCCTGCGCCGGATCGGCTATGTCCACGATTTGATAATTCGCGGGGTCAATGCCGTTCTCCGCCGCGATCCGCTCAATTCCGGACCTGTCTCCCGTCAGAATCGCCCGGGCAATTCCCAGCCGGCGGGCATTTTCCACGGACAGCAGGACGTCTTTGTCCTCCGCCGCTCCCACGGCGATGGTTCGCTCGCCGCTGTCCTGCAATTTCTGAATCATGGCTTGGAAATCAGAAATCATTGTGTTTCCTCCTCTTGGGCTCGCCTCATACAAGCAATAAAATTTTTAGTCCTATTTTCTTGACAACCTGTCTAATTTTATGCATAATGGGGTCACTAAAACCATTTTAATGAGGTGATGCACGATGAATTCCACAAATGGCGATGCAGCCCCCAAAAACCTGGACCGCGCTCTAGATCTTCTGAACATGCTTTCCACCAGCGCCAATCCCATGAACGTCATGGAAATCAGCAAAGCCCTTGATGTCACCCGTACCACGGCATACGCCATGCTCAACTCCCTGATGAGGAAAAAGCTCGTGGAAAAGGATCCCGACACCGGACGATACTCCATCGGCTACAAGGTCCTTGAACTGGCCGAATGTTACTACCATCAATACCCGTTTTTATATGTAGCGGAGAAATATATCGTCTCTCTCGCCCAGAAGTGGTCGCTCAAGGTCAACATCTCTGTTTTAAAGGACCCGGCCATTTGCCTGCTGCTCACATCCAAGGACCCCTCGTTCCTGGTTCCCCGCATGGTCATCGGCCATATCATGCCGGCCTACGCCACCGCAAGCGGTAAAGTTCTGCTGTCCGCCCTTCCCGATGAAAAGCTGGTGGAGTTGTTCGATTCCATTCAGCTGACCCAATATACCAGCAAGACGTTGGTGGACCGTGACGCCCTGCTCTCCAGTCTGCGGGAGGTGCGGGAAAACGGCTACGCCACTGAAATTGATGAATTGATGGTCCTGCGCAGCTGCGTGGCCGCCCCGATCCAAAACCGCGCCGGCGCCTTCATCGGAGCCATCAGCTTTTCCGGCAGTACCGAGACCATCACCCAGAGGATGCCCGCGCTCATCAACGATATTGTCAGCACCGGCAAACAGATCTCCACGGAGCTTGGCTACAATTACATTTCGATCTGAGCCTCCGCCGCCCGCCCGTTCCTGAGGGAACGGGCGTTTTTTTATCGTCGGGCACGGGCCCTTTACGGATGCGGCATCGTCCCGGGGAGCGACCGCTGCCGGAGGGGTCCCCGCTGAAGTTGTTTATATCTTACACAATCATGAACTAAATGTCAATATTTTTTTATCTTGTGTTTATTTTTTTGGTCAAACTTTTTCAACACCCTCTGCGGAGTGGTTTTGCAATTTATTCGCTTTAAATTCCCATATATATCCATTTTTTAGGGATTTTTTTGAATATACTATTCTATTTCTGAAATTTTATTCTTGCTATTGACATTTTATTTCAATTATATTATGCTTAAATTATCAAATTAATTGTTTATTTTTTTATACACCTATAAAATAATGGTCCAAACAGGAGGAGCTATGGAAGGTCTCACCACTACACATCTCATAAGTGCGTGCGCAACACTGGTCCTCATGATCGGTCTGGGCGTTTTCTCCGGACGGCGGGTAAGCGGCGCCGCTGATTTTGACACCGGCGGCGGAAAAGCCGGCGCGGTCATGGTTGCCGGCACCATCATCGGCACGCTGGTCGGCGGCAGCTCCACCATCGGCACGGCCGAGCTCGCTTTCAACTTCGGTTTTTCAGCCTGGTGGTTTACTTTAGGGGCAGCCATCGGCTGTCTCATTCTGGCCCTTGGCTTTGTCGGCCCGCTGCGCAAATGCGGCTGCACCACCATTCAGCAGCTGATCCAGCAGCGCTTTGGCCCCGCCGCCGGACTGATCACCAGCGTGCTGGCCACCCTGGGTCTGGGCCTCAACATCGTATCCCAGCTGCTTTCGGCCAACGTGCTCCTCTCCTCCATGTTCGGGCTGAACGCCTTGACATGCACGGTGATCAGCGTGGTCACCATGGCATGTTACGTCGTTTTCGGCGGCGTCATCAGCACGGGTCTGCTGGGCGTGGTCAAATCCGTTCTTCTCTATATCTCCGTTCTGGCTTGCGGCGGCATCGCCTTTGCCCTGGCCGGCGGGCTGGGCGCCATTCAGGCCGCGCTGCCTCACGAACAGTACTTCAATCTCTTCGCCCGGGGCGTCGGCACGGACTTGGGCGCCGGTATCTCCGTCATACTCGGCGTGGTCTCCACCCAGACCTATGTGCAGGCCATCCTGTCCGGCCGGGACGACGCCGCCTCCCGGAGGGGGGCGCTGCTCAGCGCTTTGCTGATTCCGCCCATCGGCATCGGCGGAATCCTGATCGGCTATTACATGCGCATGACATTTCCCGGCATGGCCGCCGGAGAGGCCTTCCCCCGGTTTGTGATTGAGAACGCCTCTCCCGTGTTGAGCGGCGTCGTGCTGGCCACATTGTTTATCGCCGTCGTCGGCACCGGCGCCGGGCTCGCGCTGGGGCTCTCCACCGTCATCACCAACAATATCTACAAACGTTTTGCCAAACACACCGACAGCCGCCGCACCCTGCGTTTTTCCCGGACCGTCATCCTTGTGACGCTTCTGATCGCGGCGGTGTTTACCTCCGGAAACCTGAAATCCGCCATTCTCACCTGGGGCTTTTTGTCCATGGGCTTGCGCGCGGTGGTCCTCCTGGGACCGATGTGCGCCGCGCTCTTCTTCCCGCGGCGGGCCGACCGCCGTTTTGTCACGGCATCCAGTGTGGTGGGTATCGTCATCCTGCTGGCCGCCAAATTCCTCTCTCTGCCCGGCGACTGTCTGTTCTGGGGCATGGGAGGCAGTATTCTCACCATTTTATCCGGCTGCCTGGTCCGGTCAGCCAAAACCGATTCCCCTCACAAGCCATAATTTGCAAAAAGAAAGGAGCGTTTTTCAGCAATGAATCAGATCAGCATCCATCATTGGTGCAAGCAATGCGGCCTGTGCGCGGCCCTTTGTCCCAAGGGCGTCTTCGACTTTTCAGCGGGACACATGCCCACGGTCGCCCGCCCCGAGGCCTGCATCGGCTGCAAAATGTGTCAGTGGCGCTGCCCGGATTTCGCCATTGAGGTAAAAACGGAGGGAAGCAAGACATGAAAAAAGGGGAAACCATCTTCACCATGGGCAATGACGCCATGACCGCCGGCGCCATTGCTGCCGGCGGTCGTTTTTACGCCGGTTATCCCATCACGCCGTCCTCGGAGGTCGCGGAGCTCTCCTCCGTGCGCCTGCCTCAGGTGGGCGGCCTGTACGTGCAAATGGAGGACGAGCTGGGCAGCATGGCCGCCATCATCGGCGCCTCCGCCGCCGGCAAAAAGGCCTATACCGCCACCAGCGGACCGGGCTTTTCCTTGATGCAGGAAAACCTGGGCGTTGCCGTGATGGGCGAAATCCCCTGTGTGATCATTGATGTCATGCGCTCCGGTCCCAGCACCGGCATGGCCACCAAGCCAGCGCAGGGCGACCTGCTGCAGGCAAAATGGGGCACGCACGGAGATCACGGAATTATCGCGCTCTCTCCCTCCTCCGTGCAGGAGTGCTATGACTACATGATCACCGCGTTCAACTTCAGTGAAAAGTACCGTACCCCCGTCGTGTTTCTGGCCGACGAGGTGGTTGGGCATATGCGTGAGACCTATGTGAAGTGGGAGGTCGGTCCCGAGGACATTGTGGAGCGCAAGCACGCCGCCTGCGCCCCGGAGGACTACAGGCCGTATGACTTTGCCGCGGAGGCCGATGGCATCGCTCCGCTGGAGACCTTTGGAAGCCCCTATGTCTTCCGGATCAACGGCACCACGCATAACGAGGACGGCGCCCCCAGCATCTCCCCGGCCAACGCGGATAAATTTATCCGCCACTATACGGAGAAATTCACCAAAAACCTGGACGATATCACCATCGTCAACCAATTCCAGATGGAGGACGCCGAATACGCCATCATCACCTTTGGCTGCTCCACCCGCTCCGCCAAAGCCGCCATGAAGCTGGCCAGAGCCCAGGGCAAAAAGGTGGGCGTGGTGCAGCTGGTCACCGTCTGGCCTTTCCCGGACGCCCTGATCGCGGATATCTGCGCCCGCATGAAGGGTATTCTGGTGCCCGAGCTGAACCTGGGCCAGCTGATCGGCGAGGTGCAGCGCGTCAACAAGCACGCCACTCCCGTGGTGGGCATCAACAAGGTCGACAGCGACATCATCACTCCCGATGAGATTCTGAACGCTCTGCAGGAGGTGGAGAAATGAACTATCTGGATTATCTGCGCACCGATAAGTTTCCGCACTTCTGGTGCAGCGGCTGCGGCAACGGGATCGTTCTCTGCGCCATCGCCCGCGCCTTTGAGGAATTGGAGCTGACCCGGGAGAATACCGTGGTCGTCACCGGAATCGGCTGCTGGGGCAAGGCGGACGACTATGTGCGCACCAACAGTTTCCACGGCACGCACGGCCGGGCGCTGGCCTTCGCCACCGGCATCAAGCTGGCAAATCCCACGTTGAACGTCGTCGTTCTCATGGGCGACGGCGACGGCATCACCATCGGCGGCAACCACTTCATCCACGCCGCCCGCCGCAACGTGGACCTCACCGCGATCCTGGTGAACAACTTCAACTATGGCATGACCGGCGGCCAATACTCGGGCACCACGCCGGAAAACCGGATCACCACCACTTCCCGCTATGGCCATATCGAGGAGGGCTTTGACATCTGCGCCGTCGCGCAGGCCGCCGGAGCGCGGTATGTGGCCCGGGCCTCTGTCGAGAACCCGCAGCAGCTCAAAAACCTCATCCGCGACGGTATCCGCAAAAAGGGATTCGCCTGTATCGAGACGATCTCGCCCTGTCCCACGCATTTTGGGCGCAACAACGGGATGCGCAGCGCCGCGGAGCTTATGCGCTGGGTGAAGGAACGCTCCGTTACGCCCGCGCAGGCCGCCAATATGACGGCGGACGAGCTTGCGGGCAAGCTCGTCATGGGCGTGCTCTGCAACAGGTCCGGCGAGGACTACGGCACGAAATACCAGCGGATAATCGAAAAAGCGCAAAGCGGGGTAAGCAAATGAAAAAGAAGACATGGGAAATTATTTTTGCCGGCGTGGGCGGCCAGGGTCTGGTCTCCTGCGGCAACATTCTGGGCGAGGCGGCCTCGTTTGACGACCTGAACGCCGTCATGACAAGCACCTATGGCGTTGAGACCCGCGGCACCTTTGCCAAATCCGACCTGATCATCAGCGACGGGGCCATCGACTATCCGGAGGCCCTCCATCCCGATGTGATCCTCGCTCTGGCTCAGGTGGCGTACCAAAAGTACGCCCCGGTCGTCTCCGAAGACACCCTCCTGATTTACGACCAGGACGCCATTACCCCTGTGGAATCCCAGGCCAAGCAGGTCGGCTTTCCCATCGCCTCCACCGCGCGGGCCATGGGAAACGCCACTTCCGCGAATATTCTCTCCCTGGGCATTATTCTTGGCAAAACAGAGCTGATGGACGCGGAGTGCCTGCGGAAGGCCATCCGCAAACGCTTCGGCCACAACCCCGCGGCCGTGGAGAAAAACGAGACCATGCTGAACGCGGGCATCCAGATGGCTCACAGCGAGCCAGCCTGACAGGACTTATTACTCAACAGAAGGAACCACTATGGACAAACGAATCTACGACAACTACGTCGCCATCCTCAAGAGCGAGCTCATTGCTTCCTTCGGCTGCACCGAGCCCATTGTCATTGCCTATGCCTCCGCCAAAGCCCGCGAGGTGTTGGATGAGGAGCCCGTCAAGCTGGAGCTGTTATGCAGCGGAAATGTCATCAAAAATGTCAAGAGCGTTATCGTGCCCAACTCCGGCGGTGAGCGGGGTATCCCCATCGCCGCCGCCCTGGGCGCCATCGGCGGAGACGCCGGCCGGCGGCTGGAAGTGCTCTCCGCCATCACGCCCGAGCAGATCCGCCAGGCAAAAGCCTTTGTGGACGCGGGCGCGTGCAGCTATGACCTTATCCCCGATGTGCCGAATCTGTACGTTGCGGTGACGATCCATGGCACCCGCCACACCGCCAAGGTGGTGCTGGAAAAGGAGCACACGCAGATCACGGAAATCCGCCGGGACGGGGCGTTGTTCTTCGACGCCAAGGCCGCCCAGACGCAAGCCGCGGCGGGAGAAAAGGAGCTGCTGAACGTCAGGGACATTCTGACCTTCGCCCGGGAGGCGGACATTTCCGATGTGGAGCCTCTGCTGCGCCGCCAGATCGCCATGAACAGCGCCATTTCCCAGGAGGGGCTTTCCCACCCATATGGCGCCCAGGTCGGGCGTTCCATTCTGGAAATTTACGGAGCGGACGATGTGCGGGCCCGGGCCAGGGCCGCGGCGGCCGCCGGCTCCGACGCCCGCATGAGCGGCTGTGAGCTGCCGGTGGTCATCAACTCCGGCAGCGGCAATCAGGGGCTCACAGTTTCCCTGCCCGTATTGGAATACGCCAGGATGCTGGATGCCCCGCAGGAGACTCTGTATCGCGCCCTCGCGCTCAGCAATCTTATCTCCATCCACATCAAGCGCCACATCGGCGTTCTCTCCGCGTTCTGCGGGGCCGTCAGCGCCGGGGCCGGCTCCGGCGCGGCCATCACCTTCCTCCATGGCGGAAGTTACGAGCAGATCTGCATGACCATTGTCAACACGCTGGCCAATGTGGGCGGCATTGTCTGTGACGGAGCAAAATCCTCTTGCGCGGCCAAAATCGCCTCCTCCGTGGAAGCCGCCATCGTCGGACACCACATGGCCATGGCCGGCCGGGTGTTCCGCGCCGGAGAGGGCCTTGTCAAAGACGGTGTTGAGGCGACGATCCAGAGTATCGGCCGTATGGCCCGGGAGGGCATGCGCGCTACGGACACCGAAATTCTCCGCATTATGATCACCTGAACATTCATTCCGCCGCGCACGCGAAATGTCGCTTTTTGCCTGGAAAACCGACAGCAAAATACCCCCTGACGCAGGAAGAGCAGACTGCGCCAGGGGGTATTCTCATGTCGGGCAAAGCCGCGGTATCGGCACAAAAAAGCTCCCCGGCAGATACTGGCAAAGCAATATCTGCCGGGGATTTTAGGGCCAGGGCGGGATGGCCTGCCCAAGGGACGCCCTTCCGGCTCCGTCTCGCGGCGTCCCGTTTTTATCAAAACAGGCGGATCAGCCCCATGGTCAAAAACGTGATCAGCATGCCCGCGATGATCAGTCCCAAAAAAATCGCCGGGATGGCGTTGCGCATACGGATGTCCAGCACCGAGGCCACCAGCGCGCCGGTCCAGGCGCCGGTGCCCGGCAGGGGGATGCCCACCAGGATCACCAACCCCAGCAGGCGGTATCTCCGCACGATGCGGCCCTTCAGATGGGCCCGGCGCTCCAGCCATGCGATCCTGGGGCCGAAGAACGCCGTCCCCCGCAGCCAGTCCGCCACCCGGCGGGCCAGCAGCATGATGAGAGGCACCGGCAGCAGATTTCCCAAAATCGCTGTCACGCAGGCCACGGCGGGCGGCAGTCCGGCGGCGATGCCCACCGGGATGGCCCCCCGCAGCTCCACCACCGGCACCATGGCCATGGTGAAGGTCATCAGCAGCTTTTCCAGTACAGTTTCCAAACAGCGTGTCCTCCAGAACAGGATACACGGGCCGTGGACGTGCCCACGGCCCGCGAAAGTATCAGGGCCAGTTTACTCCAGGTTCAGGCGCTTTTTCAAGCAGAACGTCGTGACGGCATAGAAAACGGCGCCGTGAACCACGACACAGACGATCATAAAGATCAACGCCGCGTGCATACCGGCCATAAAGCCGAAATGGACATAGTTTGCGAGCAAATAGTCCAGATTCGTAACGTCCGCGAAAATGACGATCACGGACATCGCCATCTGCACGGCAAATTGGAAGATGAAAAACCACGCCACCGACCAGGCCATCTTGTGATTGGCGAAGCCGTGGCCCACCGCCAGGGCGGCGTAGAACTGCAGGCACATGGCGCAGCAGCCCAGGAAGCACAGCACGATAAATTCCAGCGCGATGGCCGTGCCGTTGATGGCGTAATACGCCTCCAGCCGCCGCAGCTCTCCGAACAGCTCCCCAATGCCCTGGAAGAAATATTTAATGAAATCAATATCAAAAGCCACGATACAGGCCGCCACGATCACCATGACCACCGTGGCCGCGAACCAGACGGCGGAGACGATCAGCTTGCTCCACACCTGCTGGTGAACGGACACCGGCAGGGTCAGCATGACATAGCCCTCGTCCTGGAGCAGGTTCTTATAAAACCGCTGGACCATCACCACAAAGCTCATGATGCACACCGCGAAGATCGCGATGCCAAAGGCCATCACCAGCAGTACGCCCAGCATATCCAGGATCCGGTACCGGGTGTTCAGCAGCCCCCGGGCGGACAGGTTGGCGCCAAAAGACGTCACCAGCAGCACCAGGTACAGGGGCAGCATGATGCGCCCAGTGGCACGAAACTCGTGCTTCATCAGCTTTCTCAGCATTTGAACACCTCCCGGAACAGTTCGTCCACGCTCATGCCCTTCTCCGCCCGGATATCGTCCACGGAGGACTGGAGCACCAAGCGGCCCTGGTTGATGAAAATGACCTCGTCCAGTACCTTCTCCACGTCGGAGATCAGGTGGGTGGAGATGATCACCGCCGCCTCGGGGTTGTAGTTGCCGATGATGGTGGAGAGGATATAGTCCCGTGTGGCGGGGTCCACGCCGCCGATGGGCTCATCCAGCAGGTACAGCTTCGCGGCCCGGCTCATGACCATGATGAGCTGTACCTTCTCCCGGGTGCCCTTGCTCATCTGCTTGATGCGCTGCCCGGGCTGGATATTCAGGTGGGCCAGCATCTCCTCCGCCGCGTCCCGGCGGAAGTCCGTATAAAAATCGCCGTAGAAGTCCAGCAGCTGGGCGGCGGACATCCAGGTGGGGATGGCCATCCGCTCCGGCAGATAGCTGACCAGGGCATGGCTCTCCTTCCCCGGCGCCAGGCCGCAGACGGCGAGCGCGCCGCCGCTGGGGGTCAGCAGGCCGTTGGCCAGCTTGATCAGCGTGGTCTTGCCGCTGCCGTTGGGGCCCAGCAGGCCCACGATGCGGCCCGGCTCCACGGAAAAGCTCACGTGGTCCAGAGCGGCCGTGTGCCCGTAATTCTTGCAAAGGTCCTTACACTCCAGTGCCGGCATGGCTGCTTCCCTCCTCTCCCGTCTCCTGCCGCAGCAGGGACACGATCTCCTCCTGCCGGAATCCCAGCCGGATCATGGCCGTCAGGAACGTCTTGATGTGGCGCTCCGCCAGTCCTCGTTTTGCCGTTTCGGTCATCGCTTCGTCCTCCGTCACAAATCTGCCCGCGGTCCGCTGGGTGTACACCAGTCCGTCCCGCTCCAGCTCCGCCAGCGCCCGCTGCATGGTATTGGGGTTGACGCCGGCCTCCGTCGCCAGATCCCGCACGGAGGGTAATCGCTCCCCCGGCGGAAAGGCGCCGGAGACGATGCCCACCTTGATCTGCTCGATCAGCTGTGTATAAATCGGCGCGTCGTTGGAAAATAACCATTTCATGGGACACACCTCCTGTTCGTTTGTACTATCTAATTAATACAATAACACAAATGATGTGGTTATGTCTATATTAGAACAAAATATTCTAAAAGTAAATAGAATAATTTGTTCTAATCTATGCTTGTCACAGGTGATGGAGATGTTTCAACGAATTCGAGACCTGCGGGAGGACCACGATCTGACACAGGCCCAGGTCGGCGCGGTGGTGGGCGTTTCCCAGCGGACGTATGCCTATTATGAGAGCGGACAGCGCATGATCCCTCCACAGGTACTATGCGCGCTGGCGGACTTTTATCACGTCAGCGTGGACTATCTGCTGGGGCGGACAGACCAGCCCCTTCCCTATCCGCCGAAAAAATAAACCGGCCCTGTGGGGCCGGTTTTTTATATTCGCAAGGACTTTTACGAGTAACGTCTGTCCAGAATGTCAATGACATCCGCCAGCGTATCATGGGCAGCGTCAGAGACAATGGTGGCGCCGCTCCCGCGTACCGCGGCAGAGCAATTCGCGGGGGCAAAGCCCTCCGCCGCGACAGCCAGCATGGAAAGGTCATTGCCCTCGTCCCCAGCGCAGTAAACATGGTCCATGGAGATGCCCAGACGCTCCGCCAAACGGCGGACCATGCCGCCTTTGTTGGCGCCCCTGGCGGTCATTTCCAGCAGCTCGGGGTCTGAGAAGATGAGCTCGTATGTATCCGCCCAGGGCTGACTCTCCATATACGTCTTGATCGCCGCCAAGTCCTCATGGACGCCTTCAAACATCAGCTTTCCCAGCGGGGCGGGCACATCCAGCAGAGAGGCAGCCTCTGTCACGGCGACATGGGTGATATGCTCGTGGTGACGGGTGATCTCGTTGGGATGGACCGCATGGATGGTATTCCCAATGTGGTACGCCTCCACCGCCACCGCCGGATAGCGGTCCAGCACCGCCTGGACCCGCTGGTGGGCCTCTCCGTCCAAAAAATTGGTGTCCAGATACTTTTCGGCCGCGAAGTCGTACAGCGCCGCGCCGTTGCACAGGACGGACGGCACGTTCATCGGGACCTTTCCGGCCAGCTTCGCGAAAGATGCCAGCGCCCGGCCCGTGGCCACGGTGAAGCACCCGCCGTTTTTCATGAAATAGTCCAGCGCTTCCAGCGTTCTGGCGGAAGGCTCCGGCATTTCCGCGCCGCCCCGGAACGAGGACATGGTATCCACAATGGTATTGTCAAAATCGCTGACAAGCAGTACGCCGTCAAATTTTTTCATGGACAGATCTTCCTTCCTGCAAAGCACCCGCTGCCCGCGGCGCGGACAGCGGGTGTTCCTGCATTATTCGCTCTTGGGCGCGGGGCCGCCGCCCTCGCCGCCCTTGTTCCGGCGGCGTCCGCCCCGGTGATGGGGTCTGTGGCGGCGCTTGGCCTCGCCGTCGCCGCCGTCCTCAGCCATCTTCCCCTCGGGCCGGGGCTGCTGGGGCTGCCTGGGGCCCTGCTGCTTGGGCGGGCGGGGCTTCTGGCCCCCCTGCCCGACCTTCTTCTCCTCGCCGGCTCTGAGCTGCCGCCGGTTCTCCGCCTTGGGCGGCTGCTTGCCCTCCACCCTGGGCTGCTGGCCCTCGCCCGCGGGCTTGCCGCTCCGGCCGCGCCGTCCGCCCCGGTGGCGGCGGCGGGGCTTGCCGCTGTCGCTGCCCTCCACGCCCATCTTCTCCCGGACGGGCGCGTCCTCCAGCTCGGGGGCCGCGTAGAAGGGTGTGGCCAGAATGGGCGTGGCGAACTCCTCCTCTTCCCGCTCCTCCACGTACCGGGCGGGGCGCTCCGGGATCTCGATGCCCTCCCGGCTGCCCTTGCCGTTGCGCAGGACCCGGACCTCGCAGTTGTGATAGCGCTTCAAAGGCTCCGGGGCGCTGTCCAGGCTGACCTTCATGGTCTCCCGCAGCAGGTCCACGCTCTTCACGTTGCCGGGGCCGTCCGGCGTCTGGACGAAGGACTCCACCTTGGGCATACGCTTGGCGGCGTCCTCATAGGCGTTCTGCTCATACTTCAAACAGCACATCAGCCGCCCGCAGGTGCCGGAGATCTTGGTGGGGTTCAGGCTCAGGTTCTGGGTCTTGGCCATCTTGATGGAGACGGGCAGGAAGCTGTCCAGGAACTGGGAGCAGCAGAAGGGCCGGCCGCAGATGCCAAGGCCTCCGATCATCTTGGCCTCGTCCCGGACGCCGATCTGGCGCAGCTCGATCCGGGCCCGGAACACGGACGCCAGGTCCCGCACCAGCTCCCGGAAGTCCACCCGTCCGTCGGCGGTGAAGTAGAAGATGATCTTGTTGCCGTCAAAGCTGGCGGAGACGTTCACCAGTTTCATCTCCAGGCCGTGGTCCGCGATCTTCTTCTCGCAGATGTCGAAGGCCTCGCTCTCTTTTTTCCGGTTGTACTCCACGGTGCGGCGGTCATTGTCCGTCGCCATCCGCAGCATGGCGCACAGGGGCTTGACGATGGCGGAGTCCTCCACCTCGTGGTTGGCCTCCGTGCAGGTGGCGAATTCCGGGCCCTGGGCGGTCTCCACGATCACCTGGTCCCCCATCTTCACCTGGACCCCTCTGGGGTCGAAATAATAGTTCTTGCATCCGCCTCGAAAGCGGACGCTGATCACTTCTGTCAAAGGATACCCTCCAATTCCGCCGCCAGCGCGCCCAGCACATGACCGGGGCCCACGTTATAGGCGCACTCGCCGCGATATTTCTGCAACAGTTCTATTGTGGACATGATTTGGGCTTTTGTCAAGTTTTTCGCAAGAAAAGGCGCGATTTCCCGGTCTATTTCCTCCGGCTGACGCCCATACAGCAGCAAAAGCGCCGCCGCGAATGCCGCCCGGGCCCGCTCCAGCATGGCCGTCAGGTCCTCCCGGGTGGCGCGCTTCTTCTCCATCCGCGCCGCCAGCTCCGCCACGGCCCCGTGACGGCGTCTGCCGATGGCGCGGCACAGCGCCTCTCCCGCCTCCGAGGGTTCCCCCGCGTCCTCCACCGCCGGATGGAGCTTCAGCTCCACGCAGCGGGAGCGGAGGGTCTGGAGCACCGCCGCCCCGTTTTCCGCGCAAAACAGGAACGCCGCGTAGGGCGGGCCCTCCTCCACAATCTTCAGCAGGACGTTCTGGTCCTGCTCCGTCAGCAGGGCGCAGTCCGGGAAGAGGTAGACCTTCCGCCGCCCCTCGTTGGGGCGGATGTAGGCGTCCGCCCGGATGGCGCGGACCACATCCACGGCGATGTTCTTGTGCTGGTCGTCCCGGACGGTGACGACATCCGGGTGGATGTCCCCCAGCACCTTGCGGCAGGCGGGGCACACGCCGCAGGGACGGCTCCCCTCCGCCGCGCACTCCAGCGCCGCGGCGGCGTACTTGGCGGCGGCCAGCCGGTGGCCGCTGCCGGTGAACAGCAGCGCGTGGGACAGCGTGCCGCGGGTGGCGGCCTCCCGGACGCGGGCGGCGATGGGGTCGGTATCAGGCAGGCCAAACAGGCTCATGGCGGCACTCCTCTCTGCATCTTTCCCGATTTTATCATAAAATCGCTGAAAATGGAATACACATCCTCCTGACAAGCCGGCGTTTTTTGCATACGATGTACTGAAACCGCAGGACAATCGAACACAGGGGCGCTGGGAGCAGATTCCCGGCCGAGATACAGAGGCGGAGCCGCCTCCGGTCCCTTGAACCTGATCCGGGTAATGCCGGCGTAGGAAGTGAGCGCATTGCTCGTTTTTTCCGTACCGCAAGCCCGTTCGGTGGCTTGCGGTATTTTTTCTTCGGAGGTATCTCTTACGCAAAACAGATCGCACCTGCGGGTCCGGATGCTGTGCGAGGGCGCGCTGATGGTGGCCCTGGCCCAGGTCCTCAGCTACGTCAAGCTGGCGGAGGCCCCCAACGGCGGCTCCATCACGCCCGCCATGTTCCCCATCCTCTTCTTCGCCGTCCGCCGGGGATGGCGCTCCGGATTGATGGCGGGCTTTGTCTTCGGCCCGCTGCAGCTGATCTTCGACGGCGCCTATGCCTGGGGCTGGCAGTCCATGCTGCTGGACTACCTGGTGGCTTTCACGCCCCTGGGCCTGGCGGGCCTGTTCAGGGGCGGGCTGTTCGCGGGCACCCTGGTGGGCTGCGCCGGGCGGTTCCTGGTCCACTACATCAGCGGCGTCACCATCTACCGAATCCTGGCCCCCACGGAATTTCTGAACCAGACCTTCACCAGCCCCTCCCTCTACTCCCTGGTCTACAACGGCTCCTACATGCTGCCCAACACCTTGATCGCGCTGGTTCTGGCGGCGGTGCTGTACAAGCCTCTGAAAAAGTACATGCTGGGCGGGGACCTGTGCTGACCGCCTCCGCCGCCCTTTGCAGCCGGCGGGCTCCGGATGGTTCCGGGGCCCGCCGGTTGCTTGCGCGTGGCCGCTTCCTGTGGTAAAATAGGCGCCGGATCGAAAAACTCGGAAAGGATGATCCCCATGAAATTCATCATTGAACCCGCCGTTTTTGAAAAGCTGCCCACCGCCTGTTTCGGCGTGGTGGCGGCAAAGGGCATCGACAACAGCCGCCACTATGAGGCCGTCGACGCCCTGCTGGACCAGGGCATCGCCCTGGCGGAGAGCCGCTTTGCCGGCAGGAAGGTAAAGGAGGAGCCGGACATCCTGCCCTACCGCGCCGCCTTCCAGGCCCTGGGCGTCAACCCCAACAAGTACATGTGCTCCATTGAGGCCCTGTTCACCCGCATCGCCAAGGGCAAGGGCATGTCCCGCATCAATCCCCTGGTGGACCTGAACAACGCCCTCTCCCTGAAATACACCCTGCCCATGGGCACCCACGACCTGGGCGCCTCTCCGCTGGACATAGAGGTCCGCTTTGCCCGGGAGGGCGACACGTTCCTTCCCTTCGGCGGCGGGACTCCGGAGACGCCGGACAGCGGCGAGCTGGTCTACGCCGTGGGCAGCGAGGTCCGCACCCGCCGCTGGACCTGGCGGCAGAGCGAGCAGGGGAAGATCGGCCCCGGGACCAGCTACGTATTCTTCCCCATCGACGGCTTCACCGACTTCAACCGCGGTCGCGTGCTGGAGGCCCGGGACGAGCTGGCGGGTCTGGCGGAAGCGCTGTTCGGCTGTCAGGCGCGGACCGGTTTTCTGGACCGGGACTGCCGGGAGATGGACCTCTCCCTCTGAGCACTCCGCCGCGCCACGTAAAATTTTGCGTAAATTGTGTGCCTTTTTTCACTTTTTGTGAAATTTCGCCATGGTTTTGGCAGAATTGCTTCAATTTAAACAAGGTTTCTTATACCATTTATGCATTGCTTTTCAAAATACTTCCTATTATAATATTATCGGTAATTTTAAGGCAAACGTTTGCTATAAACACCGGATCGCTTTTCTGCCTTTTGGCAGCGACAAAAAAACGGAGGAATGAAAATGAGCAAAAAGTATTGTTACCTGTTCACCGAGGGCAACGCCAACATGCGTGAGCTCCTGGGCGGCAAGGGCGCCAACCTGGCCGAGATGACCAACATCGGCCTGCCCGTGCCCCAGGGCTTCACCATCACCACCGAGGCCTGCACCCAGTACTATGAGGACGGCCAGAAAATCAACGACGAGATCTTCGCCGAGATCATGGAATACATCGAGAAGATGGAGGGCATCACCGGCAAGAAGTTCGGCGACATGGAGAACCCCCTGCTGGTCTCCGTCCGCTCCGGCGCCCGCGCTTCCATGCCCGGCATGATGGACACCATCCTGAACCTGGGCCTGAACGAGACCGTGGTGGAGGTCCTGGCGAAGAAGTCCGGCAACCCCCGCTGGGCCTGGGACTGCTATCGCCGTTTCATCCAGATGTATTCCGACGTCGTCATGGAGGTCGGCAAGAAGTACTTTGAGCAGCTCATTGACAAGATGAAGGAAGCGCGCGGCGTCACCCAGGACGTGGAGCTGACCGCCGAGGACCTGAAGGAGCTGGCCGGCCAGTTCAAGGCCGAGTACAAGAGCAAGATCGGCCAGGACTTCCCCTCCGACCCCAAGGAGCAGCTGATGGGCGCCGTCAAGGCCGTGTTCCGCTCCTGGGACAACCCCCGCGCCAACGTCTACCGCCGCGACAACGACATCCCCTACTCCTGGGGCACCGCCGTCAACGTCCAGTCCATGGCCTTCGGCAACATGGGCGACGACTGCGGCACCGGCGTGGCGTTCACCCGCAACCCCGCCACCGGCGAGAAGAAGCTCTTCGGCGAGTTTTTGACCAACGCCCAGGGCGAGGACGTCGTGGCCGGCGTCCGCACCCCCATGCCCATCGCCGAGATGGCTGAGAAGTTCCCCGAGGCTTTCGCCCAGTTCGAGGGCGTTTGCAAGACCCTGGAGGACCATTACCGCGACATGCAGGACATGGAGTTCACCGTGGAGCACGGCAAGCTCTACATGCTGCAGACCCGCAACGGCAAGCGCACCCCCGCCGCCGCTCTGAAGATCGCCTGCGACCTGGTGGACGAGGGCATGATCTCCGAGAAGCAGGCCGTGGCCATGATCGAGCCCCGCTCTCTGGACACCCTGCTGCATCCCCAGTTCGACGCCGAGGCCCTGAAGAAGGCCGCCGTCATCGGCAAGGCTCTGGGCGCCTCCCCCGGCGCCGCCTCCGGCAAGATCGTCTTCTCCGCCGAGGACGCCAAGGAGTGGGCCGCCCGGGGCGAGAAGGTCGTCCTGGTCCGCCTGGAGACCTCTCCCGAGGATATCGAGGGCATGAAGGCCGCCCAGGGCATCCTGACCGTCCGCGGCGGCATGACCTCCCACGCCGCCGTCGTGGCCCGCGGCATGGGCAAGTGCTGCGTCTCCGGCTGCGGCGACATCAAGATGGACGAAGAGAACAAGAAGTTCGAGCTGGCCGGCAAGACCTATGTCGAGGGCGACTGGATCTCCCTGAACGGCTCCACCGGTAACATCTATGACGGCGCCATCCCCACCACGGACGCCACCATCGGCGGCGAGTTCGGCCGCGTCATGGGCTGGGCCGACAAGTACCGCCGCCTGCAGGTCCGCACCAACGCCGACACCCCCTATGACGCCGCCCAGGCCCGCAAGTTCGGCGCCGAGGGCATCGGCCTGTGCCGCACCGAGCACATGTTCTTCAATGAGGACCGCATCCCCGCCATCCGCCGCATGATCTGCTCCGACACCATCGAGCAGCGCGAGGCCGCGCTGGCCGTTCTGGAGCCCATGCAGCAGAGCGACTTCGAAGGCATCTACGAGGCCATGGAGGGCTGCCCCGTCACCATCCGCTTCCTGGATCCCCCCCTGCACGAGTTCGTGCCCACCGAGGAGGCCGACATCGAGCTGCTGGCCAAGGACATGGGCAAGAGCGTGGAGGACATCAAGGCCATCATCGCCGGTCTGCACGAGTTCAACCCCATGATGGGCCACCGCGGCTGCCGTCTGGCTGTCACCTATCCTGAGATCGCCGCCATGCAGACCCGCGCCGTCATCAAGGCCGCGCTGAACGTCCAGGCCAAGCACCCCGACTGGAACATGGTCCCCGAGATCATGATCCCCCTGGTGGGCGAGGCCAAGGAGCTGGCCTACGTCAAGAAGGTCGTCACCGACACCGCCGACGAGATCATCGCCGCCGTCAAGTCCGACATGAAGTACAAGGTCGGCACCATGATCGAGATCCCCCGCGCCGCGCTGACCGCCGACGAGATCGCCAAGCATGCCGACTTCTTCTCCTTCGGCACCAACGACCTGACCCAAATGACCTTCGGCTTCTCCCGCGACGACGCCGGCAAGTTCCTGGGCGCTTACTACGACAAGAAGATCTACGAGAACGACCCGTTTGCCAAGCTGGACCAGACCGGCGTGGGCAAGCTGGTGGACATGGCCGCCAAGCTGGGCCGCTCCACCAACCCCGACCTGCACCTGGGTATCTGCGGCGAGCACGGCGGCGACCCCTCCTCCGTGGAGTTCTGCCACCGCGTGGGCCTGGACTATGTGTCCTGCTCTCCCTTCCGCGTGCCCATCGCGCGCCTTGCCGCCGCGCAGGCCGCCATCAAGGACTGAGCGCCTGACGCGTCCACGGCTTCCATAAGCTGAATGAACGGCCCCGGCTCAATGAGCCGGGGTTGTTTTCTCTGGGCCGGCGGGAAATACGGCCCCGCGGCCCTTCCGCGGCGGAGCTGGCCCTGACGGGAGGCTGTCCGCGGGCTGTGGTCGCGCCTGCGTAAAAACATCCGCTCCGGCGATGGCCGGAGCGGATGCCTTTTTATTCTGACATTCCTTTATTTCCCCGTGGGGATGAAGGGCCGGATGGCGCCGGCCACAGCGCTGATGGGCATGGTCTGGAGATAGACGCGGCCCGGGCCGGTGACCACGGTGTTGAAGATGCCCTCGCCGCCGAACACCATGTTCTTTACGCCGGGCACGGACTGAATCTCCACGGAGCAGGTGGCGTCCATGGCGGCCAGATATCCGGTGTCGATCACCATGGACTGGCCCGGCGCCAGGTCGTACTCCATCACATGGCCGTCAAACTCCGCAAACACCACGCCCTGTCCGGACAGCCGCTGCATAATGAAGCCCTCGCCGCCGAAGAACCCGGCGCCCAGCTTCTTCTGGAGGAAGACGGACAGCCGCACACTCTCCTCGCTGGCCAGAAAGCCGCTCTTCTGCACGATCAGCTCCCGGCCCGACCCGATCTCAAAGGCCCGAATGGCGCCGGGAAAGCTGGAGGCGAAGGCGATCATGCCCGGACCGCCCTGGGCGGTGTAGCGGTTCTGGAAGATGGCCTCCCCGGCGAACATCCGCCCCAGGGCCTTGCCCAGGCCGCCGTTGGAGGTGGTCTCCATCTTCATGTTGGGGCTCATCCAACTCATGCTGCCCCGCTCGGTGATCATGGTCTCGCCGGCGCTCAGCTGGCAGACCACCACCGGCAGCGGCGCTCCCTCGATCTTGTATTCCATAGGCTCCCTCTCTTCTGCCGCAGCGCGGCTGTTTTTTTCATGGCGGGCCGGCTCTGCCGCCGGCGCTATGGGTTCGCCTCTTCTCCGGCGGGCTCGCGCTTTCGCTCCACATACGCCACATCATCCCTGATGCCCACACGCATGTAAAAGCGGTGCATAAAGCCAAAGGTAAAGCCTCCCGGGAGCATACCGTTCACAAACAGCGCCATCAGCACGCCGACGCCCGTATCCAGAATCCGGTTCAGAGCGTAAGAGATATAGGTCTCCGTGGGGGTGTTGAACAGAATGATGCACAGCACCACGCCTCCCGGCTGGACGCCGCCCACCCAGATATACTGGCAGGCCACGATCAAAATCACCACGCCGACGAAGGTCATCGGAATCAGAAACCAGCGGTTGCTGCCGTCCGGAAACAGCTGCACATAGAGCGCGAACAGCCCCATGCCGATAAATCCACCCACCAGGGTGCCGAAGAAACGGTTGCCGCCGTGAAGCTTGCTGACGCCAAGGTCGCTGCCCATGCCGAAAATGGCGCCAATGCAGGCAAAGGCGGGGCTGCGGTCAAAAAAATAGTAGATCAGGGCGCACAGGGCGGCCGCCAGCGCGGTCTTGATGTTTCGCATCCCCACCCTGGGGAGATGATACGCGGACTTTTCATGGGCGTCCATGGCAGGCATCTCCGTTCTTTTTGAGCGTTACTAAAATGATAGCACACCCCGCCCGCGGTGAAAAGGTCTTTGCGCAAACTTTTTCGCAAATTTTGCGTATCAGCCCTCCGCCGGATAGGCGTAGAGCATCTGCCGCAGGGCCCGGGCCGCGGGACCGAGACTGTTCCGGGTGTCCTGCACCAGACAGATGTGGCGCTCCGGGATGGGCTCCTCCAGCCGCAGACGGACGACCCGTCCGTCCCGCAGCGCCTTTTCCGCGAATTCCCGGGGCAAAAAGCTCAACCCCAGGTCGTTTTCCACCAAAGGCAGGATCAGATCCGTGGTGGCCACCTCCATGTCCGGGTCCAGCTCCAGCCCGTGGGACATGAAAAAGCGGCTGTAGAGCTCAAAGGTGCCGGTGTCCCGGGTCAGGCCGATCAGCGGATAGCCGACAAGGTCCGCCAGACGCAGGGGCCTTTCCGCCAGCTCCGCGAACTGCGGGCCGCCGATGAGGATGTCCTGGAACACCTTCAGGCAGGTCCGCTTAAAGGGCCGCTGCTCCACGCCCACCGGCGCCGTGATGACGGCAAAGTCGATCTGTCCGTCCCGCAGGGCGTTGAACGCCTGGGGCGTGGAGTAGTTGCGGATTCGCAGCCGGACGCCGGGGTACGCCTGGTGAAACCCGCGGAGGACCCCCAACAAAAGCCCGTGCATCGCCGCCTCGCTGGTGCCGACGGACACGCTGCCCTCCCGCAGGCCGCCGCTCTGGGTCAGCGCCTCCTCCCCCAGCCGGAGCTCCTCAAAGGCCACCGCCACGTGCTGGTACAGCCGCTCCCCCTCCTCCGTCAGGCTGATGCCCCGGTTGGAGCGGGTGATGAGCCGGCAGCCCAGCTCCCGTTCCAGATTGCGCATCACCCGGGTCACATTGGGCTGGCTGCTCAGCATGGCCGAGGCCGCCCGGGTCAGGTTTTTGTACTTCGCCACGTAGTAAAAGCAGCGGTAGTATTCATAATTGACCGCCATGCCGTCTCCTCCCGCCATCAGTTTTTATTATGGTAAGGATATCAACGATATATTTTTCATCTTTCTAAGACAGGAGTATACTGGAGCGGAATGGGAAAATCAAGCTATTCCCCCAATTTGGAAACAGGAGAGAACGCATCATGGAAAAAGATCTGACGGTGGGCAACCCCCAAACCGTCCTTTGGAAATTCTGCCTGCCGCTGTTCGGCAGCATCGTGTTTCAGCAGCTCTACAACATCGCGGACAGCCTGGTTGCCGGCAAATTCGTGGGTGAAAACGCCCTGGCCGCCGTGGGCAACAGCTATGAGATCACGCTGATCTTCATCGCCTTCGCCTTTGGCTGCAACATCGGCTGCTCCGTCGTGGTGTCCCAGCTCTTCGGCGCCAGACGGATCGCCGATATGAAGACCGCCGTCCACACGGCCCTCATCGCCAGCGCCGCGGTCTGCGCCGCGCTGATGGCGGTGGGGCTGCTCTTTGGACCGGACCTGCTGCGGGCCATCAACACCCCCGAGGAGGTCATGGCGGACTCCGCCCTGTATCTGAACATCTACGTCTACGGCCTGCCCTTTGTGTTCTTCTACAACGTATCCACCGGCATCTTTTCCGCCCTGGGGGATTCCAAGACGCCCTTCCTCTTCCTGGCCTGCTCCTCCACCAGCAATATCCTGGTGGATATCCTCTTCGTCACCGTCTTCGACATGGGCGTGGCCGGCGTGGCCTGGGCGACCTTTTTGTGTCAGGGCGTCAGCTGCGTGCTGGCGGTGCTGGTGGTGTTCCGGCGGCTGGGCCGCATCCCCGCGGAGGCGCCGGCCCGCGTCTTCTCCCTGCCCCTGTTCAAAAACTTCGCGGTCATCGCCGTGCCCAGCATCCTGCAGCAGAGCTTCATCTCCGTGGGCAACATCCTCATCCAGGGCGTCATCAACGGCTTCGGCACCGGCGTTATGGCCGGGTACTCCGCCGCCGTCAAGCTGAACAACCTGGTCATCACCTCCTTCACCACCCTGGCCAACGGCGTCTCCAACTACGCCGCCCAGAACATCGGCGCAAACAAGCTCCACCGCGTCCCGGAGGGCTTCCGGGCCGGTCTGAAGCTGGTGTGGGGGCTGTGCGTGCCCCTGGTGCTGCTCTACTTCTTCGCGGGGCGGTACCTCATCGGCTTTTTCATCGACAGCCCCACGGAGACCGCCGTCACCACCGGCGTCCAGTTTTTGCGCATCCTGTCCCCCTTCTACTTCGTGGTGTCCTCCAAGCTGGTGGCCGACGGCGTGCTGCGGGGCTCCAGCCTGATGGGCAAGTTCGTGGCCGCCACCTTCACGGACCTGATCTTGCGGGTGGTACTGGCCTATGTGCTCTCCGGCGCCCTGCACTCCGCCGTGGGCATTTGGTGCGCCTGGCCCATCGGCTGGTCCATCGCCACCTGCCTGTCTCACTATTTCTACCTCCACGGTCCCTGGCGGGGCGTCAGGGCGCCGGAGGAGGCACGCGAAGCTGTCGCCCCATAAAAAAAGCGGCGTCCCCGCGGGACGCCGCTTTTTTCAATACTCCACTTCTCCGGTGAACACCAGCCTGGCGTCGCCGGTGAGGGTGACCTTTTCGTCGGTGTAGTTGACCACCAGGTCGCCGCCCTTTGCCCGGACCGTGATATCCACGCCCTTGGCGCAGAGACCGCCCGCCACCGCGGCCACCACCGCCGCGCAGGCGCCGGTGCCGCAGGCCATGGTCTCGCCGCTGCCCCGCTCCCAGACCCGCATTTTGATGGTGTTGGGATTCACCACCCGGATGAACTCCGTGTTGATGCGCTCAGGGAAGTAGGGCGCGTGCTCGAACTGGGGACCGATGAAATCGATGTCCACCGCGTCCACCCGGGGGCAGAACACCACGCAGTGGGGGTTGCCCATGTCCACGCAGGTGATGTTGTAGGGCCGTCCGGCGATGCGGACGGGATAGTCCACCACCGTCTTCTCCGGGATGGTGAAGCGCAGGGCCGCGGTGTCCAGCGTGGCATAGCCCATGTCCACGCAGGCGGACGTGACCTTTCCGCTGGTGGTATAGAGCTTCACGGTCTTGACGCCTCCGCCGGTCTCGACGGTCAGCTCCTCCTTCGCCACGATCCCGTTGTCATAGAGGTACTTGCCCATGCACCGCAGGGCGTTGCCCGCCATCATGCCCTCGCTGCCGTCGGCGTTGAACATCCGCATCCTCGCGTCGGCTTTTTCAGAGTGCTCCATCAAAATGATGCCGTCGGCGCCGATGCCGTAGTGCCGGTCGCAAAACGCGATGCACAGCGACTCGGGACAGGTGATCTCCCCGTGGAAGTTCTCCAGGAAGATATAGTCGTTGCCGCAGGTCTGCATTTTGGCAAACCGCAGCTTCTGTCGCTCGGTTCGCAGGTGGCAGATGTCGATGAGCTCCGTGTTCTGCTGGTTGTAGCGGCTGGCCAGGATGTCCGTCAGGGCGTTGGCGGTGTCCAGGGAGGTCAGGCAGGGGATGCCCAGCTGGACACAGCGGTGGTTCAGGCGGATGAAATCCCGGATGTAGCTGGGCTCCGTGGAGCCGGTGAGGATGACATAGTCGATCTTCCCGGCCTCCAGCAGCTGGAACACCCGGTTGTCCTGGCCCAGCTTGCCCACCACCTCCACGCTGGTGCCCAGCTGCTCGATCTCGTGGGCGGTGCGCTCGGTGGCGTAGAGCTTGTAGCCCATCTCGTCCAGCTTCCGGGCGATGTTGATGATCTCAGGCTGGTCCCGGCGGTTGACGGAAATCAAAACGCCGGCGTGCTCGCTCTTTTCCACCTTATATCCGGCGGAGACCAGGCCCTTGAACAGGGCCTCCTGCATGTTCTTGCCCAGGCCCAGCACCTCGCCGGTGGACTTCATCTCCGGGGACAGGGCCGCGTTGGCGTCGGTGATCTTCTCGAAGGAGAAGACGGGGACCTTGACGGCAACATACGGCGGCTGCTTGTAAAGGCCGGTGCCATACCCCAGGGAGCGAAGGGGCTGGCCCACCATGACCCGGGTGGCCAAATCCACCATGGGCACGCCGGTGACCTTGGAGATATAGGGCACGGTGCGGCTGGCCCGGGGGTTGACCTCGATGACGTACAGCTCGCCCTGATAGATCAAATACTGAATGTTGATGAGGCCCTTCGTGCCCAGAGACAGGGCCAGTTTTTCCGAACAGTCGATGATGACCTTCAGCATCTTGTCGCCGATGGAGAAGGGCGGGTACACGGCGATGGAGTCGCCGGAGTGGACGCCGGTGCGCTCAATGTGCTGCATGACGCCGGGGATCAGCACGTCCCTGCCGTCGGAGATGACGTCCACCTCCAGCTCCTTGCCCATCAGATACTGGTCCACCAGCACGGGATTTTCGATCTTGCCGGAGAGGATGACCTCCATGTAGGTCCGCACGTCGTCGTCATTATGGGCGATGACCATGTTCTGTCCGCCGATGACGTAGGAGGGCCGCAGCAGCACGGGATAGCCCAGCTCATGGGCGGCGTCCAGAGCCTCCCGCATGCCTAGAACGCCCCGGCCCTGGGGCCGCTTGATGGAGAAGCGCTCCAGCAGCTCGCCGAACCGCTCCCGGTCCTCGGCCATATCGATGGACTCGGCGGAGGTTCCCATGATCTGGATGCCGTGGCTGTCCAGGAATTTGGTCAGCTTGATGGCCGTCTGGCCGCCGAAGGCCACCACCACGCCCACGGGCTTTTCCACGTCGATGATGTGCATGACATCCTCGGGGAACAGCGGCTCGAAGTACAGGCGATCGGCGGTGTCGTAGTCGGTGGAGACGGTCTCCGGATTGTTGTTGACAATGACCACCTCGTAGCCCAGCTCCTTCAGCGTCCAGACGCAGTGGACGGAGGAGTAGTCGAACTCAATGCCCTGGCCGATGCGGATGGGGCCGGAGCCCAAAACCATGATGACGGGCTTGCCGCTGCGGGGGAAGGTCCGGGACTCACAGAACTGGTCGAAGGAGGAATAGAAATAGGGGGTCTCGGCGTCAAACTCCGCACCGCAGGTGTCCACCATCTTGTAGACGGCGGTCTTGGCGGGGACGGGCAGTTCCCTGGCGCCGGACAAACGCAGCAGGGTGGTATCGGGATAGCCCATCCTCTTGCCGGTCTCATAGTGTTCGGCGGTCAGGCCGTCGGTTTCCAGAGCCAGCTCGAAATCGGCCATCTTCTTCAGCTTTGCCAGGAACCAGCGGTCGATGCGGGTGATGCCGAAGATCTCGTCGATGGAGACGCCGGATTTCAGCGCCTCGAACACCGTGAAGATCCGGTGGTCGTCCACCCGGCGCAGCCGCTCCCAGATGGGGGCACTGTCCTCGGGGTCCGGCTTGCGGTTCAGGGAGTCCATGCCGACTTCCGCGCCCCGGACGGCCTTCATCAGCGCCATCTCAAAGCTGGGGCCGATGGACATGACCTCGCCGGTGGCCTTCATTTGAGTGCCAAGCTTGCGGCTGGCGTCAGCGAATTTGTCGAAAGGCCACTTGGGCATCTTCACCACGATGTAGTCCAACGTCGGCTCGAAGCAGGCGCAGGTCTTGCCGGTGATATCGTTCTTGATCTCGTCCAGGGTGTAGCCCAGGGCGATCTTTGTGGTGATCTTGGCGATGGGATAGCCGGTGGCCTTGGAGGCCAGGGCGGAGGAGCGGGACACACGGGGATTGACCTCGATGACCGCGTACTCAAAGCTGTCGGGGTTCAATGCCAGCTGACAGTTGCAGCCGCCCACGATCCCTAAGTGGGTGATGATGTCCAGAGACGCCTTGCGGAGCATTTGGAACTCCTTGTCCGCCAGGGTCTGGGTGGGGGCCACCACGATGGAGTCGCCGGTGTGGACGCCCACGGGGTCCAAATTCTCCATGGAGCAGACGGCGATGACATTGCCCACGCTGTCCCGCATGGTCTCAAACTCGATCTCTTTCCAGCCGAAGATGGCCTTTTCGATTAGCACCTGGGTAATGGGGGACGCGTCCAGGCCCGTCTGGGCGATGACGCGCAGCTCCTTTTCATTCTGCGCCGCGCCGCCGCCGGCGCCGCCCAGGGTGAAAGCGGGACGGACGATGACGGGATAGCCGATGCGCTCGGCCACCTCCAACGCGCCCTCCACGGTCTCCGCGATATCGGAGGCGATGACCGGCTGGCCGATCTCCGCCATGGCCTCCTTGAAGAGCTCCCGGTCCTCGGCCCGGGAAATGGCCTTGGCGTCGGTGCCAAGCAAACGGACGCCCTGGGCCTCCAAAAAGCCCTCCTTATCCAGCTGCATGGCCAACGTCAGGCCGGTCTGGCCGCCCAGACCCGCCAAAATGGAGTCGGGCTTCTCCTTTTTGATGATGCGCTTGATGGTGTCCACCGTCAGGGGCTCCAGGTAAATCTCGTCCGCCATGGCCTGGTCGGTCATGATGGTGGCGGGGTTGGAGTTGCACAGCACCACATTGACGCCGGCCTCCTTCAAAACGCGGCAGGCCTGGGCGCCGGCGTAGTCGAACTCGGCGGCCTGTCCGATGACGATGGGGCCGGAGCCGATGACCAGGACTTTCCTGATGCTTTTATCCAGAGGCATTACCGGTCACCACCTTTCATGAGTTCCACAAAGCGGTCGAAGAGGAAGGATGTGTCCTTCGGGCCCGTACAGGCTTCCGGATGGAACTGCACGGTAAAGGCTTTCAAATCAGGGTAATCAATGCCCTCGCAGGTGCCGTCGTTGGCGTTGGCAAAGCTGACTCTTCCCACCTTGACGGTGTCGGAGTCCACGGCGTAGCCGTGGTTCTGGCTGGTGATGAAGGTGCGGACGCCGCTTAAGTCCCGGACGGGCTGGTTCACACCCCGGTGGCCGTACTTCAGCTTGTAGGTCCCGCCGCCGGCCGCCAGCGCCGTCAGCTGGTGCCCAAGACAGATGCCGAACATGGGGACTTTGCCCAGGAGCTTTTTGATCTGCTCGATCTGGAACACGTTCTCCGCCGGGTCGCCGGGGCCGTTGGAGAGCATGACGCCGTCGGGATTCGCCGCCAGAATGTCCTCCGCCGTGGTCGTGGCGGGCAGGACGGCGACTGTGCAGCCCCGCTTCTGGAGCTCCCGGACGATGTTGCGCTTGGCGCCGTAGTCCAGCAGGGAGACCCTGAACTTCTCCTCCCCCTCCGCCGGGTGGACCGATGGCTCCTGACAGGTGACAGCCTCCACCACGCCGGTCACGGCGTAGGTCTTCACCACGTCCAGATCGGCGGGCACCCGGTCACAGATGACGGCGTTCATCACGCCGTGCTCCCGGATGACGCGGGTCAGCTGGCGGGTGTCCACGCCGTACAGGCCGGGCACGTCCCGCTCTCTCAAAAACGCGTCCAGGTCGCAGTCCGTGCGGAAATTGGACGGCGCGTCACAGTACTCCCGGACCACATAGCCCCTGACGCAGCAGGCGCCCTCAAAGTCCTCCCGGATGATGCCGTAGTTGCCGATCAGCGGATACGTCTGCAGGACGATCTGCCCCGCGTAGCTGGGATCCGTCAATGTCTCGATATAGCCGCACATGCCGGTGGTGAACACCAGCTCCCCCACGGTGTCCCCGCCTCCACCGAAGCGGATGCCTTCGAACACCTGGCCGTCCTGCAGCACCAAATAGCCCTTTTTCATAACTTCCTCCTGCCTTTTGGCCGCATTTCATCAGTTTTATTCCATTCTATGACATTATGATGGTTTTCCTCCCAACAGTCAATCGCTCCCGCGCCTCTGAAAAGTAGACTTTCCGGGAAAATAGGTATTACTTTTTGTGCGCTTTCACAAAGGTCCACCTTTCCGCCGTGGAAAACGCCGAAATCCGGCGAATTTCGTTGCAACGACCGCCGGGTTTGACGTATAATGGTCCCATCAACCTGTAAAGGGGGCGCCGCCGTGGCGAAGCATCTGGACAAGTTCACCCGCTCCTTCCGCCAGAGCCGCATCCCCTTTCTGCTGGCGGAGGTCATCACCGACGGGCGGGGCGACATGGTGGACCTGGTCTGCCGCTTCGCCAACTCCTCCGCCGGCGCTCTGCTGGAGACTCCGGCGGAGGAGCTGACGGGTCAGCGGTTCACCCGCCGGTTCCCCGCCCAGCGTCTGACGGAACTGCGGCCGCTGCAGGAGGTGGCCTTCTCCGGCTCCGCCGCCTCCTTTTCCTACACCAGCGTCCTGGGCCGGAGGCTGGAGGTCACCTGCTATCAGGCCATGTACGGTGTGGTGGGCTGTATATTGGAGCCCCGGGCGGACGCGGGCCGGAACCCCGGCGAGCTGCTGGCGGAGAATCTCCCCGGCGGCGTGGCCGTGCTGGAGCTGAGCCGGGCGGGGCTGCGGTGCCTCTCCTTCAACCGGCGGTTGTGCACCCTGACCGGCTGGGAGCGCAAGGAGCTGCTGGACCGCTTTGCCCGGGACTTCTCCGCCCTGGTGGAGCCCGCGGACTGGCCGGAGCTCCTCCAGGACCTGCTGGACGCCGCGCGGGACAGCCGTCCGGTGGCCCACGAGCTGCGCTTGCTGCAAAAGGACGGCGGGGCGTTGTGGGTGGACCTGCGGGCGGAGCTGCTGTCCTGCCGGGAGGGCGTCTCCACCTTTTACGCCGTGCTGCTGGACGTGGACCAGCGCCGCCGGACCCAATCCCGCCTGCGGGAGACCCTGGGCCAGCTGGAGACCGCCCAGGACCGGCTCTCCGCCCTGTTCGACCATCTGCCCGGCAGCTACTGTCTGCTGCGGCTGGAAGCGGACGGCACGGCCGCGTCCCTGCGGGCCAGCCGGGGACTGGCGGACCTGCTGGGCCGCTCCGTCCCGGAGCTGCTCCGCCATCTGGCGGAGGACCCCATGTGGCCTGTCCTGCCCGACGACCGGGAAGGCCTTGCCGCCGCGGCGGAGCAGGCCCTGTCCGCCGGCCGGCCGTTGCGCCATCCCTGCCGCCTGTGGCGCGGTGACGGCGGCTCCACCTGGGTCACGGTGGAGGGCGTCAGGCAGCCCCAGGCGGACGGCGCCGCCCTGCTGTACATCACCTGCTCCCCGCTGGACCGGGAAAAGGCGGCTGAGACGGAGCTGGCCTTTCGCACCCAGCTGTGCGAGCTGCTGCTGGACCGCTCCTCCACGCTCCTGTTCGACTACAATCCGGCGGAGGATGTGGCCCATATGGAGTATTTTGACCGCTCCGGCCGCCGGACCCAGCGCACGGTGGGCGGCTATCTGGCCTCTCTGGGCAGATCCGGGACCGTCCACCCCGCCGACCAGAAGCGGCTGATCTCCGCCGTGAAGCGGGCCGCCACCCGGCCCGTGGCGGAGCCGCTGGACTTCCGGGGCGACTACGACGGCACGGGCTGGCGGTGGTATCAGGTGTCCTGGCTGCGCAGCATCGACGGCGACGGGAATGTCACCCGCCTGGTGGGCAAATGCGTGGACATCACCCCCCAAAAGACCGCCGCCCAGCGCTTTCAGCGGCTGAAGGCCCAGCAGCGGAAGCTGCCCCCCGGCGCCCTGGCCTCCGCCCGGCTGGACCTGACCGCTGACCGCATCCTGGACGCCAAGGCCAGCAACCGCCATCTGACGAGAGTGCTGTTCGGCAACACGGCGGACGCCTGCCTCCGCCACCTGCGGGACAGCGTGCCGGACGGGGAGCCCCGCCGGCGGTTCGACGCCCTGTTTCGCCGGGACGCCCTGCTGGATGCTTTCCGCCAGGGCGAGCGCCACTCCAGTCTGGAGCACCCCTTCTCCCCCGACGGCGGCGCCACGGTGTGGGCCAGGACCGCCCTGGAGCTGCTGGCGTCGCCGGAGGACGGCCATGTGACGGCCTTCTGCGCCGTATGGGATCTGGACAGTCTCCGGCCCGACCCGGTATTGTCGGCCCTGGCGGCGCGGGATTACGACTTCGTGCTGGCCGTGGACGCCGACGGCGGCGCCTGTCGGGTCTATGGCGGCCCCCTGCCCTCCGGCGGCACCTACCGGGCCCTGGCGGCGCGGTACGTGCGGGATCATGTGTCCTGCTCCCACCGGCGGTCCGCCATCCGGCAGGCGGCGCGGCTGGAGACCATACTGGCCCAGCTGGAGACCCAGGCGGTCTACGAGTTCACCTGCGCTGTGGACAGCGGCGATCAGCCCCGGGAAAAGCGGCTGCGCTGCTCCTGGCTGGACCGGGAGGCGGGCGCCCTGCTGGTGACTCTGGGCGATGTGTAACCCTTTGTCCCCCTTTTTTCACCGTTTTGTAACGAATTCCCTCCCTTTTCTTGTTAACATAACCTGGAAAGGGAGGGGTTTTTATGCGTATCAAGTGGGCGGTCCTGCTGTCCTGTCTGTTGCTGACCGGCTGCTCCGGTCAAATCGCCGCGTCCCAGCTGCCCCAGTCGGAGGCAAAGAGTACGGATAGCGCCGTCGCCGTACTCTCCCTGCCCCTGGCAGATCTGGAGCCTTACGAACCACCGGCCGGTATGGAACCGGACACGGTCTCCGCCGATACCATGGGCGAAATTCTGTGCGATCAGACGCTGCCTGACGGAACGGAGATCCTCTGCTACTGGCATCCGGACCATTTGACGGACCCGACATATCAATTCACGAAGTACTGGGCCGTCCGCCAAGGCGATGAGCTGCTGCGGTTCTGCCAGGAGGACAGTGCGTACAGCTCCAGTGAGGACTACGATGTAACACCCTTTTCAAATGTCCTGGGCCAGGACGGCTTCCGGATCAAGGCGCTCCGGGGCGCGGCCTATCTGGCCTATGATTACTATGTTGTGGATGAAACCGGCGTTCCCCGCCTGCTGGCGGACTGCGCCAACACCGTTTTGGAGGGCGACTTCAACAGCGACGGCGTAACAGATCTGCTGTGGTTCTACCACGGCGGGCGGGAGGTCTACTATTACACCCTCCTGGATGGGCAAGTCCGCTTTGCCGACATCACTTCCGCTTTCACGGACCTGGTGGACGCCTCCGTCGGAGAACCGCTTTTCGACAGCGCCTTATACGCCGCCTCGGCCGCCTCAACAGGGCCCCAGACCTACGCGCTGGAGTGGTGGCCCCTGATGCCGGAGCTGTGGGACGGCGGGCCCCTGACCATTCCCGGCGGCGATGGGAACGGAACGCCGCAGTCCCTGAACGGCGTCTACACCGGGGCCGATACGTTGGACCTGCTGTTCGACAGCCTGGGTCAAGGGCTCTTTCCCACCGTCCAGATGACCTATGACCCGGAGGTGCGGGAGCTGACGTTGCTGTGCCGGGACGTGCCCTTAAACTGCCAGCCCTCCGGCAGCAATCTGTTTATCGACAGCATCCGGACGGAGCCCAGGGATGCGGACACCGCCATTATCTGCACCATGACCGCCTCCCCCGTCCCCGGCCCCTCCCAGTATGCCACCAGTTTGGAAGTCCAGCAGCAATGTCTGGACGATTTGGACCGAAACGAGGTCGTCCTCCGCCTCACCTTCCACTCCCCTGTTGGATAACGCGCGACAGCGCCGCGGGCATTGCCCGCGGCGCTGTCTTTGTTTATTCATCCAGCTTAAGGACCGCCAGAAACGCCTCCGTGGGCACCTGTACCGTGCCCAGGCTCCGCATCCGCTTTTTGCCGCGCCCCCACAAAATCCTTGATTTTGCGGGGACCCCGCATTTGACTCAACCGGGCAGGCAAAGCCCGCCCGGTTCAAGGTTTTGCCGCACAGCGGCAAAACGCTTGCACGCCGCTTCCGCGGCGGCTCGCTCCCGCTCACGGAGGGCAAAAAGTCACTCGTCCAGCTTGAGGACCGCCAGAAACGCCTCCGTGGGCACCTGTACCGTGCCCAGGCTCCGCATCCGCTTTTTGCCCTCTTTCTGCTTTTCCAGCAGCTTTTTCTTCCGGGTCACGTCGCCGCCGTAGCACTTGGCCAGCACGTCCTTCCGCATGGCCTTCACCGTCTCCCGGGCAATGACCCGGCCGCCGATGGCCGCCTGGATGGGGACCTCGAACAGCTGGCGGGGGATGTTCTCCTTCAGCTTCTCGCACAGCTTCCTGGCCCGGGGGTAGGCCTTGTCCTTGTGGGCGATGAAGCTCAGGGCGTCCACCTTGTCGCCGTTCAACAGCAGGTCCACCTTCACAAGCTCGCTGGGGCGGTAGTCGGACAGCTCGTAGTCCAGGGAGGCATAGCCCTTGGTGTTGGCCTTCAGGGTGTCGAAGAAGTCATAAATGATCTCGTTCAGGGGCATCTGGTAGTGCATCTCCACCAGGTTGGTGTCCAGATACTGCATGTCCTTGAACTCGCCCCGGCGGGTCTGGCACAGAGGCATGATGTTGCCCACGTACTCGTTGGGGGTGATGATGGAGACCTTGACGTAGGGCTCCTCCGCGCGCTCGATGGTGGCGGGGTCCGGGTAGTTGTGGGGATTGTCCACCCGCACCAGGCTGCCGTCGGTCTTGTAGACGTTGTAGATGACCGAGGGCAGAGTAGTTACCAGTTCCAGGTCGAACTCCCGCTCCAGCCGCTCCTGGATGACCTCCATGTGGAGCATGCCCAAAAAGCCGCACCGAAAGCCAAAGCCCAGAGCCACGGAGGACTCCGGCTCGAAGCTGAGGGACGCGTCGTTCAGCCGCAGCTTCTCCAGGGCGTCCCGCAGGTCCGGGTACTTGGAGCCGTCCTCGGTGTAAATGCCGCAGTAGACCATGGGCTGCACGGGACGGTAGCCCGGCAGGGCCTCCGCCGTGGGGGTGGCGGCGTCCGTGACGGTGTCGCCCACCCGGGTGTCCTGGACGTTCTTAATGGAAGCGGTGAAGTAGCCCACCTCTCCGGCCTCCAGGCCGTCGCAGGGCTCAAGGCCCAGGGGCAGCAGGTGGCCGCACTCCACCACCTGGTAGGTGGCGCCGGTGGCCATCAGCTTCACCTGCTGGCCGGTGCGGATGCCGCCCTCCATCAGCCGCATGTACACGATGACGCCCCGGTAGCTGTCGTACTGGCTGTCGAAGATCAGGGCTTTCAGGGGCGCGTTCACGTCGCCGGCGGGGGCGGGCACGTTCTGGACGATGTCCTCCAGCACGGCGTCGATGTTGATGCCCATCTTGGCGGAGATCTCCGGCGCGTCCATAGCGGGCAGGCCGATGATGTCCTCCACCTCGTGCTTGGCCTTCCGCACATCGGCGGCGGGCAGGTCGATCTTGTTGAACACCGGCAGGATCTCCAGGTCGTGCTCCATGGCGAGGTAGGTGTTGGCCAGGGTCTGGGCCTCCACGCCCTGGGTGGCGTCCACCACCAGCACCGCGCCCTCGCAGGCCGCCAGGGACCGGGACACCTCGTAGTTGAAGTCCACATGGCCCGGGGTGTCGATGAGGTTCAGCTCATAGACCTGTCCGTCCTGGGCCCTGTAGTTCAGCCGGACGGCCCGGGCCTTGATGGTGATGCCCCGCTCCCGCTCCAGGTCCATGTTGTCCAGCAGCTGGCTTTCCATCTGCCGCTGGCTGACCGCCTCGCACTTCTCCAGCAGCCGGTCCGCCAGCGTGGACTTGCCGTGGTCGATGTGGGCGATGATCGAAAAGTTTCGGATGTTGCTTTGTTTCGTCATATTTGGAATAACCTCCATAGGCAAGTCCACGCGGGGCCCCGCACAGTGGGGCGGCGCGAAGCGCCGCTATTTCAAATCAAAAACCGGGGTCCCCGAAAACTGCCTGCAGTTTTTGGGGAAAGGAGGAACAGCGCAGTGAGTGAGCTTTTGCCGACAGGCAGAAGCGAGAGATACGGAGCTTGTGACGACGCGGTCGATGTGGGCAATGATGGAAAAGTTCCGGATATTCGCTTACTTTGCCGTAAAGTTAAAACTTCCGTTCGGGGTTTGAAGCTTCAATTGCCGCTGTGGGTCTTGTTCCAGGCCCACCAGAAGGGGTCGGTCCAGTAGGGCTCATAGTCATAGTGTACCACAAAGTCCCGCCAGTTGGCGAGGGTCTCCCGCCAATTTTCCGCCGTCACCAGGCACGCCCCCGCCCGAATCTTCTCCAGCACCACGCCGGCGGCGGCGCTGGAGTGGTGGATATAGTCGCAGTAGTTGTCCAGGTTCGTCACGATGTCCGCGTCCATCAAAAAGTTGTGAAAGCGCACATTGTCATACCGCAGCAGCGTCTCACAGGCCCGCTCCAGCGCGGCGAACACCGCGTCCGTCTCCCCCAGCCGCCCCATCTTGTCCCAGAAGAGCAGGCTGTAGGGCGGCAGGAAGATGTCGAACTCCGTGTCCGGATGGGCCGTGACCCAGCCCTCGATGACCGCCAGGTTCGCGTCCGCATGTTCTAAGTAGGCGTCGGCGGGCAGGGCGTCCTCCACCGGGTCGGGGCGCTCGTAGTTGTCCATGACCGTCATGTGGTTCCACCAGACCGTGTCGTCCCAGGTGAAGGCGTCGTCCACGGCGGTCACATCCCCCCGCCGCGCCGCCAGCAGGGCGTAGGCGCCGTAGTACAGCGTGTCCCGGTTCAGCAGGTACTGGACATCGTCCAGGGGGTCGGCGTTGTACAGGTACTCCGGCAGCGCGCCGGTCAGGCCGCTCTCGTCCCGAATCAGGATGTTGGCGTCCAGGCCGAAGATCACCCGCTTTGGCGGATGAGCCCGGAAGGCGGCGGAGAGGATGGTGTCAAACTCGCTCATGTAGCCGTCGGGCACCGTCAGCTTCACGGCGCTGCCGCCGAACACCGCCTCCACCTGGCTGGGCCGGTAGTTGGCCACCATGGAGGTGCCCAGCAGCACCGTGTCCGCCCGGGCGTGGCGGAGCAGTCCGGCATTTTGATACCGCTCGTTGAAGAAGACGGCCTCCTCCGGCACCCGGTAGTACAGGCAGGGGTCCACCGCCCAGACAAAGGCGCCGCAGCCCAGCAGAAGCAGACTCAGCCCCGCCAGCAGGCCGCAGGCCCAGCGCCGATATTGGTTTTTCAAGCGGGCCTCCTCTCCGCCCTTTTGGGCGTGACGCCAAAATTCATAGACGGCATTGCCCCTTCCAGCGGTCGCTGAAAGTCTTCAGCTCCCGTTTCCGCGCCTCCGGAAGGCTGTCGAACGCGGCGCTGCGTATCGCGCCCTCCAGGGCGTACAGGTGCACCAGGCAGACCTGGGGGTATCTCTCCTTCAGCTTTAAAAACGCCCCCTCGGCGCCCGCCTCGATCAGCTTTTCAGGCGAATCAATGCCAACGGCCGTCAGCTTCCTTGCCATTTCCCCGCCGATATTCACCATGGATGTCAATTTTTTCATCGTTCTCCCGTAAAAAATTCCGAACCGTTGCCCACAGGAGGGCAATATCAGAAGTTGGAGTAGATAAATGTAGTGATACCGCTGAAGGACAGGACGCAGCAGGCCATCAGCGACGCCAGCGCCAGTCCCCGCCAGAGGGTCGGCCGGAAAGCGTCCATCCGGCGGACGGTGTTCCCCGGCAGCAGCGACGCCAGCGCGCCGGCGCCCAGCAGCACCGCCAGCGCCAGCCAGGGGAGCTTTTCCGCCAGAGCGGGGGCCACGATCAGAAGCGCCTCCCGCTCGGAGGTCAGAAAGCCCGTCAGCAGCCAGTCCCCCGGCAGCCCCCAGCCGCCGGAGACGGCGGCCGTCAGCAGCTGCCTGGCGGCGGACAGATCGGGCGCCCGGAAAAACACCCAGGCGATGTTGACAAACAGAAATGTCAGCGCCCAGCGGAGCGCCCCGGGCAGCCGCTCCCGCCCCGGACAGGCCCGCTCAGCGATCTGCGCCAGGGCATGGAGAACGCCCCATACCAGGAAGGTCCAGCCCGCGCCGTGCCACAGGCCGCTGACGAGGAACACGATCAGGATGTTCCCATACGTCCGGGCGGCGCCCTTTTTGCTGCCGCCCAGGGGAATGTACAGGCACTCCCGCAAAAAAGTGGTCAGGGTGATGTGCCACCGCTTCCAGAACTCCCCCACGGAGCGCGCGCGGTAGGGCGAATCGAAGTTCACCGGCAGCCGCAGCCCCAGCAGCCGCGCGGCGCCGGAGGCGATGTCGCAGTAGCCGGAGAAGTCCAGGTACAGCTGGAGGGTATAGGCCAGCATCACCAGCCACGCGGCGGGGGCGGACAGCGACGCCGGGTCGGCCCAGCCGTTGCCCACCACCGTGCCCAGCGGGTCCGCCAGCAGGACCTTTTTCACCATGCCGCAGCAGATGGCGTACAGCCCCGCCGACACGTCCTCCCAGTCCGGGTGGAGGAAGCGCCCGCTTCCAAGCTGCGGAAAAAACGCCCCGGGCCGCAGGATGGGGCCGGAGGTGACGGTGGGGAAAAAGAAAGCGTACAGCACCAGATCGTCCCCCTGGGCCGGCACATACTGCCGGGTATAGCCCTCCTTCAACAGCCACAGCTGCTGGAAGGTGAAGAAGCTGAGCCCCAGGGGCGCCCAGTCCATGGACGCCCTGCCGCCGGTGAGGAAGCCCGTGTATTTGAAGACCGTCAGCACCGCGATGTGCCAGCAGCAGGCCAGCGCCAGCGCCCGGCGGCGGTCACGCTCCTTCTCCCCGCACAGTCGCTGGAGGGCCACGGCGGTCGCCGCCATGCCCACGGCCAGCACCAAAAAGCCGCCCCAGCCGGCCCCCGCGATGTAAAACGCCAGACAGGCCAGCATCAAAAGCAGCCGCCCCAGCCACGGGGCCCGAGCGCCCGCCGTCAGGCAAACGGCTACCGTCCCGGCCAGGAAAGCCAGAAACGAAAGGGATTGAAAGCTCATCTCACTTCTGGGCCAGACCGTGGAGCCGGGCGTCGGCGGTGCTCAGCACCTGGGTCAGGCTCTGGCAGCGGCCGGGGTAGGCGGTGTTGACGGCCTCCGCCGACAAATCGGGGAACTCCGCCTTTTGGGCCGCCTGGGTCCGCAGGGCCTGGGCGTAGCGGTTCTCGGACAGCTTCATGTCCGCCCCGGCCATGCCCATGGCGCAGGCGGCGGGGTCCAGGGCGAAGTAAGCCTCGTTGGCCCCGGCGGCCTTGTACAGGTGGCGGTACAGCTGATAGACCGCGCTGCCCAGGTAAGCCGCCGCCGCGTTGATGGCGGCCTTGTCCCCCAGCTTGCCCAGCAGCCCGAACAGCACGCCCACCGCGCCGGAGAGCAGCTTGCTCTGGAGGGTCGCCATGACGCTGCCCTGGAGGATGTTGCCCGGCTCGGCGGCGTTCAGGACCTCCTCCGAGGTCAGCATGCTGCCCTCCCGGGACAACGTGCGGCCCAGGATGAAGTCGGCGGAGACGTTATAGTAATCGCAGGCCCTGACCACGAAGGAAAGGCCCGGCTCCCGGACGCCGTTTTCATAGTGGGAGAGCAGCGCCTGGGAGATGCCCAGGTCCCCGGCGGCGGTGCGCTGGGACACACCCCGCTCCCGCCGCAGCAGGGACAGGGTGCGGGAAAATTCAGAAGTGGAAGCCATCATTCTCTCTCCTTTGGGTTCTTTTCTAAATACGCAGGGTATAGTTTAGCAGAGAAGTTACCAAATGTAAAGGTCCATCGGGCAATTTCCGGACTTCCCGCGGCAAAAAGCAGCGGCCCTCCGCGCCGCGGGGCCGCTGCCGATATCCGCTGATCCGCCCGTCCGAAACCCGCATCAGAACAGCCCCACCTGGTTGGGCAGAACGTCGCCGCCGATGCTGCGCAGCTGCTGGGTGTTCTCCTCCCACAGCTGGTCCGTGATGGCCATTTTGCGGATGATGTTCTTCACCGTCTCGTCCAGGGCCGTGCCCTCGCTGTAGTCCGCCGGGAAGATGAAATCCACCCGCCCCTTGGCCAGCAGGTCCTCCACGCCCAGACGGTTGCTCTCCTGATACACCGCGATGGCCTGCCCGCCGTAGGCCCGCATCATCTTCATGCAGGGCACGTCGGAGAGGCCGTCGCCCATGTAGACCATGTTGGTGAAGGGCACCCGCTTGCTGTCGTCGGGCATGGAGTCGTTCAGCGTCTTGTCGTCGGACACGTCCAGCACACCCTTGTTGATGCGGTAGACGAACTGGGTCTTGGCGGTGAAGTTGACCGCCAGCTTGGGCCAGACGGGCCGGCCCACGGCGTCATAGTAAAACTCGCTGGCGTAGATCTCCTTGAATTCGCCGCTGATGGACGAGCCCTCGATGATCTCCCGCAGGCCGGAGGAGATGATGTAGTGCTCCACCTGGACGCCCTGGCTTTCGCCGAAGGCGTTGATGCGGCGGAACCAGCCCCGCACACCGGGGAACAGCACGATGCTGCGTCCCTTCTCCACCAGATCCTCCCGGGTGAAGGGCAGGTTTTTCCGCTCCGCCTCCCGGATCATGGTGTACATGTAGGCCAGGATGCCGTCGATGCGGTTGGCCCGGCCAAAGCCGTTGGCCACCGCCCAGAACTCCGCCGGAGTCATGCCAAGGCTTGGGATGAAAGCGTAGTCCTGCATGTCGGTGGTGCAAAGGGTCTTGTCAAAGTCGTACAAAAACGCCACAATGGGCCGCTGTTTGGCCATAAGCCCGCTCCTTTCAGGAAAAAACGGCCAGCTTCACGAAACGCGTTTCGTCAAGCTGAGCCGCTTTTCAGGTCCGTTAACTCTCGCCGCCGTAGTTGCGGCCGAACTTCAGATCGTCCAGATTGATGCGGCGGGTGGCCTCCAGCGGGTCCTCTCTTGCAAAGGGGTCGCCCTCCGGATAGTCCTCCACGGGAGCGGGGGCCTCCTCCGGGGCGGGGGGCTGCTCCCCGGCGGCGGGCTGAGTGGCGAAGGCCGCCATCACCTTCTCCTCGATCTCCTCCACAGGGGCCTCCTCCGCCGGGGCGGGGGCCTCCTGCTCCACAGGGAGCTTGGGCAGCTGCTCCAGGAACTGCAGCTCTTTGGCGCAGAGCTCCCGGCTGGCGGCGATGAACCGGGCCAGCTCCTGCTGTCCCTGCTTCAGGCGGTCCTCCTCCGTGGCCAGTTCCTGCTGGTAGCGGGCGATCTTCTCCTGAGCGCCGCTCTCGGCCTGGGCCAGGATCTCGTCCCGCTTGCCCTCCGCCTCCCGGACGATGGAATCCGCCATCCGCTGGGCGGTCAGCAGAGTGGCCCGCATGGAGTCCTCCGTGGCACGGTACTCCTCCACCTTCTCCACCAAAACCTTCAGCTTGGCCTTCAAGGCCGCGTTCTCTTTGTAAAGCGCCGTGTAATCGTCGGTCAGTTCGTCCAGGAACTCATCGACCATGGCCATATTGTAGCCGCCCATGACCGCCTTGGTAAAGGCGTGGGTGGAAACCTCCTGCGGTGTCAGCATATCCCGTCTGTCCCCCTATCAGAAATAAAGCCCGTTGTTTTCCAGCTCGTCGATCAGGTCGCCCTCGATGTCCACGTGGTAGGGCGTGATGATGTAGGTGTTGGCGGCGACCTTTTTGATCTTGCCCTCTCCCGCGTAGGCCACGCCGGACAAAAAGTCGATGAGGCGGCGGGCGACATCCTTATTGGTGGACTCCAGGTTCAGAACCACGGTCCGCTTGTCCTTTAACTGGTCGGCGATCTCGGAGGCGTTTTCAAACCGTTCCGGCTTTACCAGCACCACCTTCAGCTGGGTGGTGGCATGGATGTTCACCACCTTGTTCCGGCGGTCGTCGGCTTTGCCGCGGCGCTCCTCGAAGGCGTCCTTGCGGGGCGTCTCCTCAAAATCCTCAAATTCCTCGTCCTCATCCTCGTAGGGATGGGCCAGCTTTTTCAGCTCGTCGATGATGCTCATGGCAAAACCTCCTGTTGGAGTTTCTCAGGTGTAGTGGCGGGCGCCGAAGATGGCGGTGCCCACCCGGACCATGGTGGCGCCGGCGCGGATGGCATCCGCATAGTCGCCGCTCATGCCCATGGAGAGATATTCTAATTCATTATGGAACAATTTCGCATTGATGTCAACATAAAGTGCCCGAACTTTCTGAAAATACCGCATATTGGTATCCCGGTCCGCGTCCGCCGGGGGGATGGTCATCAGTCCCCGCGCCCGGACATGGGGCCGCGCCATAGCCGCCTCCGCCGCCGCGAAGATGTCCGCCGGGGCGAAGCCGCTCTTGGCCTCCTCCTCCCCGATGTTGACCTCCAGCAAAATGTCCTGCACCAGCTCCCGCTGGGCGGCCACCTTTTCGATCTCGTCCAGCAGCTCGATGGAGCCCACGGACTGGATCAGGGCCACCTTGCCCACCACCTGCCTGACCTTGTTCCGCTGCAAATGGCCGATGAAGTGCAGCGGCGCGCCGTCATAGGCGTTCTCGCTGAGTTTCCGGGTCATCTCCTGGACCCGGTTCTCCCCCAGCACGTCGATGCCGGCGGCGATGGCCTCCCGGCAGGCGGCGGCGTCGTTCATCTTGCTGGCGCCCACCAGGATGATCTCGCCGGGGTCCCGGCCCGCCTCCCGGGCCGCCGCCGCGATATTGGTCCGCACCTGGGCGATATTTTCCGCGATAGACATAAGCGTTCCAACTTCCCTTCTGTATAATTCGTGTGTGTTTCCTCCGTCCGCCGGCGTCTCAGCCGACGCCGACGACCTTCCCGTCGTACAGGTCTCTGGCGGAGACGACGACCTCATCCCCGGGCCGGAGGCGGATGGTCTCCTTGTCCGTCGGGTTGTTGGCCCGCACCAGGACGAAGCTGTCCCCGGTGTACACCACCTCCACCGGCTTGAACCGGGCCTCCTGGCCCACGACGCAGTAGACGCCGGTGGTCTGGGTCGTGGTCCTGGCGCCGTCCTCGTTCTCCACGCTTGTGGTGACGATGCGCACCGCCTCCTTGGGCACCCGGATGCCCTCGATGGTGCGGGAGATCACCTGGGCGCTCTGCTGGCGCAGCAGCGTCAGCTGGGACAGATACGTGGTGCCCCGGAACACCGCCACGCAGCGGCCGTTCTCCTCCGGCCCCACGGAGACGAGGGACACCGCCAGGTCCCGCTCCACGCTTTTGGTGAAGCGCAGCGTCAGGCTGCCGCCCGCCTCCTCCAGTTCCTCCGCGTCTTCCGCGGACATGGCGGCGGCGTAATACCACGCGTCTCCCAGGATCAGCTTGCCCACGTCGGACCGCACCGTTGTGTCCGTCCGCACCCCGGCGAGCTGGGAGGGCGTCATCCCCTCCAGGCTTTTCGGCGTCAGCACGGTCTCATAGCCGTCCACCACGGCGGAGTACAGCCCCGCCGCCGGCGCGGTGACGCGCCGGATGGCCCCCGCCGCCTGGGCCCGGGCGTTTTTGAGCCGCGCCCTCAACTCCTCGATCTGGCCGGACAGGTCCTCCGTCTCCGAATAGGTGTAGTCCCGCTTCAGCACCAGGCTCCGCAGCTTTTCACCGGAATCCTCCGCCTTCACCAGGCGGTCCGCCGCAAGGCTGCCGCGGTAGTCCAGGATGCTCTGCATGATCTGGGTGTCCAGCTTCAGCGACACCTCCGAGCTCAGGGCCGCCTCCTGGGCGTACTCCAGCTGCTCGATGCGGGTGGTCAGGGTGTCGATCTCCGTCTGGCTGTCCAGCGACGCCTGGTCCGCGTAGACCGTGGCCACCGTGCCACCGACGCTGACCCGCTCCCCCTCGCTCCGCTGGAGCCGCAACAGGCCGCTGGCGTCGTCCGGCAGCACCTGTTCCGTGCGGACCACGTAGCCGGAGAGGCTGAGCCCCTCCTCCACCTGATAGCTGTAGGCCAAGGTGGTGGACAGGGGGTCGCTGAAATACAGATACCCCTGGACGCCGAAATAGGCCAGCACCCCCAGCGTGATCAACAGCATCAGTAATTTTGTTCCGAGAGCGTTGCTTTTCATATCGAAATCCTCTTATGTAACTGGCGCTCCCGAAAAGAGTGGGCGCGCTCCGGTCAGGAAAGCTCCTCCGTCAGGTCCACCGGCCGGATGGGGGCGATGGTGGAGATCGCGTGCTTGTAGATGATCTGCTGCCTGCCCTCGCTGTCCAGGACCACCACAAAGGCGTCGAAGCCGGTGATGGTCCCCCGCATCTGGAAGCCGTTCATCAAAAACATGGTGACGGGCAGCTTGTCCCGTCTGGCCCGGAGGAGAAAAATGTCCTGTAAATTCGCTTTGCTCTGCATGTCGTCCGCTCCTTATTTCTTTGTACGGACGATCTTCCATTTTTCGTCCGCCTGAGGCTAGGATACGCCCCCGGCGGTCAGGATTTCCGTCGAAACCTGTAGGGCCCGCGCAAAATCCCGTTCTTTTTCCCAGGTGATCCAGTGGATGTCCGGATTCCTCCGCAGCCACGTCAGCTGGCGCTTGGCGTACTGCCGGGAGCGGAGCTTCACCTCTTCGATGGCCTCCGCCTCTGTGGCGGCGCCCTCCAGCACCCCCAGGAACTCCTTGTAGCCGATGGCCTGGAGGGCCGTGGCCTCCCGGGGCAGGCCGCTTTGCAGCAGCGCGCGCACCTCGTCCAGCAGCCCCGCTTCCACCATCCTGTCCACCCGGCGGTCGATCAGCGCCCGCATGTCCGCCCGGTCCGCGAACCGCAGGCCGAGCCACACGGCGTCATACCGGGGCGGGACGCGCTTCGTCTCCTCGTTGTGGGCGGTGATGGTCTTTCCGGTCTCCAGATACACCTCCAGCGCCCGGAGGATGCGCTTCTCATCCGCCGGGTGCAGCCGCTCCGCCGCGTCCGGGTCCACCCGGCGCAGCTCCGCCAGCAGGGGCTCAATGCCCTCCCGTTCCAGTCGCTGTTGAAGCTCACGGCGGACTTCTCCGCCGGCATGGCCTCCCGCAAAGCCATGGCCCCTCACCACCGCGTCCAGCCACAGCCCGGTGCCGCCCACCAGAATGGGCAGCTTTCCCCGGGCCAGGATATCGTCGATGATGGGGATGGCCGTTTCGGCATACCGGGCGGCGGACCACTGCTCCGCCGGGTCGGCCACGGCGATCATGTGGTGGGGCACGCCGTCCATCTCCGCCGCTGTCGGCGCGGCGGTGCCCACGGTCATGCCCCTATAGATCTGCATGGAGTCGGCGGAGACCACTTCCCCGTCAAACTTCTTTGCCAGCAGCACGCCCAGGGTGGTCTTCCCGCAGGCCGTGGGGCCGACGACGCAGACGATCTTCCGCGGCATGGTCTCGCCTCCCTTTCCCGCAAATTACGGCTCGTCTTTCCAGACGTATTCCGTGTACACTTTGTAGACGTCCGGCGGCTCTTCCTCAAAAGACGAGAGTTCATACCGTTCGATCTCCTCCAGCGTCACCGTGTCGTCGTTGGCCAGTATATAATAGGTCGCGCTGGAAAATCTCGCGCCGCTGCGCGCCGCCACATCCGGAAAGCAAAGCAGATATCGATAGGTATGCTGACTGCCCGCAACGGCATAGGTCTCCCCATCAAAGGCCAGATCCATGATACAGGCGCTGTCCTCCCCCACGCCCACATAGCTTTTTACCAGCCGGACCTGGGCGGGTTCACCGGCCTGGGCCGCCTGATAGAAATCCGCCCAGACATCCGCGCCGGAGAGCACATGGAGATTTTCGATCACCACGCTGCCCTCCCTGGCCTCCTGTTCCGCCAAAGTCCGCGCCTTTTCCTGCCACCGGAACCAGATGTCCCCCAGGCAGGCCACGATCAGCAGGACCGCGATACCCAGCAAGATCCGGTTTTCCCGCTTCATCCCGCGCCCCTTTCAGAAGGTCTCCGCCAGCTTCCCCGCCAGGGCGCAGGCCGCCGCCAGCAGCTCCGGCGCTTTGGCCAGGTCGATGTCCAGCCCCCCGGCGAACACATAGTCGAACCGCCCGATGCCGAACATGGCGGCGAGCTGCCGCCAGTACAGCACGCCGGCGCTGTCCTCCCGCTCGAAGTCGCCGCCGGAGGTCAGGTACACCAGCCGCTCCGCCTTACAGTCGCCGTGGCAGCCGTCCGCCTCGTAGTGGTAGGTCAGGCCGTTGGCGGAAATGTATTCGATATAGGTCCGCAGCGCCGCCGGGAAGCTCAGGTCCCAGAAGGGCGCGGCCACCACGACGCGGTCCGCCGCACGGAACTGCCGGGCCAGGTCGAACACCGGCGCGTCCCAGGCCCCCACGGAGGCCAGGGCGTCCCGTTCGTCCAGCATATCCGGCGCGAAGGGGCTCAGCGCCAGCAGCGTCTCCGGCGGCACGGTCTCGATCTCCGCGTCCGGGCGCGCCTCCCGGAAGGTCTTCAAAAACGCGTCCGCCAGGGCCCGGGTCCGGGACCTCTTCCCCCGCTGGCTGACGCAGCAATCCACAAATAACAGCTTCATCTCTTACTCCTCATCGTATACCGCGGTGACGACCGGCTTTCCCTCCCGGTCCAGCAGGGGCGTCAAACCGCCGCCGTAGCCATCCTTGTGAAACAGGTAATTCACCCCGGTCTCCCGGTCTACCCAGATCTCGCTGATCGTCACCATCCCCTGGGTATAGGTCCTGATAAACCGCTCGTCCTTTTTCGCCATGTCTGATCCTCCTTGAATCGCCGTCAGGCCCGCCTGAACATCTTCTCCAGCTCGTACTTCGTCAGCTTCACCGCCACGGGCCGGCCGTGGGGGCAGAAGCGGACCTCGCCGCTCTGGACCTTCTCCACCAGCACCCGCAGCTCCGACACGTCGCTGGTCCAGCCGCCCTTGATGGCTGCCTTGCAGGCCATGGTGTGGAGCAGGTTCTCCCGCTTCTCCGCCGGGTCCCGGCCGGTTTTCAGGTTTTCCGCGAACTCCTCCAGGGTGGCCACGGCGTCCGCCGCGTCGATGTCCGCCGGGACCTCCCGCACCAGGATGGCCCCGTCGCCGAAGTCCTCGCAGGCGAAGCCGAACTGCTCCAAAAGCTCCAGGTTCTCCAGCAGCAGCGCCCCGGCCTCCCGGTCCAGCTCCGCCGCGATGGGCTGTAGCAGCGTCTGCCGCATGGGCGGCTCCTGGGCCGCCTTCATGCGGTCGAAATTGACCCGCTCGTGGGCGGCGTGCTTGTCGATGAGCCAGACGCAGCCGTCCTCGCTCTCGCAGACGATGTAGGTGTGCAGCACCTCCCCGGCGATGCGCCAGGGGGCTTCCTTCGCCGGCTCGATGGTCTGCTGCGCCGGCAGGTCCAGCGCCTGCCGCTCCGCCGGGATGGCGGGCACAAAGGGCCGCCGGGACGATTCCGGCTTCACGGGGGCCTCCCCGGAGTTCTCCTTTTCCGGCGCCGCCTTTTCCGTGGGCCTTACCGCCACGGAGGCGGGCGGGCGGCCGAGGGCGGAGCCCACAGGCTTCGCCGGGGGCTGGAACGTCCGGTAGGCGGGCTTTTCCGGGGCGCTGTCCGCCACCCTGGCCCCGGTCTTCCACTCCGTGTTCCAGGCGGGGCGGGCTGGGGGCGCCGGTCTCTCCGGCGTCTTTTCCCGGGGCGTTTCCTCCCGCTCCCGGTAGGTCCTGGCGTCCATGGTCTGGAAGAAATCCCTGCGGGGATTTACCGTCCGCTCCGCGCTCTTCGGCGCCGCGATGGGCGCGCCTCTGGCGTCCAGGCAGTCCAGCACGGTGTGGTACACCGCGTCGAACACCTCCCGCTCCCGGGCGAATTTCACCTGGGTCTTCGCTGGGTGGACGTTGACGTCCACCGCCGTCACCGGCAGCGTCACGGACAGCACGCAGCCGGGAAACCTGCCCTTCATGATCTGGTTGCGGTAGCCCTCCTCCAGCGCCGCCGTCAGCAGCTGGGACTTGATGAACCGCCCGTTGACGAAGAACACCTGCATGGACCGGGAGCCCCGGCCCAGTAGAGGCGCCGTCACAAAACCGGAGACGGCCACGTCGCCGCCCCGCCCCTCCACGCTCACCAGGGTCCTGGCAAAGTCCCGGCCCAGGGCGGCGTAGACGGCGGAGTCCAGCTTCCCGTCGCCGGGGGTGTGAAGGGCCTCCACGCCGTCCTTGATGAACTTGAAGGAGATATCCGGATGGGACAGGGCCAGATGCTGCATCAGCCCCGCCACGGCGGCGGTCTCGGCGCTGTCCTTTTTCATGAATTTCAGCCTGGCCGGGGTGTTGTAGAACAGGTCCTCCGCCCGGATGGTGGTGCCCTCCGGCGCGCCGGCCTCCTCCACCCGCCCGGGCACGCCGCCCTCCAGGCGCAGGGAGGCGCCGCTGGCCGCGCCCCGCTGACGGGTCAGGATATCCACCCGGCTGACGGCGGAGATGGCCGCCAGAGCCTCGCCCCGGAAGCCCAGGGTGCCGATCTTCCCCAGGTCCTCCGGCGTGCGGAGCTTGGATGTGGCGTGGCGCAAAAAGGCGGTGGGCAGCTCCTCCGGGGCGATGCCGCAGCCGTCGTCGGTCACGCGGATGACGCCCATGCCGCCCCGCTGGATCTCCACCACCACGGCGGTGGCCCCGGCGTCCACGGCGTTTTCCACCAGCTCCTTCACCACGCTGGCGGGCCGCTCCACAACCTCGCCGGCGGCGATCAGGTCCGCCACATGGGTCTCCAGTTGTTGAATGTGAGGCATAACAGCACGCTCCATTTACCGTTCTCTAATCGTCACAGCAGCAGCGCCGCCACGACAGGGATGGTGACGATGGACGCCACCGTGGACTCAAAGGTGATTTGAGCCATGCACCGGGTGTCGCCGCCGTACTCCATGCAGAGCATGGAGCCGTTGACAGCCGCGGGCATGGCCATCTGGGTGACGGCGACGCCCAGCGCCATGTAACCGATATCCATCCGCCGCAAAATCAGCCACAGCGCCACAGGCATCACCAGCAGACGCAGGGCCGTCAGGGCCCACAGCCTGGGAGAGGCGAACACCTGCCCGGCGGG
>CABSFC010000004.1 GCA_902476875.1 uncultured Oscillibacter sp. | reverse complement strand
GGGATTCCAGCGTCTCCGCGCTCCTGGGGCGCAAAGGTTTGTTAAAATACAAACTGTCATTGACGAAGCGGCGGTTTCTGGTTTAAAATAATGAGTGGCACAGGCCGGCGGCAGCGCCCCCCTTCTGCCGTCTTCAGGCGTCACCTGTCCGCCTTCCGAAAGGAAGCGCGGAAATTTCTTGACGTGATTGAAAACGATTACTCAGCCTCCATGGGCAAAAAGACGCCAAAAATGCCCGCGGAACCGTCCGGATGGACGTATGTGACTCTGTGATTCAGCGCCCCGCTCTTTTCCAGTGCCCGGCGCTCAATTAAAAAAGGAAAGGAAGCAACACCCATGAACGAAAAGAAAATCAAAGTTCTGGCGGCCGAGATCCGGCTGGAGACCCTGAAGGTCATCCACTCCCGGGGCTTCGGCCATGTGGGCGGCTCCATGGACCTGGCCGATCTGATGGCTGTGCTGTACGGCGAGGTCATGAAGTTCGACCCCAAGAATCCCCGCTGGGAGGACCGCGACTGGCTGGTCCTGTCCAAGGGCCACGCGGGCCCCGTGGCTTACGCCACCTTCGGCCTGATGGGATTCTATCCCATGGAGGACGCATATACGCTGAACCAGCCCCACACCAAGTTCCCCAGCCATACCGACCGTAAGCTGACCCCCGGCGTGGACCTGACCACCGGCTCCCTGGGTCAGGGCGCCTCCACCGCCACCGGCGCGGCGCTGGGCAACAAGATCGACGGCCGCGACAACCACGTGTTCTGCGTGGTGGGCGACGGCGAAGCCGACGAGGGCCAGGTCTGGGAGGCTTTCCACTTCGCCTATGCCCACAAGCTGGACAACCTGATCTTCTTCATCGACAAGAACGGCTACCAGCTGGACGGCCCCACCGACGACATCCTGGCCCACAGCGACCTGGCCAAGAAGGCCGAGTCCTTCGGCCTGTACACCCAGGAGATCGACGGCCACGACGTGACCGCCATCTACAACGCCATCCAGAACGCCTACGCCAAGAAGGGCGTGCCCAGCTGCATCGTGCTGGACACCTGCAAGGGCAAGGGCGCGACCTTCGCCGAGCCCAAGCACGACCACTCCTCCCAGCCCAACGAAGAGCAGTGGGCCGAGGCGCTGGCCGCCGCCGAGAAGGCTCTGGAAGACGTTAAGAACGCTTAAAGGAGGGTGCGAGCAATGAACGTGAAACTGATTGGTGAGCATAAGAAAGATTCCCGCGCCTGCCGCGACGGTCTCGCTCTGACCCTGAACGAGATGATGGCGGAGGACAAGTCCATCTGCTATGTGGACTGCGACCTGATGGGCTGCATCAACACCAAGATGCTGCGCAAGAACTATCCCGACCGGGCCTTTGAGGCCGGTATCGCCGAGGGCAACGCCGCCGGCGTGGCCGCCGGTCTCGCCGCCACCGGCAAGACGGTGTTCTTCCACTCCTTCGGCACCTTCTCCTCCCGCCGCTGCTACGACCAGATCTACATGTCCGCCGCCTATGCCGGCCTGACCGTCCATGTCCTGGCCTCCGACGCCGGCGTCACCGCCGCGTTCAACGGCGGCACCCATATGCCTCTGGAGGATGCCGCCATGTACCTGAGCATCCCCGAGACCACCGTGCTGGACCCCGCCGACTATGACCAGCTGGCCAGCATCACCCGGCAGCTGCCCTCCATCAAGAAGGGCGTGACCTTCACCCGCTTCGTCCGCAAGGGCATCATCCAGGTCTACGGCGAGGGCTCTGAGTTTGAGATCGGCAAGGGCGTCGTCCTGCATGAGAGCGACAGCGATGTTGCCACCATCATCACCTCCGGCATCATGGTGGACGAGTCCCTGAAGGCCTACGAGGCCCTCCAGGCCGAGGGCATCAACGTCCGGGTCATCGACATGTTCACCTGGAAGCCTCTGGACGAGGATCTGGTCGTCAAGGCCGCCAGGGAGACCGGCGCCATCGTCACCGCCGAGAACCACAACGTCACCTGCGGCTTGGGCTCCGTGGTGGCCAACTGTCTGGCCAAGAACCAGCCCACCATCCAGGAGTTCGTGGGCGTGCAGGACCAGTTCGGCCAGGTGGGTCCCCAGGACTTCCTGATGGACGAGTACGGCCTCCGCGCCGCCAACATCGTGGCCGCCGTGAAGAAGGCCATTTCCCGCAAGTAACAGGTAATCCGTTGACTTCTGTACCGGCGGGCGCCGGGACAGCGTCAAAATAATTTTATCATTCAAAGGAGAGTTGATTCCAATGGCTATGGATGCTTTTTCCGCTTCCCTGATGGCTGATAAGAGAGAGATCATCTTCGCTCCCACCGTGTACAAGTTCCAGACCTTCGCCCAGATGGCGGAGGAATTCAAGCTGAACGAGCGGGACGTGGTGCTGACCAATGAGTTCATCTACACCCCCTTCATGAAGGAGCTGGGCCTGAAGTGCAACTTTGTGTTCCAGGAGAAATTCGGCGCCGGCGAGCCCTCCGAGGCCATGATCCAGACCATGTACGACGCCATCCCCTACGACAGCTATGACCGCGTTATCGCCGTGGGCGGCGGCGCCATCATGGACCTGTGCAAGCTGCTGGGCTGCCAGCGTCCCGACACGGTCCACAACCTGTACTTCAAGCGGTTCCCCGTGGTGCATGAGAAGGACGTCATCGCCATTCCCACCACCTGCGGCACCGGCTCCGAGTGCACCAACATCTCCGTGGCCATCGTGAAGGACGAGAAGGACGGCGTGCTGACCGGCGGCGAGACCAAGCTGGGCCTGGTTTCCGACGATATCATCCCCAACAAGGTCTGCCTGATCCCCGACCTGCTGCGCACCCTGCCCTACAAGCCCTTCGCCTGCTCCGCCATCGACGCCCTGGTCCACGCCACCGAGTCCTTCCTGAGCCCCCACCGCAAGACCATCACCAGCGAGCTCTTCAGCGAGAAGGCCATGGACATGATCCTGAAGGGCTTCAAGCTGCTGGACGAGAAGGGCCAGGACGCCCGGTTCGAGTACATGGACCAGTTCGTCACCGCCTCCTTCTACGCCGGCATCGCCTTCCTGAAGGCCGGCTGCGGCCCTGTCCACGGCATGAGCTTCCCCCTGGGCGGCACCTATCACGTGCCCCACGGCGAGAGCAACTACATGCTGTTCGGCGCCATTCTGGACTACTATGACGAGAAGAACCCCGACGGCGAGATCATGAAGTTCAAGGAACTGATCGCCAGCATCCTGGGCTGCGAGGCCAAGAACGCCATCCCCGAGCTGAACGCCCTGCTGCAGCGCATCCTGCCCCTGCGCCCCCTGCGGGACTGCGGCTTCACCGAGGCCGACTTCAAGGCCTTCCCCCTGTCTGTGGAGGCCAACCAGCAGCGCCTGATGACCAACGCCTACTATCCCTTCGATCTCGAGTCCGAAGAGGCCATCTACCGCAAGTGCTACTAATTCCACACGCAGAAGAGCGCCGGTTTTACCGGCGCTCTTTCTTATGCGCTGTATACTGCTTCCCAAGGCGTATCAGCCAAATACCCGACCCGATCTTCAGCCCTGCGAATAACACAGGGAATATCCAGATCCGCAGGGCAAACATCGGAACATTGAGCCACAGATCGCCGTCCAAAAGCAACAGGACCAGAATCTGCAGTGTTCCCCACGTTGTCAGCGTCCAACCAGCGGCTTGTTCCAGCGTGCCCAAGTGCCGGCGGAAAAGGGCCTCTGTCTGCCCCGCACCGATCTCCCGCTGAGACAGCTCTGGTGATCCCTCTGTTTGGTCCCGCAGCAGATAGTCTGTGGTGATGCCAAACAGCTCTGCCAGGTCCACCACCTTCTCCGTTTCCGGCATAGTCTCATTCCGTTCCCAGCGGCTCACCGCCTGACGGCTGACATTCAGCTTTTCTGCCAGAGCGTCCTGGCTCATGCCCGCTTTCTGCCGCAGCATCTGCAGCTTTTTTCCAAATGTCATGGGACTCTCCTTTCGCTTTGGTGCCTCTATGATACCAAATCCGCCGCCCGCTGTCCAGCAACCCGGTATGGAACTTCCGCAATCTTGAGTTGCGGCCTCTTTGTCTGCCGGAAGTCTTTTCACGGCAATATCTTCCGTGCCTCTAAAACCGTGGAAAAAGGCACGTTTTCAGTTGCATTTTCCGAAAAATATGGTATGGTAATCCTGTTACAAAGAGGAGGGCTTGCATGGACTGCAACCAGCTTTTGAATATGGGCGCCGATCTGGGCCGTCTGCTGATGACCAGCGGGGCGGAGATCTACCGGACGGAGGAGTCGGTGAACCGGCTGCTGACCGCCTACGGCCTGGAGCCCCAGGTCTTCGCCATCCCCACCTGCCTGATCGTCAGCGTCAACACGCCGGAGGGCACCCCCGTCACCCGGATGTGCCGTATCCCCGCCCACGGCACGGACATGGAGCTGCTGGAGCGCTGCAACGCCCTGTGCCGCCGGCTGTGCCGGGAGGTCCCGCCCGTGGCGGAGGCCCAGGGGCTGGTGGACGAGCTGGACAAGCACTGCCGGCGCTTCTCCCCCAGGACCATCCTGCTGGGCTACACGGCTGCCCCGGCGTTTTTCGCCCTCTTTTTCAGCGGCGGTGTGTGGGACTGCCTCTGCGCCGCCGTCGCCGGACTGGCGGTGGGCGTCTGCGTCCTGTTTGGGCGTCGCTTCATTGGGTCCAACATCTTCTTCCGCACGGTCATCTGCTCGGCGGTGGCCGCCCTGGCGGCGCTGCTGCTGGTCCGCGCCGGACTGGGCCGGAACCTGGACGCCATCACCATCGGCACCCTGATGGTCCTGGTGCCGGGCATGGCCCTGACCAACGCCATGCGGGAGATCATGGCCGGGGACATCATCTCCGGCCTGAGCCGCACCGCCGAGACGCTGCTGGTGGCCACCGCCATCGCCCTGGGCACCGCCCTGCCCCTGCTGATGGGCCAGGTGGCCTGGGAGACCGGCGGCCAGTCCGCCGCCGCCAGCCTGGACCCGCTGGCCTGCCTGTGGGCGTTCCTGGCCTGCGTGGGCTTTGGCTTCGTGTTCAACATCCAGGGCCTGGGAATTCTGATCTGCGGCCTGGGCGGGGCCGTGGGCTGGCTGATCTATCTGCTGTCCATGGCATACGCCGGCTCCGACATCCTCTCCGCCTTTCTGGCGGCCATGGCCATCGGCGCCTACTCCGAGCTGATGGCCCGGGTGCGGCGCTGCCCGGTGACGGGCTATCTCCAGGTGGCCCTGCTGCCGCTGGTCCCCGGCGCGGGCATCTACCACGCCATGTGGTACTGCTTGTCGGGCGAGACGGGGCTCTTTCTCTCCACCCTGCTGCACACCATGGGATTCGCCGCCGCGCTGTCGGTGGGGGCCATGCTGATCTCCTCCGTCCTGCGGGCCTGGCTGCCCCGGTTCCGCGCCGGACGGTGACGTCTCCACTCTTTGAATGTGAGGTATTTTTTCTATGGAACAGACCTTTACCGGCAGCAGCCGCTATGTGGCGTCCAGCGAGCTGATGGGCGCCGTCAACATCGCCGTCACGCTGCAAAAGCCCCTGCTCATCAAAGGCGAACCCGGCACCGGCAAGACCATGCTTGCCCAGGCCGTGGCGGACGCTCTGGGCAAGCGGCTGCTGATCTGGAACGTGAAATCCACCACCAAGGCCCAGGACGGCCTGTATGTCTACGACGTGGTGCAGCGGCTGTACGACAGCCAGTTTGGCGCTCACGGCGTGGACGACATCGCCCGCTACATCAAGCTGGGCAAGCTGGGCGAGGCTTTCCAGTCCGAGGAGCAGGTGGTCCTGCTGATCGACGAGATCGACAAGGCGGACCTGGAGTTTCCCAACGACCTTCTCTGGGAGCTGGACCAGATGGAGTTCTACATCCCGGAGACCCGGGAGACCGTTAGGGCCCGCCGGCGGCCCATCGTCATCATCACCTCCAACGCGGAGAAGGAGCTGCCGGACGCCTTTCTGCGCCGGTGCGTGTTCCACTACATCGAGTTCCCGGACCAGGAGCAGATGGAGCGGATCGTCCGCGTCCACTTCGGCGATCTGGAAAAGCGCCTGGTCCAGCAGGCCCTGGCCGCCTTCTACTGGGTGCGGGAGCTGCGGGACATTGAGAAAAAGCCCAGCACCTCGGAGCTGGTGGACTGGCTGCGGGCGCTGATGGCCGGCGGCGTGGCCCCGGACCGCGTTGCCAAGGAGATCCCCTTCGCCGGCGTCCTTCTGAAAAAGGACAAGGACCTCCGCACCCTGAGAAAGAATCTGCGGTGAGGCCATGTTTACCGCGTTTTTCTATCTGCTGCGAAGCAGAGGACTGGACGTCTCCCTCAACGAGTGGCTGACGCTGCTGGAGGGGATGGAGAAGGGCCTGCACCGCTCCAGCCTGACGGGCTTCTACCACCTGTGCCGGGCGGTGGTGGTAAAAAATGAGACGGAGTACGACCGCTTCGACCAGGTGTTTCTGGAGTTTTTCCGGGACGTGCCCTTCAAGGGCGAGCTGCCGGAGGAGCTGCTGAACTGGCTGGCCCACCCCAGCGAGGACCTGCGCCGCACCGTGGAGGAGCTGCGGGGCCGGGGCTTCCCGGACGAGACGCTGGAGGAGCTTCTAAAGCTGCTGGAGGAGCGTCTGCGGGAGCAGGCCGAGGAGCACAACGGCGGCAGCTACTGGGTGGGCACCCAGGGCCGCTCCCCCTTCGGCAACAGCGGCTGGCATCCGGGCGGCATCCGTATCGGCGGCCAGGGCCGGCACCGCACCGCCATGGCGGTGGCCGGAGAGCGGAGGTTCCGGGACTTCCGCAAGGACAACACCCTGGACACCCGGCAGTTCCAGATGGCCTTCCGCCTGCTGCGGCAGCTGTCCGCCCAGGCGGACAGCGCGGAGAAGGTGCTGGACGTGGACGGCACCGTCCGGGACACCTGCGACAACGCGGGCACTCTGAGGGTCCGGTACAAAAATCCCCGGAAGAACGCCGTGAAGGTGCTGCTGCTGATGGACTCCGGCGGCTCCATGGACTATTACGCCGGTCTTTGCGGTATGCTGTTCCAGGCGGCCACCAGGTCCAACCACTTCAAGGAGCTCCACACCTACTACTTCCACAACTGCATTTTCTCGGAGCTCTACACCCACCCCGGCCTGCGGTGGGACAGCGCGGTGCCCACGGAGTGGGTGCTGAAAAATTTCGACGGCAGCTACAAGGTTATCATCGTGGGGGACGCGGCCATGAACCCCTACGAGCTGCGGGAGCGGCAGTACAACTGGGGCCGGGGGACCTACGGCCCCTCCGGTCAGGAGTGGCTGGACCGCTTCCAGAGGCAGTACCCCCACCTGATCTGGCTGAACCCGGAGCCCATGCCCGCCCGCCCCGACTACTGGAGCCAGACCCACTGGCAGCTGGGGCACCAGTTCCGCATGTTCGATCTCTCCGCCGAGGGCCTCGCCAGCGGCATGAAGCACCTGATGGCGCGGCGGTGACGCGCTGCTTATGGCAAAAAACGAGGAGCGCCGGTTTTACCGGCGCTCCTTTTCTGCCCGCCGTTTTCCGGCGCGCAGCACGCAGATCCCAGCAATCAGGAACATGATACCGATCAAAAAGGCCAATATAATGACCCATTTCGGATATGTTGGGGGAATACTGCTCATATCTATCCCCGTCTGCTTCGCCAGCGCCTGCAGATTTCTCTGGTGGGCCGCTTCCTGTAAACCCACCGCCGCTGTCAGTACCAGGCAAAGGATCCCCCACATAACCGGGAGCCAGCCCAGCAGGTAGCCTTTTCTCCTGATCAGCCGCAGCGCTCCGCCGTCTGCGCCTGACCGCTCAGGCGCGGCTTCTGGTGTCTCCTTCCGCAGCAAATAATCCGTGGTGACGCCAAACAGATTTGCCAGCGCCACCACCTTGTCCGTCTCCGGCATGGTCTCGTCCCGCTCCCAGCGGCTGACCGCCTGTCGGCTGACGCCCAGCTGCTCCGCCAGGGCGTCCTGGCTCAGCCCCGCCTTTTGCCGCAGGCCCTGTACTCTCTCTCCAAATGTCATGGCCCAACTCCTTTTTCTTGGATGGTTCCATCATACCAGACCGGCGGCCCGCCGTCCAGAAACCGGCGCGGGAACTTCCGCAATCTCAGGTTGCGGCGGCCGCAAGGGCTTTTCATCTCCCGGCCGCCGTGGTATAATGCTGTTATTCCGGTATGGAGTGCCCGGCTGGGTTTCAGCCGCCATACCGCATCACAGAAGGGGCCGCTTATGCCGAACATCGTAGAAATCACCAGCCTTACGCAACCGGAGCTGGACGTCTTCGCCCGCCTGACGGAGGCGCAGCTGCGCAGCCGGATGGAGGCGGAAAAGGGCGTCTTCATCGCCGAGAGCCCCAAGGTGATCAGCCGTGCCCTGGACGCCGGATACCAGCCTCTCGCCCTGCTGATGGAGCGCAGGCACATCGAGGGACAGGGGCGGGACATCATCGCCCGCTGCGGGGACATCCCCGTCTACACCGCCGACCGGGCGCTGCTGGCGGGGCTGACAGGCTACACGCTGACCCGGGGCGTGCTGTGCGCCATGCGGCGGCGGGCGCTCCCCAGCGTGGAATCGCTGTGCGCCAATGCCCGCCGGATAGCCGTGCTGGAGGGCATCGTGGACTCCACCAACATCGGCGCCATCTTCCGCTCCGCCGCAGCGCTGAACATGGACGCCGTGCTGGTGACCCCCACCTGCGGCGATCCCCTGTACCGCCGGGCGGTGCGGGTCAGCATGGGCACTGTTTTTCAGATCCCCTGGACCCGCGTTGGCGCCGCTCCGGCGGACTGGCCCCAGCCGGGGCTTGAACGTCTGCGCCGCCTGGGCTTCAAGACCGCCGCCATGGCGCTGCGGGACGACTCCGTCCCCATCGACGACCCCCGGCTTTTGGCGGAGGAGCGGCTGGCCATCGTGCTGGGCACGGAGGGCGACGGTCTGGCCTCCTCCACCATTGCCGGCTGCGACTATACCGTGCGCATCCCCATGGCCCACGGCGTGGACTCCCTAAACGTGGCGGCGGCCAGCGCGGTGGCGTTCTGGCAGCTCAGGGCCCGGTAAACCGTTCTTTGAAGCCACCAAAAAGGAGAGATCACCATGGAACAGGAACACAAGCGGCGGGTCCGGTACAAGGGGACCCATCCCCGGACCTACCAGGAGAAATACAAGGAGCTGCATCCCGAGCAATACCAGGCGGAGGTAGAGAAAATCCGCCAGAGCGGCAAGACCCCCGTCGGGACCCACATCCCCATCTGCGTGAATGAAATTCTGGAATTCCTGCAGGTCCAGCCCGGCCAGACCGGCCTGGACGCCACCCTGGGCTATGGCGGCCACACCCAGAAGCTGCTGGAGCGCCTGGAGGGGCGGGGCCATCTCTACGCCACGGACGTGGACCCCATCGAGTCGGAAAAGACAACGGCGCGGCTGGAGGCGCTGGGCTACGGGCCGGAGATCCTGACCGTCCGCCGGATGAATTTCGCCGATCTCGATCAGGTGGCGCCGGGGGAGAAATTCGACTTCGTGCTGGCGGACCTAGGGGTCTCCTCCATGCAGATCGACAACCCGGAGCGGGGCTTTACGTTCAAGTACGACGGCCCCCTGGACCTGCGGCTGGACCCCACCTCCGGCGTCCCGGCGTCCCAGCGGCTGTGGGAGCTGTCGGAGGAGGAGCTGGTCCAGCTGCTGACGGAGAATTCCGACGAGCCCTACGCCCCCCAGATCGCCCGGAAGATCACCGCGACGCTCCACAGGGCCGGCAGCATCGACACCACCAGACAGCTGGCCCAGGTCGTCGCCGACGCGCTGGCGTTTCTCCCCGCCGCGGAGCGGAAGGAGACGGTGAAAAAGTCCTGCCAGCGGACCTTCCAGGCCCTGCGCATCGACGTGAACAGCGAGTTCGAATCCCTGTACGCCTTTCTGGAAAAGCTGCCCCAGGCGCTGAAAAGCGGCGGCCGCGTCGCGGTCCTGACCTTCCACTCCGGAGAGGACCGGCTGGTGAAAAAGGCGTTTAAACAGTACCTTCGGGAGGGCGTCTACGCGGAGATCGCCGCCGAGGTGATCCGCCCCTCGGCGGAGGAGTGCTTCCGCAATCCCCGGGCCCGCTCCACCAAAATGCGCTGGGCCATCCGGGCCTGACAGCGTCAAAAACCTGCCTGTTTTGCGCAAGCAAAACAGGCAGGTTCGCGTTTCCACCGCTACCCCAGCCGGGCGGGGGTGCCGTCCTCGTACAATCCCCGCTCCGTCAGCACCCAGGGCACCGGATAGTCGTGGGGCTCCACGGGAATCTCCTCCCGGATAAGCTTTTCCCGGCACAGCAGCACCGCGCCGCCCCGGTAGTGGGCCAGAAAGCGGTCGTAGTAGCCCCCGCCCCTGCCCAGCCGGTGTCCGGCGTGGTCACAGGTGGCGCAGGGCAAAACGGCAAAATCCACGTCGTCCACGCCAACGGCAGGCGCGACGGCGGGCGGCTCCGGGATGCCGTAGGCGCCGGGGGCCAGCTGGTCCAGCGCGGTGATGCGCCGCGCCTCCATAACGCCGGGGGCCGTGCACAGCGGGACGCAGAGGGTCTTCCCGGCGGCCAGGGCGTCCTCCAGGATGGGCCGGGTGTCGATCTCCCGGTCCCAGCCCACAAAGCAGAACACCGTCCCAGCGGTCTGGTACTCCGGCATGGCCAGCAGATGGGCGGCGATGGCCCGGGCGGATTCCGCCTGATAGCGGGGGGAGAGCCGCGCCTCCAGGGCGCGGACAGTGCGGCGGAGCCGCCGCTTCTCCTCTTGCTTCGTCATGGCAGGGGGTCCTCCTTTTTCTCAGGCTGGGCGGCGCCGAACACGATGGCGCCGCCGCCGAATTTGTCCCGGATGCGGTCCATGGCCGCCTCCAGCTTCTCCCGCTTTTCCCGCCTCGGCGCGGCGGAGGCGGTGAATAGGTCCACCTGCTCATAGGCCTCTCCCTCCTGCGCCAGGTGGATGGCGGTGACGGTCAGCGCCCGGATGGGAGCCGGCGGCGTCCACAGCGTGTCCACCAGCTCCATGGCGGCGTCCGTCAGGTCCCGGATCAGGTGGGTGGGGGCGGACAACTGCCGCTGGCGGGAGCGGTCCCGGAACTGGGGGTCCCGCACCGTCACCTGGACGCCGCCGGCATACAGTCCCTCCTGCCGCAGCCGGGAGGCCACGGAGTCCGCCAGCACGGCGACGCCCGCCTGGACCTGGCTCCGGGTGGTCAGATTCCGCGGAAAGGTCGTGCCGTTGCCCACGGACTTCACCGGCTCCGCGTCGTACCGGGAGCGCACCGGGTCCCGGTCCAGACCGTTGGCGTACTCATAGAGCTGGGTGCCCATCTTGCCCATGAGATTTTCCAGCATATCCTGCCCGCAGGCGGCAAGCTGGCCGATGGTCTCCACGCCATACTGCCCCAGCAGCTTCCGGGCGGCGCCGCCCACGTACAGCAGGTCCCCCACCGGCAGGGGCCACACGATCTCCCGCCAGTTCCGCCGGGAGATGACCGTGGTGGCGTCGGGCTTTTTGTAGTCGCTGCCCAGCTTGGCAAAGGCCTTGTTGAAGCTGACGCCCACGGAGAGGGTCAGCCCCAGCTCCCGGCGCAGACGCTCCCGCAGAGTGTCCGCCAGCGCCCGGGCGTCCCCGCCGAAGAGGTGGAGGGTGTGGGTCACGTCCAGCCAGCTCTCGTCGATGCCGAAGGGCTCCACCAGGTCGGTGTACTGGTCGTAAATGGCGTTGACCGTTTGGGAATAGTCCCGGTACAGCTTGTGGTGGGGCGGCAGCAGCACCAGGTCCGGGCACTTCTTCTTGGCCTGCCAGACGGTTTCCGCCGTCTGGACGCCGAAGCGCTTGGCGGGCTCGTTCTTGGCAAGGATGATGCCGTGACGGGAGGAGGGATCGCCACAGACGGCCACGGGCACATCCCGCAGGTCCGGGTGGCTCAGCAGCTCCACCGAGGCGTAAAAGCAGTTCAGGTCGCAGTGGAGAATGACGCGGTCCATGGGGTCCCTCCTCCCGTACAGTTCTCATGCAACGAGTATAGCACATCTGTTCGGGTTTGAAAAGAGGAAAGCGGCGCGCCGCTTCTCTATGAGTAAACCGGTATGAAGAACTCAGATGATGCCCATCAGCACCAGAGTCAGGACCACGAAGGTAGCCAGCAAAGCCAGAGAGAACAGCAGGAAGCCGGCGTTGAATTTGCCGCCGCTCTGAACAGGCGCCTGGCTTTCCGGCACCAGACGGGCTTTCCGCAGAGCGGTGACCACCGGCTTGTAGAGCACCAGAATCACAGCCATGTTCAGTCCGCCCTTTACAAAGTTGAAGGGCAGAAAGACGGTGGGCAGCATAGCGGCCACTGTTTCCCGGGGCATACCCATATAGAGGGGCGTGATGAGGTAGTTCCACAGCAGCATCACGGCCGTCAGGACCAGGGTGCCCAGAGCCAGACCGATGACCGCGCCCTTTTTGGTATGCACCTTTTTATAGACGAAAGAGGCGGTGCAGCAGAAAGCGCAGGTGGCAAATGCGTTCATGATGCAGCCGTAGATGCCGGTGTCGCTGACTGTGAACATCTCGATCACGGCCACGACGATGGCGATGATGGCGGCGGCCAGGGGGCCGAAGACAAAACCGCCGATGCAGATGACGGTGTCCTTCAAATCCATCTGGAGGAAGTTCAGGACCTGGGGCAGCATCTTACTGAGGAGCATCACCACATAGGCGATGGCGGTCAGCATGGCCAGGGAGGTGATGGTCTTGACGCTGGTTTGAGGATGGGCGGAGACGGCGTTGACATTGGGTTCGGACATAAAAATACACTCCTTTGTTTTGTTTGAAAACACCCTGGATCCTTTGACTTCTCCAAGGTGAACAAACAACAAAGGAGCGCGCAAACGGTGCGCGGCTCTGCCGCACTCATCTTCTTCCATCCAGACTATACTGTTGGTCCCGGAGTTTCACCGGGTCAGCGGATGCCGATGGCATCCGGTCGCGGACTTTACCGCCAGTGGGGACTCGCACCCCGCCCTGAAGACAAAGTATTCAGTTGCTTTCTGGAGATAGTATACGATAGTCCCGCCGGAAATGCAACCCTTAATTTGAAAAAGCGGCATTTTGCGGAAAACCTCTGAAAATGGTCTTTACAAACGCGAACAAACGTTCTATACTGAGAGAAATGATCGGAGAGGAGGCGGCGCCATGCGGGCAAGGCAGGAGTCCTGCTGCTTTACCGGGCACCGGCCCGGCAAGCTGCCCTGGGGCTACAATGAGCGGGACGGGCGGTGTCTCGCGCTGAAGCAGCGGATCGCGGACGCGGTGGAGGCCGCCTATGAGCAGGGCTACCGCCACTTCCTCTGCGGCATGGCCCAGGGGTGCGACCTGTATTTCTGCGAGTGCGTGCTGGCCCTGCGGGAGCGGCGCCCGGACGTGACGGTGGAGGCCGCCATCCCCTGCCCCACCCAGGCGGACGCCTGGCCCGCCGCCCAGCGGGAGCGGTACCGGCGCCTGGTGGCGGCCTGCGACTGGGAGACCCTGGTCTCCGCCCGGTATACGCCCTCCTGTATGCAGCGGCGGGACCGCTACATGGTGGACCATGCGTCTCTGCTGATCGCCGCTTTCGACGGCTCCGCCGGCGGCACCCGGTACACCGTGGAGTACGCCATGCGCCGCGGGATCTCCGTGGTGGACCTGGCGATTCCAACGGAGGGCTGAGCGTCAGAGAGAGGCACGCCATGCGTGCCTCTCTTATTTGTTCCAAGGCGTTGGGTCTGCCCGTCCGCCTCTTTCCCACCTGCCTCAGCCATGGGCCGGACGCGGGCGGGAACGAAGGGCCTCATTGTTTTCTGGGCCGCCTGGACCAGCGGCGGACGCACCTCCACCCTGTCTGCCCGTCTCGCTCCATGCCATGCCGATGGCCTCCAGCGCCGCCTGTTCTGCGACTTTGGCCCGCGAAGAGCTGTAGGCTAAGAAAAACGCCCTTTGATAGCCTCCCGGCCTTTTCTGACGCTGCCACCATGTGGGAGCTGAAGAAAGCATCCTGTGAAAAGCCATCGTCTATGAAAAACTTCGAGATGGGATAGACGCCCTAAAATAATGGTACTGCCGGGTCCATCCCAAACAGCACATAATACGATCAAGCCCTTTTATAAAGCGTTCCCCTTACGATATCGATATCTATTATCATATCGACCTCTCATAATCCGCTCAAGAAATTTGAAAACAAAGCGTGATTCTTGTGCGGGGGCGGTATCAGCCTGGGACCACAGCGCAAGATCCCCGATGCGATATGGGCCCCAGTGATCTGCCGGCGCATTTCAGTCAAACTCTCCGGCTAAGCCGAAAGCTTGAGTACGCCCTGGAAGGGCACGATACAGACGAAGCCCATTAAAGGGCCCCGAAAGGTTTGCCGACTGCAATTCTTTCACAGACTACCCCTTAAGGGGCATTTCGTTACGCCTACTTGTTCTCGCGGCCAGTAAACGGGTCTACAAACTCCTTCAGCCCCAGCTGATCTGCCAGCTGATCCGACTCAAGTTGATTTCGGATATATTCCGCTATCTGCTTTTTATTTCTCCCCACTGTATCTACATAGTACCCTTTCGCCCAGAAATGGCGGTTTCCGTACTTGTCCTTTAAATTCGCATGTCGGTCGAAAATCATCAAACCGCTCTTTCCCTTTAAATATCCTATGATCTGCGATACACTGTACTTCGGCGGTACTGCGAGCATATGAATATGGTCGGGGCACGCTTCCAAATCATTATGATTTTATTGCATGGAAACGTGCAACTTTTTGCGATCTGGAGCCTGTATATAGAGAGATCCGCCCCTTACTACAGGAGTTCCCATATGCGCGAAGAAGCTCCCGATCGCCGTACCGACCGATCCCACTCTGAGGTCTGTTTTCGGGAAAAAGGAAACTGCAGAGTCCCTTGCTCCCAAAGTTCGGGAAATGTCTGGTGACTTTGACGATCTTTTGCTGATCAGATCTGATGCTCCCATCTGGAGGATCAATACTGCATGGTACACCTTCTAACCAATGGGGTGTTATCCAGTTTCCGCCGGATTGCCTTTTATCCACCCGCTGTTTACAGCTTATCATATTTCATGACCGCGCCCTCAGCGCCAGAGGCGGCAATCTTGCAGTACAAACCCAGCCAGCCCCTGGTAAACTTGGGCGTCGGTGGCTCCCAGGCGGCCAGGCGTCGGGCGATCTCTTCATCTGACACCTGGAGCTGCAGCAGCTTTTGTTCCACGTCGATGACGATTCTGTCTCCGTCCTGCACGATAGCGATCGGACCGCCCTCAGATGCCTCAGGAGAGATATGGCCCACAAAGCAGCCGTTGTTGGTGCCGGAGAACCGGCCATCCGTGATGAGTGCGGTCGAGCGCGCCAGCCCCCGGCCATATAAGTACTTCATAGCCTTATACATTTCTCGCATGCCAGGGCCGCCCTTGGGTCCTTCATACCGGATGACTACTACGTGTCCTGCCTGGACCCGGCCGGCCAGGATCGCATCCTCCGCCTCTTCCTCCGAATCAAAACAGATCGCCTCTCCTTCAAAGTGGTGAAGGCTGATGTCGAAGGCTCCGGGCTTAGTAATGCCGGTGTCAGGGGCCAGGTTACCCCTGAGCACGGCCACGCCGCCCGTATAGCCGAACGGATCGTCCATCGTGTGGTTGACCAAACCAGTAGCGGGATAGAGATACTTGTGGCAGGCGATATTTTCTGCGAGTGTCCTTCCTGTGACCGTCATGGCATCCGTCTCTAAAATAGGCTGCAAGTTCTCCAGGAGCCGGGGCACGCCGCCGTCAAGGTAGAAGTCCACGATGTTATATTTACAGGCCGGGTTCATCTTGGCGATCTGAGGAGTCGTGGCAGACAAGTCATCGAATGTTTGGAGCACATCGATATCCAGCTCCGCCTCCCGGGCAATGGCGGTCAGATGCATGACGGCGTTGGTGGAGCCGCTCATGGCAAGACAGCCCTTGATCGCGTTGCGGATGGAACTGTTGGTCAGTATTTTCCGAGCAGTGATCTCCTTTTCCACCAGCTCCATGATCTTCACGCCAGCTTCCTCGCCCAACTGCATCCGGCGGGCGGAGGTGGCCGGCGCAGTACCGCCGTCTGGCAATGTCATACCCAGGGCCTCGGCAAGGCTGCACATGGTGTTGGCCGTTCCTAGATAGGAGCAGGAGCCGCAGCCGGGGCAGGCGGTGTCCTCCAGCGCGGTATACTCCGCCTCCGTGATCTTACCGGCAGACAGCATGCCATAGGCTTCCGTGGCGGTCGTCTGGTCGGATCGACGGCCATCGAATACAGCACCGCCTTCCATGGGACCGCCGGGCAAAAAGATGCACGGAATGTCCAGTCGGGCCGCCGCCATCAGCATGCCCGGAACGATCTTGTCACAGGAACCCAGAAGTACCAGTCCGTCGAACTGGTTGATCTGAGCCATAGACTCCACAGAGTTTGCGACCAGCTCCCGGGAGGGCAGGATGTAGTGCATGCCCACATGGCCGTTCGCCATGCCGTCACAGCCGCCGAGCACGCCAAATTCGATCGGCGTTCCGCCGGCGCGGTAAATACCGTCCTTCACCCGCTGGGCGACCTGCCTCAGGTTGTAGTGGCCGGGGACACATTCGCTCCAAGCGTTGGCTATGCCGATGACCGGCCGCTTCAAGTCCTCCGTGGAAAATCCCATGGATTTTAAGGTTGCTCGATAATATTGGTTTTCATTGCCGATCAGAATTTTCTTACTGCGCTCCACTGTACATTCTCCTTTTTATGAGACGGGCATGACCACCCATCCGTTTTCCCTTGTTTTGCAGAGGGCGATGCATCCTCCCCCCATGGCGCCTTTCCGCTAAAATGCCTCTTCACAGCCTGCCACTGCGGATCCGTCCTGCTGGATATCGCGTGCAGCCTGCTCTTCCGGGGCAGGGATGTCTTTCTCAGGAAAAAGAGTACTTTGCCAATTCTCCCACATCGTGATTGGTCGCGATGATGGGTCCGGTATTCTCTCCCACCCAGATCTGCGCAGGGGCCTGTCCTCGGTCCAGTTCTGTCTGCTGGACTACGCTCATCCGACCGTCTGCGCCTCTCTTCAGCCGGTAGAGAATCAGTTCTTTTCCATTCGCTCTGCTGCCCACGACCAGTGCTGGCGCGCCTAGGAGCGTCCCGCTCCAGAGGACATGTCCAAAGGATGCCGGCAGATCCAGGACCCGGCGGAACCCACCTTTTTCCTCTTTAAACACCGCCACGTTGTCGCCGTGGAAACCCTCGATGATGGCCAGTTCCTCCTGTCCGTCGCCGTCCAAGTCAAAAATGGCGATATCGCTGGTTGGCACGTCCAGAAGCCTTTCTGTCACCCAGTCTTGCCTGGACCGTACAGTGCGGAAGCAGCCCTCCGTACCGCCGAAAAACAACTCGTCACAGCCCGCCTCATTCTTTCGAATCTGCATGGCATGGTGCTTGAAAACGCCTTCATAGACGGTCTCCAGCGAGAGCTGTTCCATGTTCGGATCATACCGGCCGATCTTTAAGCTTCCTGGCGTGGACCAGTCGTCGCTGCGCTCTTTGTGTTTGCATAAAATCCCTGCAGCCAGAAAGGTACCGTCCGCCTCCTGAAGCTGGGCGATCCGGTGCACATAGGGGACTTCCGCCAACACCCTTCTGACAGCCATGATCTGATCCCCGGATCTATGCAGGTCTGTTTTGACAATCTTTGCCAAAGCGGAGTCAAACACGGGAAAAAATTGCTCGATGGAGAACATAGCGCTCTCCCCCGCCGCCTTGACAAAGGTCATAATCCCGCCTGGCCCGTCCGGCAGGGAAAAAACCTCCTCTGTTTCGCAATCGATCAAAAACGCTTTTCCCTCCCGGTTTTCCGAAGCAGCAGCGTAATAGGGCCTTCCGTCTACCTCTACCAGGCTCACAGCATAGATGAATGGTACGCCGTCCACCAGTACTTTTTTCTCAACATTCATCATAGAACCACTCCCAACTCTTCTCTGCGTAGACAGCGGAGCTGTCTGCAGCCGTATTTACCGCCTTGCTGCTTTCTGGATATGCACCTGCTCCAACCGTTGGATCTCCGCCACCTTCGGAGCGCTTCCGCCGCCAGCAAAATCGCACCGGAGCCAGATGTCCACCAGACACTTGGCCAGCTCTGTACCAATGACCCGCTCTCCCATGCACATGATCTGCGCATCGTTGCTCTTCCGGCTGCGCTCCGTGGAATAGGGGTCGTGACACACGGCGGCGCGGATGCCCGGGACCTTATTGGCGCAGATAGCCATGCCGACGCCTGTACCACACAGCAGGATCCCCCGCTCATACTCCCCCGCAGCCACTGCGTCGGCTACCGCGAAGGCCACGTCCGGATAGAGCACCGCCTCCCCCTCGCCAGCGCCGAGATCTGTGACGGTCACTCCGGGATGTTTCTTTTTCAAGTGTTCCAGCAGGATCATTTTCAGGCGGTATGCCGCCTCATCACAGCCGATCACAAGTTTCATACAGTCCCCTCCAGTAAAGATAAGATCCCATCCGCCATCGCGTGTAGGATGATGCAGCACGATGTAGCGCCGGCGTCCAAAACGCCTCGGGATCGCTCGCCCAGGCGACTGGAACGTCCAAATTTCGCGACCATGTCCCTGGTGGAATCCCGTCCGGCCAGGGCGGCGGCCTTCATCTCCGCCAAGGCGGCGGCAAAAGACTCCCCCTCAGCGGCGGCACGCTTCAGTGTGTCCACTGCCGGGGACAGGGTATCTACCAGGGTCTTGTCGCCCACCTGGGCTTCCACAATGTCGCACAAGCCGTCTAATCCGGCCCGCAGCATTTTGGCAAAGCGCGGCAGATCAATTTCCCTCGCGTCCTCTGCCGCGTCCGCCATTTCCATGAAAATTGTGCCGTAGATCGGTCCCATGGAGCCGCCAATCTCAGAAAACAGGATGTTGCCCAGCCGGTCCAGTCCCTCGGAGAAAGCGATCTCCGCTTCCAGGTCCCGCTGCTCAAAAACGGTGAAGCCCTTGGCCATGTTCATGCCATGGTCGCCGTCTCCGATCAGGCCGTCCACCTCACTCAGAAACGCCTTGTTCTCCTGAATAGCCTTGACCATGCCCAGAAGAATTGCTCTTCCAGCGTCATTTCGAAAGCTTTCCATACGCTCCCTCCTTACTGCTGCTGAAAGCCGACGGTCCATGCCGGCGCGTCCAGCAGCTCCCGAAGCTCATCATCCAGTTTCATCACCGTCAGGGTGGCGCCCATCATGTCCAGAGAGGTGAAGTAATTCCCCACATAGGCACGGTGCACCCTGATGTTCTTTTCGCGCAAAATCTTCTCGATCTCATTATAGAGCACGTACAGCTCCATTACAGGGGTAGCGCCCAGGCCGGAGACCAAAATAGCAACCTCGTCTCCGCCCACAAAGGGGCGATCCGGCAGTACGATATCCGTCATGCGGCGCGCCATTTGGGCCGCGGTCTCCAGGGGGCACACCTCCACACCGGGCTCGCCGTGGTGGCCGATGCCCACCTCCATAGTTCCGGGTTTGATCTCAAAGTTGGGATGCCCTACCGCAGGCAGTGTGCAGGGCGAGAGTCCGATGCCCACGCTGCGGCAATTGTCGATGGCCTTCTGTGCACTGGCAACCACCTCGTCCAGGCTGCCGCCGGCCGCCGCCCTGGCGCCGCCGATCTTCCACATGAATACCTCGCCCGCCACGCCACGGCGCTTCTCCCTCTGATCCTTGGGAGCACTGGCCACGTCGTCGTTGGCGACCACGGTTTTCACAGTCACCCCTTGTTTTTTCGCCATTTTAACCGCCATTTTGACGTTCATGTTATCGCCGGAGTAATTGCCGTACAGGCAAGCGACTCCCCTGCCCCTGTCCACAGTCCGAAACGCATCCAGGAAAGCAGCCGCCGTCGGGGAGGAGCAAATCTCACCCACAGCGGCTGCGTCGCACATTCCCTTGCCCACATAGCCGACGAAAGCGGGCTTATGACCGCTTCCGCCGCCCGTGACCACTGCCACCCGTCCGGCAAGCGGCGTCGTGGATTTCACAACGCGTTTGTTGCCTGTTCTCTCCACGATATCGGGGTGTGTCTTTAAAAAGCCCTCCAGCATCTCATCGACGATATTATCAGGATCATTCAGTATCCGCTGCATCCGCTTTTTCTCCTTATAATTTTTCGTTCATGGTCCTGGAAAACGGTGAAAGCTCACGCGGTTCACCGTTTTCCGGATACCATTCCATATCAGGCTTTCTTCTCCAACGCCTTCAGGCCATGAGCCACCGCGATGAACCCCTGGTCGCGCCGCATAAAGGCCTGCTTTTCCTTATCGCCGCTGTAATCATAGAAGCCCTTGCCGTTCTTAACGCCGTACTTGCCCGCCTCGTAGGCCTCCTTTAAGATCTGTGGTACGCCGCCGTCATTGCAAAGGCTGTCGAACATATAGCTGCCCACATGGTTGAAAATGTCGATACCTCCGAAGTCCATCGTCTCAAAGGGGCCCACAACAGCATAGCGCATGCCCAGGCCGTACTTCACCACGTTGTCCACGTCCTCCAGGCTGGCATAGCCCTGCTGCACACAGTAGCATGCCTCCCGGACGATGGCGTACTGGAGCCGGTTCAGAATAAAGCCGGTGGGGTCCTTGTAGACGCGCACAGGCTTTTGCTCCAGACTCAGTGCCACATCGTATACGACCTGAAGCGCCTCGTCCGCGCTCTCCTCGCCTGCGATGACCTCCACCAGGGGAATCAAGTGAGGAGGATTGACCCAGTGCATGCCGGTGAAGCGGGAGGGGTCCTTCACCGCCTTGGCGATCTCCGTGATAGACATGCCGGAGGTATTCGTGCATAAGACTGCCTCGGGCTTTGCAAGCGCAGACGCCTCGCGCCAGAAAGCATGCCGCAGCTCCATGTTCTCCACAGTGGACTCCAGCACAAAATCCGCCTGTGCAAAGCAGTCCTTAGAGGTGGTCATCGTGATACGGTCGATCAGTCTGGCGGATTCTTCCGCGTTCAGGTTGCCGTTCTCCATTTCCGCCTGTTGGTTCACAGAGATCACGCCACGGGCTTTCTCCAGACTTTTCTCCGAAATATCATAGAGAATAACCTCATAGCCGTGTTTGGCAAAGATCTGGGCGAAAGATGAGCCCATGACGCCGGCGCCGGCCAGAAGCACCTTATGGATGTCTTTTTGCTGATACATCTGAATCATCCTTTCTCACAGAGCAGACCGCTCCGGTTCTCTCTATATTTCATCCCTGCTTGGAATGGTACGGGATGCGGGAAACAGATCAGTTCCGTCCCTTGATGTTCTGCATGATCTCGAACCGTTCGCCGTTGATACCGCGGAAAAACGTGACCAGGAGGTCCATGTCGCCCAGATTGGGTACATTGCGGATATCGACCTCCTCGCAGGTCACCTTGGGGTGCTTGAGCAGCTTGTTCTTGACCTCGTGGATGTCGTCCACCAGGATAGCAAAGTGGTGATCGACCTGCAGATACTTCTCGCGCAGTTCCTCCAGAGTATGGGTGGGCACCCACAGCAGCTCCAGCGTGAAGTCCTTCAAACGGAGCATGGCCAGCCGCTCATTGGCGACCTCCACAACGCCATAGTACAGCACCTCAAAGCCGAATACCTCCTGGTAGAACTGTACGCTCTCCTCCAGGTCCGCCACGAAGAACGCAGTATGGTGTGGAGCAATCACATGGTCGCCAACATAGTATTCTTTTTGCATCACAGTTTCTCCTTTTTTCAAAATAATCGGGTCCAAACGCGCCCTCTTGCTCCCGGGACAGCCGTCCCGGGAGCAGAACGCAGCGGTCAGGACATCATCATATTGGGCAGGAAAAGCACAAGGCTGGGGAACGCCATGCAGATGGCGATGGTCAGAAGCATCAGGATGATGTAGGGCGCGGTGTGCTTAAAGATCGTGGCAACGTCCACGATGTCGCCCAGCACGTTTTTGCAGGCAAATACGATCGTGCCGAAGGGCGGAGTGATCTGGCCGATGCAGACGGCCATAACCACGATGACGCCCCACCAAACCTGGTTAAAGCCCAGGCCCTGGGTCACCGGCTGGATAATGGGCGTCGTCAGCAGAATGATGGAGTTGCCGTCGATCACGCAGCCGAGGGCCAGGATCAGCAGCAGGAAGATCCCAATCAGCAGCCAGCCGGGAAGGTTGGCGTTCAGAATGGAGCTGGAGACCCAACTCACCGCGCCGCTGACGCTCAACAGCCGGCCATACATCTGAGCGGAGACTAACAGCAGCAGGATACCGGCGCTGGACTTGCTGGTGTCCAGCAGGATAGAGCCGGTACTCTTCCAGGTCAGGGACCGCTTGCACAGGGCGATGATAAAGGCGCCCAGGCAGCCGATGGCGCTGGCCTCAGTCGGGGTGAAGAAGCCGCCCCAAATACCGCCCAGCACGATGATGATCAGCGCAACGATGGGCAAGGCATGCAGTGTGGATTTCAGCTTGCCGCTCTGGTCAGGGTCCTCATACAAAGGCTTGTGATTCTCATCCAGGCCAATGACACTGGGATGGCGGCTTCCGTAAAAGGACGTGTAGGCGATGAAGATCGAGGCCATGATAATGCCGGGGACAATGCCGCCCACGAACAGCTGGCCGATGGAGACCTGTGCCACCGTTCCGTACACAATGAAAAACAGGCTGGGAGGAATGATCATCCCCAGGTTGGAGGAACCACAGACAATTCCGGTTGCAAAGTTCGGGTCATACTTGTATTTCCGCATTTCAGGGATGGCCACCTGGCTGAAAACCGTGGCAGAGGCCACGCTGACGCCGGTAACGGCGGCAAATACCGCGTTGCCGATGACGGTCGCCGCGGCCAGGCCGCCGGGGATCTTCTCCAGCATTTTGTGCGCCCACTTAAACAGGTCGCCTGCCGTGCCGGAAACCGCCATGATCGTACCCATCAGCATAAAGAGGGGTATCACGCAGTAGGTATAGGTGCGGATGGCGTTAAACGACGTGGTCGAAATCACGCTCAGAGCCGTCGCCGGATTCTTGGTGACAAGATACAGGCCGACAAAGCTCAAAGTCATCAGAGTGAAAGAGATATGGACGCCGGCAAACACAAAGACAAACAGCAGCGCGATGGTCACTAAGGCAATAGCAATACTTGTATTCACTTAGCCTCATCCTCCTTTTTTACAGCTTGCAGGATCCGTGTGATGAAATTGTAGATTGCCGCATAGAAGGTGAACCATGCGCCAAACAGGGCCAGAACATAAAAGGGACCCATGGGCATCAGGAAGGTGCCCTCGGAATCAAATTGACTGGTTGCAAAAGACTGCAGCGTGGGCTTAATCATGGAATACGCCATTAAAAGGAACAGGACCGTGCCGATTCCCTCGGCGATCAGATCCAATACCCACTGAACCTTAGAGGGGGCGCGGGCATAGAGAAACTCAGACCGGGTGTGTCCCCCCATGAACGTCACGTAGGGAAGTCCCAAAAACATAGCCACTACCAGCATGTTCCGCACAACAACGGAAGCGCCGGCAAAAGTAGAGTGTGTGAAAGTCCGTAGTCCAACGTCCGCAGAGGTGATCAGCATCATAGCAATCAGCATGATGCCGCCCAACAGGCACAAAAGCTTGGAGATTGCGATCAAAGCATTGTTAATTCTCTTTAATATTTTCATAATCGGTTATCTTCACCCCTTGCTCAATTACATGTGACACAGGGAAGCCACGGGTTGATATCTTCAAAAGCAGATTCAGCCCGTGGCTTTTCCCTAACTATGCTCGTTCACCTGTTGACCGCATAGGGCAGCAACGCCCCAGATCAATAATTGAACTCCCAATCGCGGGGGATGTCGACGCCATTCTCCTTGAGCAGCTCAACATACCGCTCCAGGATCTGCAGGCCGGTAGAGCCAAGCTCGGTAGCCGTGTCGGGAAGGTTGGGCAGAGCAGCCAGCCAGGCGGCCTTCTCCTCGTCGGACCACTTCACAATCGTACCGCCGGCAGCCTCGAAAGCCTCATACGCCTTCGCGCGGCAATCGTTGGTGTACTGCAGATGGTACTCCTCCAGTTCCTTGCTGACCTCCAGAATGATATCCTGCACCTCAGTGGGGAGAGAGTTCCACTTGTCCAGGTTGACTGTCAGCAGCTCGCCCATGGTGGAGTCCAGGCCGATGTCGGTGGCATACTTGCAGATGTCCTGATAGTTTGCTTTCACGGCCCAGTGGGGAGCGGCAAACTGACCGCTGATCAAGCCGGTCTGCAAAGAGGTATAGCCGTCAGTCATGTTGGATTGGACCGCGACGGCGCCGGTGTTCTCCAGCCACAGCAGGTTGCGACCGGAGCCGCCGATCTTCTTGGCGTTCAGGTCAGCGAACGTCTCAATGGGATCAGAAGAGAAGATCTCATAGGAGTCCAGGACCATCTTGGCCAGCAACTTCTGGTTGTACTGGGTCTCGAAGGAGGTAATCAATTCATCGGAGAACTCCTCATACAGCTGGTCGGAGACCTTCTGCAGAATGGTGTTGTCGCCGGTGCTGAAGGGCAGATAGATGCTGTACTGGTGATAGGGCAGCTGGCCGGAAACGGGAGAGGTGGTGATCACGCAGAAGTCCACCAGCCCGTCTTGGGTGCCGGTCACGGTCTCAGCGACGCCGACCACGGTGCCGTAGGCGTCCGTCCACTCAATCTCATAGTTGGTGTTCTCAGAAACACGCTTGGCGACCTCGGGCTTGAAGAAGTTGTCCAGGCTGTCGATGTACTCCATAGAGCCGGCGGTATGGCCGGCGCCGATCACCAGACTGATGGTCTCCTTCTGTGCGGAGGAAGTGTCGCCGCCGGAGCTGTTGTTGGTGGAATCCGAGGGGGTGCTGGAGCCGCTGCACGCCGTCAGGCCCAGGGCCAAAACCAGCGTCAGCACAAGAGCAGTAATCTTTTTCATTTGTATTCTCCCTTTTCAATCATGTTTTGGAACCGAACTTACTTTTTGGCGAACGTAGACTTGCTGAAATCGTAATTCTCGCTGCCGTCGGGATAGCGGTAACGTCCCTTGTCCTTATCGGCAGGATAATTAAATCGGCCGCCGCAGCGCATAATCATTGTCTTGATCTCGGGAGTGTTCTCGCTGACGATGCGGGTGAACTGGTTGACCAACAGTTCGGGATCGCCGGCGGTGTTGGCCCAGTTATCGTAGTGATCGGGGATCAGCAACTTTGCCTTCAGGGTCTGGCCAACGCGGGCGCAGTCATAGGGAGTCATTTTGTCGGTGGCACCGGGCGCGTTGCAGCCCATGTCGAAGATTGCCACATCAATATCGTACTTCTGCGCAATGGCTACATAGCCGTCGTGATACCAAGTGTCGCCCATGAACAGAATGTTTCCGGCGCTGGTCTTAAACAGATAGCAACAGGCGGCCTCTTCAAAGGGCAGGAGCACGTCGCCCTCGCCAGTCTTAATGGCGGTCTGGTCGTAGCAGATCAAAAAGTCCACCTCAGCGCCCTTGACTTTCACAGACTCGCCAACCTTCGCCAGAACGATGCGGTCATCGGAAACGCCAAAACCCTGCAGTTTTTTCACTGCGGCGGGAGGCGCGTAGAACGGAGCGTCCGTGGTTGCCTCCATCGCCTTTACGGCGTACAGGTCGCAGTGATCCTGGTGGGCATGGGTACAGAAAATGCCGTCGATATGGTTGAAGCGCCAGGGATCGATCACCTGAGGGTTCAGACGGATCCAGTTGATGCTGTCGGCGCCGGCCTGCTTGCAGACACCACAGTAGTACAGCTCGGTGTACATAGAGGGACCGCAGTACTGGTCGATCATGAAGATGCCGCCCTCATCGGTCTTCAGGACCCAGGAAGGACCTCCGCACCACCAAAGGCTGACCTGGCCCTTGGGCACCTCATAATTCTCGATCTCCTGATTCAGGAAGGTTCCCCACTCAGGAAAGGTATCCTCTAGCCACTGCGTCCGGTCCATGGGGTGGTTCTGGTTCAGATATGCCCCTGAGGGGAATCCGCGACCATCCGTCTTAGGTACTTGGTTTGCCATTCATGCTTCCTCCTTTTTATAATGCAGTTTATCTTTTGTATTATGTATGTTGTCTTACATCCTACATGATTATGTTAGCAAAGTAGGAGGCATTTGTCAATTCACATATTTGAAACAAATTTTCTACTTGATTCGTACAGAATAGACAAAATCCCCTCTCTTTTTAGTTCTTATCTGTCGAATTCATTCTCCGAATGTCTGTTGTTTGCCCATTTTCGATCTATCTCCAACTTTTATTAGCTAGCTCTGTCTCTTTTGGAGATTATTCTCACTTCTCGTTAAAAGGCATTGACTTTTCGCTAAGAATTTAATAAAATATTGAAGAAATTTCCTGTTCCTGTTGTATTCTTACGCCTACTTTTCCCAGGGCAGAAAAATTTGTTGATCTGAGAAGCCATCCTTTCATTTTAGAGGTTTCCATATAATAGAAAATTCTCCAGCATATTACCTATTTATTTTATATATCCATAAGGAGCTTCGTGACCATTCATGCCACTTGATAAGAATACGACTTCAGAACAAGATCTCAGCTTTTGGGACAATCTTGCAGTGGGAGGCCGGCAGCACATCTCTGAGATTTTATTCAACCGTTTGCGCGACGCGATCATCAGCGGTGAACTGCCTCCCGGCTATGTCTTTCCCAATGAAAACGAGCTCTGTAAAAAGCTGAATATCGGGCGCAGCAGTCTGCGCGAAGCATATTCCCCTCTGGAGACCTTGAAGTTGATCACGCGCAGCAAATCCGGTACTTATGTCAATGACTTAAAGAGCTACCGAAACACCATGAATTTTGACGCTATCGCCAAACAGACCGATGCCCAAAATCTGGCTGAATACCGTCAGATCGTGGAGGTCGGCGCTGTGCAGTTGGCTGCAAAGAAAGCAACCAAAAAGGATATTACACGTCTGGAAGGCATTCTTCAAAAAATGAATGATTCCTCTGGCGACTCGGTCGCCCTCTCCCAGTATGACTTTGAGTTTCACTCCTATCTGATGAAGATGACACATAATGAATTGCTGATCATTATGTTCAATTCCATTCGGATTGCATACAAAAACTTCACGGAAAGCGTATTCGCCATGGACTGCCTGCCGCAGACTCTGAAGGAGCACCAGGCCATAGTGGATGCTCTCGCAGTCAATGACCCCGCTTTAGCCGCACATATGATGCAGTTACATCTTTCCAATGTTGAAAGCTTCCGTAATCAAAAGTCCGAACGGGAAACTTCTCTTTAAAATTGATGAAAAAAGCCGCCTGACATCCCAGGATGTGAGGCGGCTTTTGGTTATTATTGGGCGCTCAGTCCCTGGCCAGGTTCTGGTAGCTCTCCAGCCGCTCCCTGGCGTCGGACTCGGCCTTGGCGTACAGCGCGTCGGCCTTTTCAGGGAAGGACAGCTTCAGCGAGGCGTAGCGGTTCTGGCCCAGCAGGTACTGCCTGAAGTCGCCGGTGGGGGCCTTGGAGTCCAAGGTGAAGGGGTTCTTCCCCTGGGTCTTCAGGCCGGGGTTGTAGCGGTACAGGTGCCAGTAACCGGCCTCCACCGCTTTCTTCTCCTCCGCCTGGCTCAGGCCCATGCCGCACTTCATGCCGTGCTCAATGCAGGGGCAGTAGCAGATGACCAGGGAGGGGCCGTCGTAGGCCTCCGCCTCCCGGATGGCTTTCAGGGTCTGGTTGGGATCGGCGCCCATGGCCACCTGGGCCACATACACATAGCCGTAGCTCATGGCCATGAGCCCCAGGTCCTTCTTCTTGGTGACCTTGCCGCCGGCGGAGAACTTGGCGATGGCGCCCGCCGCCGTGGACTTGGAGGACTGGCCGCCGGTGTTGGAGTACACCTCGGTGTCCAGCACTAGCACGTTGATGTCCCTGCCGGAGGCCAGAACGTGGTCCAGTCCGCCGTAGCCGATATCGTAGGCCCAGCCGTCGCCGCCGAAGGCCCACACGCTCTTCTTGGTCAGGAATTCGCCGTTCTGCCGGACAAAGGCGGCGTCCTCGTCCTCGACGCCCTCCAGCGCCGTCAGCAGCGCGTCGCTGACACTGCGGGACTCCTCGGCCACATTGCCCTTCTCCAGATACTCCCGGCAGGCCTCCGAGGCGATGCCCTTGTCGGCCAGGGACGCCACGGCCGCCAGCAGCTGCCGCTTCACGGCGTTCTGGCCCAGCAGGAAGCCGTAGGCGTACTCGGCGTTGTCTTCAAACAGGCTCATGGCCCAGGCGGGGCCGAAGCCCTTCTTATCCGTGCAGTAGGGGGAGGAGGGAGTGGAGCCGCCGTAGGCGGAGGAGCAGCCGGAGGCGTTGGCCACATACATGCGGTCGCCGAACAGCTGGCTCACCAGCTTGATGTAGGGGGTCTCGCCACAGCCCGCGCAGGCGCCGGAGAACTCGAAGTAGGGCTTGGCGAACTGGGAGCTCTTGACGTTCTTGGCGCTGACGGCGTCCTTTTTGATCTCCACCTCTTCCACGGCGAAGGTCCAGTTGTCCGCCTCCTTCAGCTGGTCCGCCAGGGGCGCCATGGTCAGGGCGCTGTCCTTGGCCAAGCACACGTTGGCGCAGCTGCCGCAGCCGGTGCAGTCGTAGGGGGAGACCTGCATACGGTAGGTGTATTTGCCGTTCATGCCCTTGGCCGCTACGGTCTCAAAGCCCGCGGGCTTGGCGGCCTCGTCCCGCTCGTCCAGCAGGATGGGCCGGATGGCGGCGTGGGGGCAGACCAGGGCGCACTGGTTGCACTGGATGCACTTGCTCGGGTCCCACACGGGGACCTCCACGGCGGCGCCCCGCTTCTCGTACTTGGAGGTGCCTGCGGGCCAGGTGCCGTCCTCCAGGCCGTACTTCACCATGGTGGAGACGGGCAGGCTGTTGCCCTCCTGGCGGTTCATGACGGACACCACGTCCTGGATGAAAGCGGGGGCGGTGTTCTCAACTGGGGCGTCCTGGGCGTTCGCCCAGGCCTCGGGGATGGCGATCTCCACCAGCTCGTTGATGCCGTGGTCGATGGAGGCGTTGTTCATGTCCACCACGGCCTGGCCCTTCTTCTTGTAATAGGTCTTGTAGATGGCGTCCTTCATCTCGGTGACCGCCTGGTCGATGGGGATGACGCCGGTGAGCTTGAAGAAGGCGGCCTGCAGGATGGTGTTGGTGCGGTTGCCCAGGCCCAGGCCCCGGGCGATGCTGGTGGCGTCGATGGTGTAGAATTTAGCCTTCTTGGCGGCCAGGGCCCGCTTCATGGAGGCGGGCAGCTCCCGCTCCAGGCCCTCCATGTCCCACTGGCAGTTCAGCAGGAAGGTGCCGCCCTCCTTCAGATTCTGCACCATGTCGTAGTTGTGGACATAGGAGGGGGTGTGGCAGGCCACGAAATCGGCGGAGGTGACCAGATAGGGAGAGCGGATAGGCTCTTTGCCGAAGCGCAGGTGGCTCTGGGTCAGGCCGCCGGACTTCTTGGAGTCGTAGACGAAGTACGCCTGGCAGTACAGCTCCGTGGCGTGACCGATGATCTTGATGGAGTTCTTGTTGGCTCCCACAGTGCCGTCGGAGCCCATGCCCCAGATCTCCACATTGGTCTGTCCGGCGGGGGAGGTCTCGATCTCCTGGGTGACGGGCAGGGAGGTGAAGGTCACGTCGTCCACGATGCCTATGGTGAAGTCGTTCTTGGGGGCGTCCTGCTTCAGGTTGTCGAACACCGCCAGCATCTGGCCCGGCGTGGTGTCCTTGGAGGAGAGGCCGTACCGGCCGCCCACGATCTCCATGGGGATGTTCCGCTCCTTGTAGACGGAGCAGATGTCCTGGTACAGCGGCTCGCCCATAGCGCCCGGCTCCTTGGTGCGGTCCAGCACGGCCAGCTTCTTGCAGGCAGCGGGGACGGCGGCCAGGAAATGCTCGGCGGAGAAGGGGCGGTACAGGTGGACGTTGATGAGGCCCACCTTCTCGCCCCTGGCGGTCAGGTAGTCCACAGTCTCCTTGCAGGTCTCGGCGCCGGAGCCCATCAGGACCACGACCCGCTCCGCGTCGGGGGCGCCGTAGTAGTCGAACAGGTGGTGGGTCCGGCCGGTGAGCTTGCCCACCTCCCGCATGTAATACTCCACGGCGGCGGGGATGGCGGCCACCTTTTCATTGCAGGCCTCCCGGCACTGGAAGAAAATGTCCGGGTTGACGGTGGTGCCCCGGGTGGAGGGGTGCTCGGGGTTCAGGGAGTGCTTGCGGAAAGCTTTCAAGGCGTCCATATCCACCAGAGGGCGCAGGTCCTCGTAGTCCAGGGCCTCGATCTTCTGGATCTCGTGGGAGGTGCGGAAGCCGTCGAAGAAGTGCAGGAAGGGCATCCGGCAGTGGATGGCGGCCAGGTGGGCCACGGCGCCCAGGTCCATGACCTCCTGCGGAGAGGAGGAGGCCAGCAGGGCGAAGCCGGTGCTGCGGACGCTCATGACGTCGGAGTGGTCGCCGAAGATGGACAGGGCGTGGGCGGACAGGGTGCGGGCGGAGACGTGGAACACGCCCGGCAGCATCTCGCCGGCGATCTTGTACATGTTCGGGATCATCAGCAGCAGGCCCTGGGAGGCGGTGTAAGTGGTGGTCAGGGCGCCGGACTGGAGGGAGCCGTGGACCGTGCCGGCGGCGCCGCCCTCAGACTGCATCTCCACCACCTGCACCGGCTGGCCGAAGAGATTCTTTTTGCCGTTGGCGGCCCATTCGTCCACATGCTCCGCCATGGGAGAGGACGGGGTGATCGGGAAGATGCCCGCCACCTCGGTGAAAGCGTACGAGATATACGCCGCCGCCTGGTTGCCGTCCATGATTTCAATTTTCTTTGCCATATCTGTTATCCCCCTTGCTATATTTCAGCATCCTGCCCGGCGGTACCGCAAAACGATTCCGGGCACCAAATTGCATGCAATTATAAAATATTGCATGCAATTTGTCAATGTATGATCGCTACATTCAACAAAGATCATAAAAAATATAACGTATTTTATGGAAAATAACATTTTGTGGCGAAGGTCTGGCGGATATTTCAGAAAAGGGCCGATTGACCGGATGGAAAAAATATGGTATCGTAGCTTTCGATGTAAAATGAAAAAACTGCTGGCAAAGAGAGGAAACACGCCATGATTTCTCAGCGCGAAGCTGCCTACGAACAAATCAAGAACATGATCTTTCGGATGGAGCTGCTTCCGGGATCCCGCATCCCCGAGCTTCAAATCGCCGCCAAGCTCTCTATCGGCCGGACCCCCATTCACGACGCGCTGCGCCAGCTCGCCTCCGAAGGACTTGTGACGATCGCGCAAAACAAAGGAGCCACTGTCAGATGCTTCTCTGATCAAGAGGTGTCTGAGATCGGTACCATCCGTCTGTCCCAGGACATTCTCGCAGCCCAGTTGGCGTCTTATTATGGCAGCGCCGCAGAGTTCAACCATCTTTCCCAATTGGCGGACACCTGTGAGCAGGCAACGATCCAAGGGGACATTTATGGCCGCATCCATACAGACAGTGAGTTCCATCTTGCCATCGCTCAGATCTCCAGAAACTCCATGCTCATCAAACAGCAGTATGCCTTATACCAGCAGATCCATCTGATCCAGATATCCAAGTACACGGATGTGGAGCGGAGTTTGATCCAGATCCACCTTCACCGTCCTCTGGTCCAAGCTATCCGCCTGGGAGATCTCCAGCAGATCCGCTCCCTGTCCTGCCAGCATATCAAAGATTTTTTCCAGCTCGACTCCTACCTGTCCCAGTGCTTCGAGTAAGGTGAAAAAGAAGGATACTTCTCTGGAAAACAAGGCTCGCTGTCAAGATGAGAGATCTGCTCTTCCCAGAGATCAGCAATGATATCAAGATGGGCCAGTGCAGACAGGATAGATGCCTTTATTCAAGGCGTTTCGCGCCTGTAAAGGGAAAATGTAAGGGAGAGACCCGCAAGTGTATAAAAAAGAAACCTGTAACCATTAGCCGCCTATCCATAAGGAAGTAATTTCAATACCGCAAGGCGGCATAGCCTTTCGACTATGCCGCCTTGCTTTTTCTCTGCCGTTCAATGGTCTGCCCGTCCTCGTCCTGTTTCAGTTCCCCGACGAAGTTTCAGACAATCTGGATTTTCTGCCGTCGGTGCCCGCTAGACTTGTCCGGCGCATGGACGATAATCTTCTTCACAAACTCATTGACGATCGTGGGCGTGAGTTCGGTAATGCCAACATACTTACAGACTTACGGATTACCGCCGCGAAGCTGTCAAAATCCGCTTTGTCCTGCTCGTAAGTGCGCACCATTTCCCGATCTGCCTTGACTTTCTCCATCAATTCTTTCTGCTCCGCTTCATACTCGGCGGATAACTTCAAAAACCGGTCGTGAGAGATTGCGCCGGTTATATCGTCCTCATAGATACGCTATTTCACCCGCACTGCCGCCTACATCCATAATGCCCAGCTTCAAGCAATGCCTCATTTTGTGATAAATCAGAGAGGTTCCTTTGTTTGCAGGCTGGCTTCCAGTATCCTGCGGGTGTTGCCCAGCAGCAGCCGATGGGCGCGGTCCAGATATTCGACAGGGTCGCCCTGCATTCCCCGCCGGAGCCAGTTCAGCAGCATCCCCTCAAGCATGGACTGATAAGAAAAGCAGAGGAAATGCAGATCATCTTCAGAAACCTTTAAATCCCCCGCCGCCTCCCTGACGTATCCCATAAACAGTTCTTCCGTTGCCTGGAATATATATTGCGCCAGCATATCGTGATTGACTGAGTTATAAATATGATATACCCGCTTGCGGTTTTCTGATATGTAGAAAAATATCTGCCGCAGGTTTTCGTACCAGCCGTCGCCTTCACACCGCTTCTCTTTCAGTTGCCTGATATCCCGCCGCAGCGATGCCTCCAGCAGCGCGTAAATATCGCCATAGTGATAATAAAAGGTATTGCGGCTGATCCCACATTCCGTAATGATGTCTCGGACCGTGATCTTATCCAGCGGCATCTGCTCCAACAGCCTGGTAAAGGTATCTATAATTGCCTTTTCAGTAAACTGTGCCATATTGCTCACCCGCCTTGTCCCACCTTAATCTGTCGTTACAGTATAGAGGAGTCCGGATAAAATGGCAAGTGTTACGCTCCGAGCCAGTATAGAGATCCCTCCACCCATATCTCACGGCAGCAGTCCGTCCGCCGCTTTGCCGTCCGTCGGTCCGTTCCCTGCGGGAGCTCTTTTGCTCACAGCCATGCCAAACGCTCCAGGGCCTACATGGCATCCGATGCTGAACGCCAGCGGGTCATAATGGATCGCCCTTCCGGGAAACGCCTCCTGTGCCATTCTGATCCATTCTGTCTCCTCCGCTTTTTTAAGAAAGCTCCCCGCCGCGGCAATTACAAACGGCTCGCCGTTCCTTTCGTATTCGGCAGCACGCGCTTTGACCGCTTCGATCACACGCCGCTTACTGTGCTTTGTCCCGCGCACCTTGGCATAGGCATCCAGCCGCTCTCCTCTGATCTGGAGGATCGGCTTGATTTGGAGCACCGTCCCCATCCTTGCCGCCGCAGGTGTGATCCGGCCGCCCTTCTTCAAAAATTCCAGCGTTTCCACGCCAATATATATGATCGTATCCTGCGCCGCGCTCTCCAGCGTCAGCTTGATTTTTTCGGCGGACCAGCCCTCCGCGGCCATTTTTAAGGCATCCAGCACCGCGTACCGCTGGGGGACGGATACAGAGCGGTGATCCGCTACCTGGACTCTGCCTCCGTAATCCGCCGCCAAAGCCAAAGCGGTTTGATAGGTCGTGCTCAAGCCGCTGGACATGGGGATATGAACCAGCGCGTCGTGTGTCTCCAGAATACCGTCCCACATATCCAGTACATCTCCGGGTGACGGCTGGGAAGTGGATACGTCCCTCCCCTCCAGCATGAAGCGGTAGAATTCGTCATGGGCCAGGTTAACGCCCTCATAATAGGTCTGTCCATCAATCAGGACAGGCATGGGGATCACATGGACCCCCAGTTTCTTTCCTTCCTCCACAGAGATACCGCTGTTGGTATCCGTCATTACCGCAACTCTCATATGCACCTCAACGATTCAGTTGTCCCGGGGCGTCCCCCAGAAGAATAACGCCACTGTTCCAGGTCCGGTATGGCTGCCGATGGTGGTGCCGATGCTGTTGATCTCCACACCGCCTTTCAGATTTGGAAACCGCCCTTCCACCAGTTCCGCTACCTGGCACGCATCCTCCAGACAACCGGAATGGGAAATATAGCACCGCTCCGAATAACCCAGTCCATGATCCGCATACTGTTCCATCTTGTCAACAATCGCCTGGATCACCCTTTTCTTGGAGCGTATCTTTTCCCGTGGGATCAGCTTGCCCTCCACGCTGACATTCAAAAGCGGGCAGATGCCCAGCAGACCGCCGACGGCGCCGGCGGTTTTGGAAATACGGCCGCCTTTGATGTAGAAGGTCAAGTCCGTTGAGAAAAACCAGTGGTGCAGCCGCAGTTTATTGCGCTCTGTCCATTCGTATAACGTATTTATGCCCTCTCCGCTGTCCCGCAAGTCGGCCAGCTTGTCCATCAGCAGGCCGCAGCCGGAGGACGCGGCCAAAGAATCCACCAGATAGATTTTTCGTCCCGGATATTTCTCCTCCAGATTTTGTTTTGCCATCTGAGCGGAGTTGATGACCCCCGTGATTCCGGAGGACAGACACAGATGCAAAACATCCTTTCCCTCCCGCAGAAACGGCTCAAAGTATTCCTCAAATTCGTAGGCATTGATCTGCGCGGTCCTGGTCTCCGCGCCGGCCGCCATGGCCGCGTAGAACTGGTCATAGGGGATCGTCTTCCCCAAATCGTCTTTATATGATTTCCCGTTCAGCTCATAGGGATAGCTGATGAACGAGATGCCCCGCGCATCGAGATGCTGCCGGGAAAGATCCACCGTGGATTCACAGCTGAGTACATAGTCACGCATATTCTTGCCTCCACACACGATCCATTCATTCGATCCGCCGTGGCCCGGGGCCGCGGCGGATCGATCTTTGCTCATTCCCCGCCGTGACCGGAACAGCTGGCACAGCCGTGGCTGCACGCCCACAGGCGGTCGGCGGCGGGCTTCCACCGCTCCGCTTTCTCGCGGCACTTTTCAGACAGGTCGCGGACGTCTTCAGGCATCTGCATATCCGTGGAGTGGGCGCCGGACTTTTCCACCATGGCCGCCAGAGCGCCGGGATTATCCAGCAGCGGGCAGGGGCGCAGCAGATTGTCGCTGAAGGGCTGTCCGGCCCGGTAGGCCATGAACAGCGGGGACTGGAAAGCCTCGATCAAGGTCTTGTCCTTGATGTTGGAGTCTGAGTAGTGAATGAACGCGCATGGCTCGATATCGCCGTTGGCATTGATATGTAAGTAATTGCGCCCGGCGGCGATGCAGCCGCCCACAAACTCGCCGTCATTCCAGAAGTCCATGGTGAACAGCGCCTTGGTCTTACGGAAAGCCCGCACCTGATGATACATAAACTCCCGCTGCTCGGCGGTGGCCATCAAATCGGTGGGAGCGCCGCTCCCCACGGGCATATAGGTGAAGATCCAGCAGAACTTGGCGCCCATCTCCACCATCCAGTCGAAGTATTCCTCGCTGCCGATCATCTCCACATTCTGGGAGGTGTAGCAGCAGGACAGGCCGAAAGGCAGCTTTTTCCGGTGGAGCAGCTCCATGGCCTTTTTGACCCGGGCGAAGGTGCCCTGGCCCCGGCGGAAATCAGTGCCCGCCTCAAAGCCCTCCACGGAAATGGCGGGGACAAAGTTGCCCACCCGCAGCATCTCGTCGGCAAACTCCTCGTCGATAAGGGTGCCGTTGGTGAAGGAGAGGAACACGCAGTCGTTGTGCCGCTCACACAGGGCGATGATGTCCTTCTTCCGCATCAGCGGCTCGCCGCCGGAGTAGATGAACATATGGATGCCCAGCTCCTTAGCCTGCCAGATGATGGTATCCAGTGTGTTCAGATCCATATTCAGCTTGTTGCCGTACTCTGCGGCCCAGCAGCCGGTGCAGTGCAGGTTGCAGGCGCTGGTGGGGTCCATGAGAATGGCCCATGGCACATTGCAGTTATACTGTTTCTCAGCAGCCTCCCGCCGGGGCGCCCACAGGAAGTTGGCGTTGATGACAAAGTTCTCAAACAGTTTCTTGCGGACCGCGTCATCCACATCGTCCCAAAGACTCCTGATCAGGCGGTACCAGTTGTTATTGGGATCCGAGATAGCCTCCCGGATGGCTGCCCTCTGCGGCGCATAAGCATTGGCGGCATCCATTTTATCCGCCAGATCCATCAATTTGGGAAGGTTTGCGTCGGGGTCCTTGTCCAGATACGCGTAAGCCTGCTTGATTGCCGCGATTTGAATACTCTCTTTGATAGCCATATTCTACATTCCTTTCTCTTATTTGGTTGGAAACCAGGGAAGTCTTAGCAGGAGAATGTGGGTCGTTTCCATTGAAAACAGTATAGGGAACGCTCTGAAAAGAAGAAATGGATAAACGCGCGGGTGATGCCTGTTTTTGGGATACTTTCTTCAAATTATGCAAAATCAGGACATTTTTCTCAATCTGCGCAAATTCAGACACGCCGCAGTGGTTTATCCATTGCACCAACCGCGATTTCAGGTTATGATATACTGGAAATACAAACAGGAGGTACGCTATGGAAAAGGGCAAAGCATTGCGTGTGACCGTGGATGGAGCGAAACGCTCCTACCCGTTTGGAACACCCTACCGGGATATCGCGGATGATTTTCAGAAGCAGTACGAGTACGATATCCTGCTGGTCAACCGGGACGGCCGGCTCTGTGAGCTGCATAAAACACTGGACAGAGACTGCTCCCTGAAAATGATCACGGCAAAAGAAAAACCGGGAATGCAGACCTATGAGCGCAGCGTGGTCTTTCTGATGCTGAAAGCCTTCTATGATGTCGTCGGTCGGGAAAACCTCGAACGCATCTCCGTTGAGTTTTCCATCAGTCACGCGCTGTTCATCCAGGCGCGGGGGAACTTTGTCCTGAATCAAGGTCTGCTGGAGCGGGTGGATCGCCGCATGGAAGAACTTGTCAGGCTGGAGCTTCCCCTCCGAAAAACCTCCATCAATACCGATGACGCCGTGGAACTGTTCCGGCAGGTACAGCTTCCCGACAAGGCGCGGCTGCTCAGCTTTCGGATCAACTCCCATGTCAATGTCTATTCCATGGATGGCTTCACGGATTATTTCTACGGATACATGGTCCCCCACACCGGCTATTTGAAGTGCTTCGGCCTGCAGCTGTTTGAAAGCGGATTTGTTCTTCGCCTCCCTGATCCGCAGCATCCGGACCGGCTGGGGAGCTTCCAGCCGTCCCTCAAGGTGTTCCGGGAGCTCTATGACGCCACGGTAAAAGCCGAGGCCCTGCACGTCTCCAATGTGGCGGAGATGAACGAGACCATCTCCCAGGGAAATTCCTCGCAGATCATCCTGGCCCATGAGGCCATGATGGAGAAGAAGATCGGAGATATCGCGGAGGAGATCGCCCGCCGGAAGGGCGTCCGTTTTGTGATGATCGCCGGCCCGTCGTCCTCCGGAAAGACGACCTTCTCCCACCGGCTGTCCACACAGCTTTTTGCCTGCGGCCTCCGTCCCCACGCCATCGCGACGGACAACTACTTCAAAAACCGCGCCGAAACGCCCCGGGACGCAAACGGCCAGTACGATTTTGAGAGCCTCGGCGCCATGGATGTGGATCTGTTCAACGCGGACATGACGCGCCTTTTGCATGGCGAGACCGTAGAGATTCCGCAGTTCAACTTCAAAAAGGGCGTCCGGGAATACACCGGCAATTACCTGACGCTGGGGGCGCAGGACGTTCTGGTCATTGAGGGCATCCACTGTCTGAACGATCAGTTCACCTATTCGCTGCCCAGGGAGAGCAAATATAAAATTTATATCAGCTGCCTGACCACGCTGAACATCGACGACCACAACCGCATCCCCACCACGGACGCCCGGCTGCTGCGGAGGATCGAGCGGGACGCCAGGACACGGGGATACAGCGCCCAGGCCACGATCCGGATGTGGCCGTCTGTCCGCAACGGAGAGGAGAACAACATCTTCCCCTTCCAGGACAGCGCGGATGTGATCTTCAACTCGGCGCTGGTCTATGAGATCGCGCTTCTGAAGCCCTATGTGGAGCCGCTGCTCTTTGGCGTCCCCAAAGATTCCGAGGAATATATCGAGGCCAAACGGCTCCTGAAATTCCTGAACTACTTTTTGCCCATCCCGGCGGACGACGTGCCCCGGACCTCCCTGCTGCGGGAATTTATCGGAGGCGGTTGCTACCAGGTATGAGGGGGCGCTTTTCCCGCCCGTCTCTGTAAGCTTCAAGATGTGGGGACACCTGATCCGTGTGTCCCCACATTTCCAATTTGCGATCGTCTCGATCTGCTTGCCCGATATTCCATTTCGGAAAGACTTTGGTATAATAAGAGCAGGTCAACAGATGGGGCTGGGTATGGTGCGGTTCCGTCTTCAAAAGAAAACCGGAAAAGGAAAGCTCCCATGGATAGAAACAACGAAAACGAAAAAATAGAGCTGTTTGAGCGGGCACCGATCCCGAAAGCAGTCATGACCATGGCCGTGCCCACGGTCCTCAGCTCTCTGGTCATGGTCCTGTACAACCTGGCGGACACATATTTTGTTGGAATACTCAACGACCCGATCCAAAATTCCGCCGTGACCCTGGCCGCTCCGGTGCTGCTGGCCTTTAACGCTGTCAACAATCTGTTCGGCGTCGGCAGCTCCAGCATGATGAGCCGGGCGCTGGGCAGAAAGGACTACGGCGCGGTGCGGCAAAGCTCCGCGTTTGGTTTCTTCTGTGCTCTGACCTGCGGCATCCTGTTTTCTGTCGGCTATACCGCGTTCCGCCAACCGCTGCTCGTGGCTTTGGGCACCGACAGCGAGACGGCGCGGGCCACCAGCGAGTATCTGAAATGGACCGTCACCTGCGGCGCGGCGCCCGCGATCCTCAATGTGGTGATGGCTTATCTGGTCCGGGCGGAGGGGGCCGCTTTCCACGCCAGCATCGGGACCATGAGCGGCTGTGCTTTGAATATCATCCTCGACCCCATTTTCATCCTGCCCTGGGGCCTGGGCCTCGGCGCCTCCGGGGCCGGACTTGCCACCTTTCTCTCGAACTGTGTGGCCTGCGGATACTTTTTTATCCTTCTGCGCCGCAGACGTGAGCGGACCTTCGTTTGCGTTTCGCCATCCATGTTCAAATTTGACAAGGTCATTGCCGCAGAAGTCTGCGGCGTCGGCATCCCAGCCGCCATTCAGAATCTCCTGAATGTGACCAGCATGACGGTGCTGAACAACTTCACTTCCGCCTATGGATCCAACGCCGTGGCCGCCATGGGCATTGCCCAGAAGGTCAATATGATCCCGCTGTATATCGCCCTCGGGCTCTCCCAGGGCGTTATGCCGCTGATCAGCTATAACTATTCCAGCAGGAACATCCGGCGCATGAGGGAAACGGTCCTGTTCTCTTTCAGAGCAGCCGTGGGCTTTATGCTCCTGATGTCGGCGGGCTACTACTTTAGCGCCGGCAGGTTGATCTCCCTGTTCATGAAAAATGAGAGCATTATCCGCTTCGGCAGCAGTTTTCTGCGGGGTATGTGTCTGGGCTTGCCCTTTCTATGCGTGGATTTTTTGGCCGTTGGAGTATTTCAGGCATGTGGCATGGGAAGGAAAGCGCTTGTTTTCGCAATTCTTCGGAAGGTCGTTTTAGAGATCCCGGCGCTCTTTCTTCTGAACTGGCTGTGGCCGATGTATGGACTCGCTTACGCCCAGCCGGCCGCCGAGCTGGTGCTGTCCATCGCCGCGGTATTCACGCTGGTCAGGCTGTTTCGGAACATCCGTCAGAAAGGGCCTTAGGAGATGCGGCGGAGAATCAGCAGGAAAATCACATGCGCAGCACAGGTTCTCCTATATTTTTATTCTGCAAAAAGGCCTCGAACGAGCGGCAGGCAGCTGAAATGCTTCCCGGTTACGGCCGCAGAGGCCGCAGCCGGGAGGTTTTTTGCGCACATGCGGAAGTTTCTCGCCCGGATCACTGCTTTTGGAATACAGCGGCCAGCAGGGAACCGATGAGCCAAAGACCGACGGTCAGGCAGAGAAACGCGGCTGAAAACTTGATGATCTCCCAAAAGATGGCGGGGCGCAGAAACAGCAGAACAGCGATTCCAATCAGCAGTACGCCAACGATCACTGAAAATGCGACGCACATTTTCATGAAACACTTCATAAATTCATCCATACCATCCCACCTTTACAAGCACTTAATCTGTGTACATCATACCATTTTGATCTTCAATATCTCCGCGGCGGTCTGATTGATCCACTCCCACGGGAACCCGTCTCTCCCGAAATGGCCATAGTTTGTAGTCCTGGCAAAGACAGGTCTGTCCAGTTTCAGATACTGGATGATGGCGCCCGGACGCAGATCAAAACACTTGCAGGCCCAGTCGCACAGCACATCGTCCGGCAGGCGGCCCGTTCCAAAGGTGTCCACGGAAATGGAGACTGGTTCCGAGATCCCGATGGCATAGCCCAGCTGGATCTCCAGCTTTTTGGCGGCTCCAGCGGCCACCGCGGTCTTGGCAATGTGGCGGGCCATGTATGCCGCGCTCCGATCCACCTTGGTGGCGTCCTTGCCGGAGAAGGCGCCGCCTCCGTGGTGCCCAAAACCGCCGTATGTGTCGCAGATGATCTTCCGGCCGGTCAGTCCGGTGTCCGCCGCAGGGCCGCCCAGGACGAAGCGCCCGGTGGGATTGATGTAATATTTCGTGTCTCCGTCCAGCAGCTTGGCGTCGATCACCGGGACGACGACATGCTCCAGAATGTCATCCCGCAGTTTCTGCATATCCACATCCGGGTCATGCTGGGCGGACAGCACCACGGTGTCCACACGCACCGGCACGCCGTCCTCATATTCTACCGTCACCTGGGACTTTCCATCCGGGCGCAGATAGGGCAGCAGGCCAGACTTCCGCACCTGGGTGAGCCGGCAGGTCAGGGCGTGGGCGAGGGTGATGGGAAGTGGCATCAGGCTTTCCGTCTCGTCGCAGGCATACCCAAACATCATGCCCTGGTCGCCGGCGCCCACATCCTTGGTACCGTCCTCAGAGGCGTCCACGCCCATGGCGATGTCTGGGGACTGCTCATGGAGGGAGCAGGACAGGCGGACAGTTTCCGCGTCAAAGCCATACTCCGGCTTGGTATAGCCGATCTCCGCGATGCATCCGCGGGCCACTTCCACATAGTCCGGGCGCGCCTTGCTGGTAATCTCGCCCATGATGTGCATGGCGCCCGGTTCCGCCGTCACCTCCACGGCGCTGCGGGATCTGGGGTCTGTTTTCAGCAGCTCGTCCAGAATGCTGTCGGCGACAAGGTCACAGATCTTGTCCGGATGGCCTTCCGTCACCGATTCAGAAGTCAGGAATTTTTTCATAAAACAGCTCTCCTTTTTATTGAATTTCCTCGTCAGACAGTTCCTTTTCCGCGGGCATATGGCGGAGCGCACGTTTTTGGACTGTCAGAAACACGAAAATGCTGAGGATAAACGGGAAGAAAAAGGTGGAGACCCGATACAGGATCAGGGCGGACGATGCCTGGGCGTACTGAATATAATGGGAAAAGATCAGCATAAAGGCAAATTCAACCGGGCCTACTCCCGCGACATTGGGCAGAGCGTTTGAGATCAGATGCATCATCGCGGTCAACAGCTGCACCTGCCAAAAATCAGGCCCGGGCACACCCAGGGCTTTTATGCAGAAAAAAGGGATGCCGTAGAGGCAGCACAGTTTCATCGCATCCAGAGCGATCACTTTCCCAAGGCATTTTCGGTCACGCAGCAACCGTTGGGACTGTGTGTAAAGCGCGTTCAGATTGGTTTTCCAAAGTTGTTTTCGCGGTTTCCATTTCTCCGTATCGGGCAGGAGGCTGATCCCCCAGCAGGCAAGCTGCTGAACTTTCCCCCAGGTGCAAAGCAGGATGAGGGCTGTGATAATCAGCGTACAGATCAGGTATCCCAACAGCAGATAGCGGGAGAGGCCGGGGCCGGCAGAGCAGAGCCAGCGGCCCCGCAGAATGAGCATAGCGGTGGCATACAGCAGAACGGAGCTTTTATGAAACACATACTCCAATGTCATCGTCCCGATCCCGTTGCCTGTCATCAAGCCGTGACGGTGCAGGTAATAGCTCTGCATGGGGACTGTGCCCGCGGAAAGCGTGGATACATTTCCGAACACCCCCAGAAACGTCACCTCCACCGCCTGCCAAAAGGAAAAGGAAGAAAGCTGGCTTTTGACCAGAACATAGCAGACGGCGGACTCAAATATCTGATAGATGACACCCATCCCCAGAAGGAGCAGCAGATCGCCGGGACGGACGGCGCGGATGTTCCGCGTGATTTCCTGGTAATGATCCCGGAATACCCAGAAGATCAGCAGGGACAGCAGTACCAGCGTCGCAATGCCGACCAACACGCTTTTCCATTGTTTCTTGTTCATAGATGGCCTCTCAGGGAAATATTCATGATTTGACTTGTTTTTATCGTTAACACCTTCCCAGAAACTCAGAGCAGATTCACTGTTTGCAAAAATCGACGTCTTATGATAAACTTAACAGCATCTTAGCGATTTGCGTCTGAATTTTTGAACGGGAGGGACAGATGAACCGCACCAAAAACGCCATCATAGCCGCTTTTGGAGAGCTGTTGGAAGAGCGGCCTTTGAATAAGATCACCGTGAAAAATATCGTTGACCGCTGCGGCATCAACCGAAATACGTTTTACTATTATTTCGCGGACATTCCCTCCCTGGTGGAGGAAACAGTCAAGGAACAGGCCGATAAAATCATACAGACATATTCCGCAAGCGGCTCACCGGTGGACTGCCTTCTGCCTATGGTGCAATATGCGGCAGCCCATAAAAAGGCTATCCTTCACATCTACCGCTCTGTACAGAGAGAGGTATTCCAGCGCGATCTTGACCGAATGGCAACTTATATTGTCAGACAATATATCGAGACAGTTACAAAGGATCTATTTCCGGATGCCAGCCATGATCAGGAACGGGAGCTCTTGATCAAATACTACAAATGCACCATGGTCGGCGGCATTCTGGATTGGCTCGACTCTGGGATGCGGTACGATTTGCTGGCGGGGACATCCAGTATTTGTGAACTCCTGTCGGGTTCCGGCCGGCAGGCATTTTTAAAATGTCTGGAGATGCGGAAATGATCCGATAAGCCCTTTTATGGAGCGCCGCAACGCCGGCGCTCTCTTTTTGCACGAAGATCAAAGCAAGGGGGCGACCAGGCGGAGCAGATTTTGGAGCATCCTGGTAACGGGATTTCCCTTGCAATCCTCCAGAGAGATCAACTGACAGCTATCCAGTGTGTTTAAAAAATCCTCTTCGACCTGGGACACGGCTCTGCTTCCGTACATCCAGACACCACATTCAAAATGCAGGTACAGGCTTCGGAAATCCAGATTCGTGGTCCCCACGGTCGCGGTCCGCCCGTCCGAGACAAATGTTTTGGAATGGATAAAGCCATTGGAATATTCATAGATTTTTACGCCGCCCTGGATCAGTTCCCGGTAATAAGAGCGGGTGGTCATGTGGATCAGCGCCTTGTCCCAAATATGCGGGGTGATGATACGGACATCCACGCCGCTTTTCGCGGCCAGGCACAGGGCGGACACCATACTGTCGTCCACGATCAGATAGGGCGTGGTGATGTAAACATAGTCTTTTGCGTTGTTTAAGATCTGCATATAGACATGTTCGCCCACATTTTCATCATCCATCGGGCTGTCCGCGTAAGGCTGGACAAAGCCGTCTGCCTGCATGGGACAGGCTGATTCTTTCCATGGGTAGAAATCCTCCAGGCATTCTTTCTGTCCGGCGCACAGATCCCACATTTCCAGGAACATCAGCGTCAGGCTCCAGGCCGCTTTTCCCTCCACCATGATGGCCGCGTCTTTCCAATAGCCATGCTTTTCAATGATATTGGCATATTCGTCCGCCAGATTGAGCCCGCCGGTAAAGGCGACCTTGCCGTCAATGGATGTGATCTTTCTGTGGTCCCGGTTGTTCTGCATCACGGAGAGGACGGGGCGGAAGGGGTTAAATACCATGCATTTGATCCCATATTCCTTCAGCTGCTCTCCGTAATTTTTCGGCAGGGTCAGAAAACAACCGATGTCATCGTAGATCAGCCGCACGTCCACGCCCCGCGCCGCCTTTTCTCTCAGGACTTTCAGGATGCTGTTCCATACGGCGCCCTCCTCCACGATGAAGTATTCCAGGAAGATGTACCGTTCCGCCTTTTTCAGCTCCGCCAGATAGGGCTCCACAAATCGCTCTCCAGGCGAATAGTAACGCGTGTCAGTGCCGTCAAATATCGGGAAACCGGCAAATTCCTGCAAGTAGCGGACCTGTGGAAGGTGCTGGGGAATGGCCTGCTCTGCCTGTTCATAGGCGTCCCCCGGCAGTCGGTACAGCGCTCTGTTTTCGTGCTCGGCTTCCGAGATGGCTTTGCGGAACCGTTTTGTGGAGGACTGAAAATGATACAGGAGGTAAAAAGCCCCGCCAAACAGAGGGAACAGCAGGATCAGAAATACCCATGCGACTTTATTCGCGCCCTTATCCTTGTGTGAGATCACATGCAGCACGATGACAACGCTGAGGATATGGAGCAGGATCCTGAGAAACTCCGCCGCTGGCCTGTCGCTGCTTACCGCATAGCCAATAAAGAGCGCCTGCAGAACCAACAGCAAAATCACGGCAATGCGCCTGCGCAGCAGTTCCCGGAACCAGGCGCGTTTCATAATTTCACACTGATCCCCATGCCGAAGGCTCCGGGCCCCACATGGCAGCCGATGCTGAATGTCAGGCGGTCATAATAGACTTCTTCACCTGGAAAAGCGGTCTTGACCATTTCCAGCCACTCCCGGTCTTCTTCCTCATGGAGAAAACTTCCCGCAGCGCCGACACGGATCTCCTGGCCTTTCCGGTGAAATTCCTCGGCGCTTTTCCGCATGGCCTCGATCTCCCGCTTCTTGCAGTTTTTTGTACCGCGCACTTTCGCGTAGGCGTCCAGCCGTTCCCCCTGGATAGTCAGCAGGGGCTTGATATTCAGAACGGTACTCATCGCCGCGCCGGCGGCTGTGACCCGCCCGCCGCGCCTCAAAAACTCCAGCGTCTCTACACCCACATAGATGATAGAGTCATATGCGGTCTGCTCCAGTCTTGTTTTGATCTCAGAGGCGGTATATCCCGCTTGTGCCAGCGTCAAGGCGTCCAATACGGAGCTGCGCTGTGTCACGGAAATCCGGTGGTTATCCACTACATGGATCTTTCCTTCATAGTCTCCGGCCAGCATGAGGGCCGTCTGGCAGGAATTGCTCAGACCGCTGGACATGGGGATATAGACAAGTTCATCGTACCCATCGGACAGGACTTTGTCCCACAGGGTAAGGATATTGCCCGGCGTAGGCTGTGAGGTGGATACCCGCTTATGCTCCAGCAAGCTCTGATAAAAGTCATTGTGGAACAGATCCACGCCCTCAAAATATTCCCGCCCCTCTATCATGACCGGCATGGGTAAGACATAGATGCCCAGCCGCTGGGCCTCCGCTTCAAAAATGCCGCTGTTGCTGTCGGTAACGACCGCTGTCCTCATACTCGTCTCAACTTCCGTTTTTTGTTTATCTGGAAAGAGCCGCCGCGGGCAAGGCCGCGGCGGTTATACAGCGCTTACTGCTTTCCGTGCTTTTCTGCCTGGCTCTTAGTCCACAGTTTCTCCGCCACAGGCGCCCAGTGCGCGGCATATTGGTCGCACTTGGCGCACAGGTGCTCGGCACTCTCCGGAGATTCCGGGTCCGTGGAATGTGCGCCGGTTTTGGCCACCATCTCCCGCAGCCGTTCGGGATTTTCCAGCATGGGGCAGGGCCGGAGCATGTTGTCATTGAAGGGCATATTGTCGTGGTAGGCCATGAAGATCGGACTTTGCAGCGCCTCCAGCAGCGTGCAGTTCCGGATGTTGGCGTTGGAATAGTGGATGAACACGCAGGGGTCAACGTCGCCGTTGGCGTTGATATGTAGATATCGCTTACCGCCGGCGATACAGCCGCCCACATACTCCGCGTCGTTCTGGAAGTCCATGGCGAACAGCGGCTTTTCCGCCCGGTACTTCCGAATACGGTGATAGGTGGCGATCCGCTGCTCCGGTGTGGGCAGCAGCTCCGGAGCGGCATCGTTGCCCACGGGCATGTAGTGGAAGTACCAGATAAAATAGCAGCCCAGGCCGATCAGTTCATCGAAGAACTCCTCCGAGGTAATGGACTCGAAGTTGGCGCTGGTATAGCAGGAGGAGATGCCATAGACCAGCTTCTTGCGGCGCAGCAGCTCAATGGCCGCCATCACTTTTTTGTAAACGCCATTGCCCCGGCGTCCGTCGGTGGCCTCCTCATTGCCCTCCAGGGAGATGGCGGGCACAAAGTTCTTCACCCGCAGCATCTCATCGGCAAAGGCCTCGTCGATGAGGGTGGCGTTGGTAAAACAGAGGAAAATACAGTCGGAATGCTTCTCGCACAGCCGGATGATGTCCTTCTTCCGCACCAGAGGCTCGCCGCCGGTGTAGATGTACATATAGACGCCCAGTTCCTTGCCCTGGGTGATGATGCTGTCGATCTCCTCATAGGTCAGGTTCAGCTTGTTGCCGTACTCGGCGGCCCAGCAGCCGGTGCAGTGAAGGTTGCAGGCGCTGGTGGGATCCAGCAGGATCGCCCAGGGGATGTTGCAACCGTACTTCGCGCGGCACGCCTCCTGCTTGGGCCAGCCAATGAGCGAGGCATTGATGAAGAAGTTTACGGCGATGGTCTTCATCACTTCCGGGTCAACGTCCGTCATTATTCGACGGATAAAGGCGTAATAGGGGTGCTTTGGATCAGTGATGGCCTCACGGATGATTTTTCGCTGCGTCTCAAACTCGCCGCCGGCGAATTTGTCCGCCCAGTCCATCAGTTTGACGAGATTCTTTTCCGGATCCTTGTACAGATAGTTGAAAGCCTGTTCCAGTCCGAACTTTTTGATCGCGGTGGAAGCGTCCATGATATATCCTCCATTTTATAAAAATTTTTTTATTAAACTTTTTCAGAAAAACGAGTTTCTATGGTTGACACGGTATAGTGTACAACGCACTGATTTTTAAATCCCTCCGCCAGCAACGTGATACCCGCTACGATGTGCTTGCTCAAACGGGTGTGAAAGGGGCTGATGATCATCAAAACACTGAGAACACCAGTAACGATTGAAACGGCCAAAATCACATTCCAGGTTTCCAGTCCAAATTGTTTGGCGTCCTTCGACATCTGGATGGAAAGAAGGTTGTCCAACAATATCAACGTACCCAGACCAACAGACAGGTAGGGGATAAATCGCTGGCTGCGCACTAAGAGGATAATTCCCAGTACGATTAGAAACAGCCCGCATGCCAGATCATATTGAAACGCCAGGCAGTACAAATCCCTTGAGAAATAGCCGATGATCTTGATAATGCCATAGATGATCAACACGATCCCGCTGGCGATGCAGAGCCCAAGCGGAGATACATCCGGCAAAATCATGTATATCACGCCGGAAATATAGAATACAATGGACATGATCAGGTATCCTGTCCTTGCCATTTTCAGCTTCTTCAATAGTGACCGCTCCTTTTCTTCGAGTTGTTATGATTGTATCTTCCCGATGAGAATAAAAACATGGACAAAGCAGCGGCGCGTGCCTAATTTTTAGGCACGCGCTTTTGCTTTGCCTATATTATTTTATCGTGTTAAAGTGCGGACGCAAACCTTTTCAAGTGTGTTATTCTCCGGCGCTCCTATTCACAGACGATGGGTTTTACTGCCTCACAGGTAGGAAAACACCCGGCGAACAGCTTTGACTACTGTTTGCCGGGTTTCTCAACTTTATGGCCTCGCCAGAAAGGCCTCCATAAGTCTCGGAATTTTTTGTATAAACATAATACAGCCATCGATGCACGGTTTTATGGAATGAAGCGTTATATCGTCCTGCTGCTTAATCCTGCTATAAATAAAATTCTCCCAACCATCAGATAATTATGCGATTTCTTTGCATATCCTCCTTGTGTTATCCTCGTCCAGACGGACGATGATATAATTTCCTCATGCAGACAGAGGTTCCCTGCTTTATCCCTGCGGCGTGGTCCGCTTTACAGCAGTGTGGGACCTCTCCCTTATGGGATTTCATTGATGAGCCGGATGCGGGAGTGACATCTCCGCAGATTTCCATGCAGGGTATGACTCATAAGGACATGAGGATCTGTCTGTACATCAACAGGAAAGGCAGGTGCCAACACCATGTTCATCGTCGGGATCGACATTGCCAAGCGGAGTCATGAGGCAGTCATCATAACTGAAAATGGCCAGACCGTCCGTAAGGCATTCAACTTCCGAAACAACTGCACCGGATACAATTTGCTGCTGGAGCAGGTGCGGAAGCTGACTCTTGTAAAGAGCCAGATCGTATTCGCCATGGAGTCCACCGCCCATTATTGGCTGGCACTCTATGCCAGACTTTCAAAAGACGGATACACCGTCATGGTCCTAAACCCTATCCAATCCCATTCCCTGCGGGAACTCTATATCCGCAAAGCGAAAACCGACACCAAAGACTCACTTGTCATTGCGGATCTTGTCCGCTTTGGACGCTGCAAAGCCAGCAACGTTCCCCAGGACAAAATCCTGGCTCTGCGGGAGCTGTGCCGCAGTCGGGCCTATCTCATAGACATGGCCGCCGATTTGAAGCGGAAGCTGATTGCCTTGTTGGACAGGATATTTCCAGAATACGAATCCCTGTTTGATCCCGTTTTCGGCAAGGCTTCTATTGCTGTGCTGCGCAAATATCCTACACCCCAGAAAATAAAGAACGCGCATCTGGAGAAACTGACGGAACTCCTTATGGAAAGCAGCGGCGGGCATTTCGGGGAATGGAAAGCACGCCAACTGAAGGAAGCCGCACACAACAGCTTCGGGATTGATGACAGCTGCGGTGTGTATTCCGCACTGCTCGGAATGTTTCTGGAACAGATTCTGTCTCTGACTGACCAGGCGGATTCTCTGGAGAAGCAGATTGCATCACTTCTCAAAGAATTTGATTCCCAGCTGACATCTATCCCCGGGGTTGGCATTGTCCTGGCAGCAACGATTCTGAGCGAGATTGGCGATATCTCCCGGTTCTCTTCCTCGGATAAACTGCTGGCTTACGCGGGACTTGATCCATCCGTGAAGCAGTCCGGCGAGTTCAAGAGCAACCAGAACCGTATGTCCAAGCGAGGCTCTCCATACTTGCGCCGGGCCATTTGGCTGGCGTCCACAGTCGCCGTTCAGTTTGATCCGATGTTCCGGGCCTACTACGAAAAGAAAATATCCGATGGTCTGCATTACATGAATGTGATTGGCCACGTCAGCAGAAAGATGACAGCTGTGATCTTCGCTGTCCTCCGGGATGGACAGCCGTACCAACCCGTTTTACCAACTGCCGGATGACCAAACCGTATTATTTCAGATGGCCCACTACAAGGGCTTGGTTCTCTGCGCCCTTTTCCGATATACCTCTATACACACAAAATGTAATTTTACCCCTTGACAAATCCATAGCCGACTGCTATTCAGGCACAAGAGTTCGTTGGAGAGCATATCCGCCGCTTAAAGGATTAAGAATCGTACCATACTGATAGATCTCATAAAGACATAAAGATATGGCGAATAAAAGTCACATACAACTGTGCGGTATCTGCCAAGACAACACCAGCTTACAGGAATCTTTTGCGCCGGTCTATTTTCTCAAGATTGGGGGGGTTCAGAATCATGACACGGCAGTTTCTTTCGTCAATCTTGTGAAAACGACTCCTGAGCTGCTGGCTTCCGACGAACTTTATAAACATGTTCACGATGATCACGATATGAGTATCCATATACCAATAAGGTTTTTGGCATATTACGCAATCAGCCTTGGTTGATAAATACTGACTGTGACTGTTTAGACGAGTTCTTCGCTATGTTTAACAGTCTAAAGAAAAAGATTACATTTGATGAACTCTTATACAATGCTGTTCACTTACCACCAATACCCCATGTAACCAACAACGCATTAGAAAGCATAAAAACACTGCGGCAGATACAATCTGTCGGAGCAGTAAAAAAAGAACGGCCTATCAATTAAGATAGACCGTTCTCCTCTCATTTTCATATAATACGTACTGTTACCGTAAACCCTCGCAGGCAAAAATAAAAGTTCGTATCATATGGTTTTGGTGACCCGGCGGGGATTCGAACCCCGGACCCACTGCTTAAAAGGCAGTTGCTCTGCCGACTGAGCTACCGGATCATATTTTTATGGAAAAGCCGCCAATGCGGCGGGAGATCTGGCTGGGACGGCTGGACTCGAACCAGCGGATGAGGGAGTCAAAGTCCCTTGCCTTACCACTTGGCGACACCCCTGTGTGGAAAGGGATGAGGGACCGGGACACTCCCGATCCCTCATTTCTTTTTGTGGGGTGGGTAAAGGGACTCGAACCCTCGACACCCGGAACCACAATCCGGTGCTCTAACCAACTGAGCTACACCCACCACATATCGTGGAGTATTGCCGACATTCGCTCCAAAAGAGAGCTGGTACGCCAGAAGGGACTCGAACCCCTGGCCCACTGCTTAGAAGGCAGTTGCTCTATCCAGCTGAGCTACTGGCGCGAATCAAATGGAGCAGGTGACGGGAATCGAACCCGCATCCCCAGCTTGGAAGGCTGGTGCCCTGACCATTGTGCTACACCTGCGCATGCCCTCCGGGGAAATTGTCAGCTTGGATATGATAGCACGAAACGCGGGGACTGTCAAGCGGTCAGATGGGATTCTTTTCGAATTTTGCAAAAATTTATGTCTGGCAGAAGGCCAAAAACGTTTGGAACAGCCTGCCGCCGTCCAGGATGTCGCCGATCCGCTCCGGGTGCCACTGTACGCCCCACACCGGCAGGGACTGGTGGCACAGCGCCTCCACCGTGCCGTCAGGCGCCCACTGGACCACCCGCAGCCCGGCGCCCAAGCGGTCCGCCGCCTGGTGGTGGGCGCTGTTCACCACGCACCGCTCTCCGTAGAGCGCCCGCAGCGGCGACGGCGCGGTCCTGACGCCGTGGAGCCGGTCGATGCCGCCCACATCACTGTGGCCCGGCAGGTCCTGGACCAGCGTGCCGCCGAAAAACACGTTGATGGTCTGGAGTCCTCTGCAGATGCCCAGCACCGGCTTTTTCATGGCGGTGAAGCGATCCATAAGCAGCAGCTCCGCCGCGTCCCGTTCCGGCTCCAGGCCCCGGGAGGCGGTGTTGTTCTGCCCGTAGCGCCATGGCTCCATGTCCCCGCCGCCGGGCAGCAGCAGAGCGTCGCACCCCGCTACGCCGCCGCTGAAGCGCACCCGCCCACCGGCACACTCCACGGCCCGTTGGTAGTTCCGGTACCGCGTCGGGCTGCCATAAATATAGACTGTCGTCATACTGCTCCCTCCCGAGGTATTTTATGCCCGGAGGAGACGGTTTGCTCTTGCAACGGGGAGAAAAGTGTGGCATAATGTCCGTTGGAAGCGCAGATGCAGCGGTATCGAAGTGGTCATAACGGGGCTGACTCGAAATCAGTTTGCGAGCAATCGCACGAGGGTTCGAATCCCTCCCGCTGCGCCAGCTCAGAAAAAGCCCTAAGGCGATGAGAAAAGCCTTAGGGCTTTTCTCATACGCCGGACGGACTTTTTCTTCGCTTCCAACCGCGATCCGCTTCGCTGGGTTCGCGGTTGGGTGGGGGCGGCTCTGAAAGTCTGCGCCTCGAAAGTGTTCGCCCTTTCCATGTCGTCGCGGACTGCATATCGTTCGCGACGACTTTTTATCAACATCGGACAGCTCGGGAAACGCTGACAAACCTGCCGGCGGACCGTCTGCTGAAGTCAAAACCTCCGGCTAAGCCGGAGGTTTGAGTAAGCCCTAGAAGGGCATGATACGGACGAACCCCCTTAAGGGGGCCCGAAAGGTTTGCCGACTGCATTTCTTTCACGGGCTACCCCTTAAGGGGTACTTTGCTACGCCTACTTGTTCTCGCGACCCGTAAACGGGGCCACAAACTCCTTCAGCCCCAGCTGATCTGCCCGCTGATCCGACTCAAGTTGATTCCGGATATATTCCGCTATCTGCTTTTTATTTCTCCCCACTGTATCTACATAGTACCCTTTCGCCCAGAAATGGCGGTTTCCGTACTTGTCCTTTAAATTCGTATGTCGGTCGAAAATCATCAGGCTACTCTTTCCCTTGAGATATCCCATGATCTGCGATACACTATCCTTCGGCGGTATGCTGACGAGCATATGAATATGGTCGGGGCACGCTTTTGCTTCTATAATTTCCACCCCTTTCTGTTGGCATAATTTCCGCAAAATTACCCCGATTCCTGTTTGATTTGACCATATATTTCCATCCTGCGGTATTTCGGTGCAAATACGATGTGGTATTGACATCTCCAGCTGGTATCTTCTAAACTGTTTATGTCTTTATCTTTCACGATGAAGACCTCCCTGTTATTGTACTTGTGTGGTCGGCAAACCACTTTTACTCTAACAGGGAGCTTTTCTCTTTTCTACTTTTCTCCTCGCTATAAGCTATTTTTTACCCCCGGCCCAGCCGGGGGTTGCCTTTGGTTCTACCAATGCTAAAAGTGAGTCACGACAAAGTCGTGACCCACTTTTCACTGTCCTGATCCCCTCAATTCCCCAGTAGGCCCATCAGCAGCTGCGGAATTTCCTGGAAATCATCCACCCAGATCACCTGGATTCCCAGCTTGCGGTAGGATTCCTCCCGGATATTATGGTCGATTCTCTGATACAGCGCCAGCAGCCGCTCGCTGGTCTTCGCCGTGTCCGGCGCTTTGAACTTCTTGCGCCGCATGATGGCGAAGTGCCGCGGCCCTTCGCCGGACCGCGCCGGGATGTCCAGAAGCCGCCGCAGGTTCGGATCCGTCAGGGAGCAGCCCACAAACAGGCAGGTCGTGTCCCGGAAAGCGTTCAGCTGAGTGATGTTGGACCAGCAATACGCGTCCCGGTAGACCTCGTGATAGTCCTCCTCCGAGAAAATCAGCGTGGTGTCGTCCACGCGCTTCTCCGGGTCCTGAGGCAAAAAGCCATGGACATGATAGATGTTCAGCGCGTTGGTGCTTGGAACATCCTTCTCCCGGTAGATCACGCGGTATTTGATCTCCTTGGAGGCCAGCTTTCGCTCCAGCAGATCGTCAAAATTGTACGTGATGACCGCTTTGACGCCGACGTGGTCTCGTTCCGGCTTGCTGATACTGCTGATGGCGTTCAACAGCCCGGTGTTGAGATTGCTCTCCTTCTCGTAGAGCACCTTGCGCACCAGATCATAGTACTCCTCCGTCTCAAACGCCGTGTGGATATAGCGCACCTGGGTCAACAGGGAGTCCTCCCGGTTGCAGTAGGCGATCTGGTTGAGCCGCTCCAGCTCCTGCTCGTTCAGGGACTCCTCCTGCGTCTTATTGCCGATCATGCAGATCAGCAGCTTCTGGATCAAATCGGACCATAGGGGAATCCCCGCGTCCGTGGAAACGCCCGCCCCCAGACAGAGGGTGATATTTTGATCGCGGTAGGCCTTTTTTAACGCCTCGATTCGCTGCTCCTGAACACGCTGCTGCTCCGCCGCGTCCGGGACGCGGCGAATGGCATCCTCCGCCAGAGCTTTTTTCGGCGTCTCCAGGTACTCAATATAATCCGGCTCGCGAACGGCCTGTCCCATCAGGTCGTTGTAGTCCCAGAGCATGCAGTTACAGCTCATCTGCCCCTGCAACAATGCCGTTCTTTCCCGTTTTTCCGCATCGGACAGGCTCTCTCCCAGGATCAAAAGAAAACAGTCGTCTTCTTGCAGGTTGTCCGTGACACAGTTGATGTAAAGATCAGAAGCATCTATGTTCAGGTGGTTCCAGATCTCAACGCAGGTTACCCTGCTATCCCTTCCGAGCCCTTCGGGGAAAACCGCGTCATAGATCATGCCCTTATAGAGCAGGTCCTCCCTGAAAGGCTTTCCCTCAATCTCCGCCTGATCCCGCAAAATCGACGTGGCAAACCGCGCAAAGGCGCTTCGCGACTCGGCAACCGACACGTCGGCGCGCTTGAAGTCCGTCAAATTGGCATTGCGGACCGTCCTGACGATCAAATCAGGATCAATGCCGTCCATATTCCCATCAAAGGTCTTTGTCAGGACCCAAGTTCCCCGCTCCGGGTTCTCAACAAGGCCGTATTTTTTCAGGTAGGTGCGGGCCCAGGCGAGCCGGTACTCTACCTCTGTCCGGCGGTCGCTTCCCGCCTCCTTGTGCGGCACCCGCTGCACCGCTTCTGAAAGCTCCATCAGACTGATGGCCTTTTTGTCCAGCGCCTCCCGCTGGGCGGAGCCGCCCAGCTCATGCAGCGCCTGCACCACCGGTCTGATCATTTTATCAAACGTCGGGACCTGCTTTTTCATCTCACCCTGCACGCGGATACCCCCCTCTTCTGTGTCTGGTTCTCTGTCAGTTCGCTCCGTTTTCCCGGGGAACGATGTTGCCGTGGGCCTTGTAGATGCTGTCCGCCGGAATGACGCCCCGGACGGACGAGGTGGGATAGACGCTGCTGCCCCGGCCGATGACCGTGCCGGGATTCAGAACGCTGTTGCAGCCCACCTCCACGTGGTCGCCCAGAATGGCGCCGAACTTCTTCCGGCCCGTGGGAATCAACTCGCCGCCGTTCTTCACCACCACCAGCGTCTTGTCGGATTTCACATTGGAGGTGATGGAGCCGGCGCCCATGTGGCTCTTATAGCCCAGGATGGAGTCGCCCACGTAGTTGTAGTGGGGCGTCTGGACGCCGTCAAAGAGAATGACGTTTTTCAGCTCCACGGAGTTGCCGACCACGCAGCCCTCCCCCACCAGCGCCGAGCCGCGGATAAAGGCGCAGTGCCGCACCTCGGTCCCCGGCCCAATGATGCAGGGCGCGCCCAGGTAAGCCGTGGGGGCCACGGCGGCCGTCCTGTGAACCCAGACGCCCGGGGCCGGCTGGTCGTACTCCTCCGGGGACAGGGTGGGGCCCAGGGCCAGAATCAGATCCTTGATGCCGTCCAGCGCCTGCCAGGGGTATGCAAATTGCGTCAGATACTCCCCCGCCATGGTGTGGGAGAGGTCCAGCAGCTGCGAAATTCTCAAATCCATTTACTATCGCTCCTGTTCTGATTTTGATCGTATCGCTGTATCGTATTATATACCAAATATGTGGACGCTGCAAGATTCCGCATTGCTTTTCGGCGCGGGGCGCGGTACAATCAGGGCAGCCCAACAAAGGAGACTTTGCGTATGAAACTGCTGATCGCATCCGACCTCCACGGCTCCGCCCACTACTGCCGCCTGTTGCTAGAGGCTTTCCGGCGGGAGGGGGCCGACCGGATGGTGCTGCTGGGAGACCTGCTGTACCACGGCCCCCGGAACCCGCTGCCGGAGGACTATGACACCAAGGCTGTCACCGCGCTGCTGAACAGTGTGGCCGACCGGCTTCTCTGCGTCCGGGGCAACTGTGACGCGGAGGTGGACCAGATGGTGCTGGAGTTCCCCATGCTGGCGGACTACGCCTTTCTGGCGGTGGACGGCCCGACCATCTGCGCCACCCACGGACACCTCCACGGCCCGGGGGACCCGCCGCCCCTGCGGCAGGGGGATTTCCTGCTGTGCGGCCACACCCATCTTCCGGTGTGCCGGGACTGCGGCAAGTTCACCTATCTGAACCCCGGCTCCCTGGCCCTTCCCAAGGACGGCACGCCCCACAGCTATATGACGCTGGAGAACGGCCGGTTCCTCTGGCACGATCTGGTGAACGGGACCACGTTTGCGCCGCTGCGGTGATCTCCGCAAACTGAAAAGATGCCACGGGCGGTTGCCCGTGGCATCTTCTTTTACAGAGCGCTGCCCTGCTCCACGTCGTCCCGCAGAAAGGCCGCGTGGATGGCGTTCAGCACCCGCTTTTTATCGCCGCTCCACAGTGGGGCCAGCAGGTCCCGCTTGGCCCCGTCGCCGGTGAGGCGGTGGACCACCATCTCCCGGGGGATGACGCGGATGCAGTCCTCCAAAGCGGCGATGTACGCCTCCAGCGTCATGGTCTGGAATTTTCCCTCCCGCCAATCCGCCGCCAGGTCTGTCCCCTGAAGGACGTGAAGCAGGTGAAATTTGACACCATTTACGCCAGATTGTCCAATATATTGTGCAGTTTGGACCATCTCCTCCTGGCTCTCCCCTGGCAAGCCCAGGATCTGATGGGTCACGACGGTAATGTCCAGCGCCCGCAGATTGGCCACCGCCGCCTCGTACACCGGCAGGTCATAGCCCCGGCGGATATAGGCGGCGGATGCCGGATGGATGGTCTGAAGCCCCAGCTCCACCCAGACGGGCTTGATGCGGTTCAGCTCCCCCAGCAGGGCCAAAATCTCCGGCCCCAGGCAGTCCGGCCGGGTGGCGATGGACAGGGCCGCCACCTCCGGCGACGCCATGGCGGCGGTATACAGCGCCCGCAGCCGCTCTGGCGGGCCATAGGTGTTGGTGAAAGACTGGAAGTAGGCGATGTACCGGGCGTCCGGCCCCGCCTTGGCGGCCACCCGGGCCCTGGCGGCGGCCAGCTGGGATGGGATGTCCCCCGCCGCCGCAAAGGCCCCCGCGCCGTCACAGAAGATGCAGCCCCGGTCCCCCAGCGTGCCGTCCCGGTTGGGACAGGTGCAACCGGAGGACAGGGCCAGCTTGTAGACCTTGGCGCCGTACCGGGCCCGCAGCCAGTCGTTCAGGCTGTTCCAGTACATCAGGTGGCTTTCGGCGCGGGATAGGGGATGCGGTAGGGCTCCGCGCCCCGCTCGGCCACTTTCTGCACCAGCCACGCCCGCAGGGCCTCCACGCCCTCCTCCGTCCAGGGGAAGGTCTCCGTCTCCACGTCCTTCGCCAGCTCAAAGCTGACGTTCTCGTACACCCAGACCTGGATACTGCCGTCGCCCATCCATCCGGCGCGCTGGAAGCGGTAACGGAAGGTCCCCAGGCTGCCGGGATACACCGACGCCTTGGTGAAAAAACTCATGTTCAGGAAATCAAAGCTGCTGTCCATCAAGGATTCCTCCCTTTCCAAACGCGGACCATATGCATTTTATAAAGCCAGGTCGCGGAATTGCCCAATATATAAAATAAAATAGCCAAAATATTATCCTTTCTGCTTGTCGGAGCGGCTCCTTCAGCAGACATATGATAACAAATCCCTTTCGCGCTGTCAAACCGATGGATTGTCAAAAGCCGGGCATACTAGCGACAAAGGAGGCTTGCTTTATGGAATCCATTTGGACAAGGACCGTCTCCCTGCCGTCGTTTCCGGCGCTGGACGGGGAGCTGAAAGCGGACGCGGCTGTCATCGGCGGTGGACTGGCGGGCATTTTGACGGCGGACTTCCTGCGGCGGGAGGGCGCTGACGTGGTTGTGCTGGAGGCGGACCGCATCGGCGGCGGTCAGACCGGCGGTACCACCGCCAAGCTGACGGCCCAGCACGGCCTGAAATACAGCCAGCTCAACCAGTCCCTGGGCCTGGAGGCCGCCCAGCAGTACGCCTGGGCCAATCTGGGGGCGGTGAAGCGGCTGCGGCAGCTGGTGGCGGAGCGGGGCATCGACTGCGATCTCACCGACTGCACGGCGTTTTTATACACCGCCGGAGCCCCGGGCGCCTTGCAGGAGGAGTACGATATCTGCCAGGCCATGGGCATGGACGTGTTCCTGACCCAGGACACGGAGCTGCCCTTCCCCGCCGCGGCTCTGGGCCTGCGGGACCAGGCCCGGTTCCACCCCCTCAAGCTGCTGGCCGCTCTGGCGGAGGGGCTTCCCGTCTATGAGCACAGCCGGGTCCTGGAGGTGGAGGGACACCAGATCAGGACGGACCGGGGCGCCGTGACAGCGGAAAAGGTCATTTTCACCTGCCACTTCCCCTTCCTCAACGTGCCCGGCTACTTTTTCGCCCGCCAGCATCAGGAGCGCAGCTACGTGCTGGCCCTGGAGGGCGCGGCGGAGCTGCGGGACTTCTATCTGGGCGTGGACGAGGACGGTCTCTCCTTCCGCTCCTGGGGAAAGTACCTGCTGTTGGGCGGCGGGGGACACCGCACCGGGGACAACCGCCAGGGCGGAAAATACGATCTGCTGCGTCAGGCGGCCCGCCGGTACTGGCCGGAGAGCCGTGTGGCCGCCGTCTGGTCCGCGCAGGACTGCATGCCCATGGACGGCGTTCCCTATATCGGCCAGTATGCCGACAGCCGCCCGGACTGGCTGGTGGCCACCGGATTTCAGAAATGGGGCATGACCTCCTCCGTGGTGGCGGCGGAGATCTTAAGCGACCTGGCGCTGGGCCGGGAGCCCATGGCCGACAGCGCGGTGTTCTCCCCCCAGCGGTTCCGGGCCGGGGCATCCGCCAAACAGCTGGCGGGCGACGCCGCCTGCTCCATCCGGGGTCTGGGGCGGCGGGTACTGGAGCCAGGCCGGGTCTCCGCGGAGGAGCTGCCCGCCGGACACGGCGGCGTGGTGGACCTGGACGGCGAGAAGCTGGGTGTCTATCGGGACGGGGACGGCGAGCTGTACGCGGTTTCGGTGAAGTGCCCCCACCTGGGCTGCCAGCTGGAGTGGAACCCGGATGAAAAAAGCTGGGACTGCCCCTGCCACGGCTCCCGCTTCAGCTACCGTGGCGAACTGCTGGAGGGCCCCGCCCAGACGGACCTGTGACCCGCCGCGGGCAAGCAGGTCAGTCTCACGAATGAGACTGCCCTGTAAGGCCATTCACTTCTTGAGGAGCCTCCGCAAAGCCCCCGCGTCCAGCAGGTTCACCGTCTCAAAGCGCCCCTTGTAAAACACGCCCCAGTTGTTGAACACGCAGGGGAGCGACTTTGCCGTTTCCAGCGTATCCACGGGGATGAGGGATACGGGAACATCATTTTCCGCGCAATACTGTTTGACCATCTCCACACTCTGATAGACAAAGGGGCATTGCAGATCATAATAAATGGTCAGTTCCCCGCTTTCAATTGCTCCCCTTTTCGCATTGGGGGCAAACGCCGGCGCCGTTCCGTCAAAGGAGAGTGCCAGCAGCTCGTAGCCGTAATCGGTGGCATCCACCGTCTCAAAGCCGTATTGCCTGGCAAAGGACTGGTCTGAGAGCCACGCCTTTTGCTTGTCCGCCCCCAACATGCAGACGCCGGACTCCCCCCTGGCCCTGGCGTCGGCCAGGCAGTACTCCATCAGCGCCCGCCCGTAGCCGTTTCCCTTCAGACTGCCGCAGACCCACAGACAGTAGATATAGAGATAGTTTTCGCCCGTCACCGGCACCCAGGCCGTCTCCAGCGGGGCGTATTCGATAAAGGCGCAGCCCTTCACGTTCAGCTTCCGGAAGACATGGCCCTCACCCCAGCCGCTCTGAGAGCCACTGCCGCTTGGCCTCGACCCCCGGATGGGGCTTTTTGCTGCGGATGATGCAGCACAGGTGTTGGCCGGGGAGGTTTTCCGGCGTCAGGTTTATAAATGCGGGATTCATGGGCATCTCCTCTCCAGGCTGTAAACGGTTTCATGTGTTGACACCATTTTAGCATGACGGCCGTTGTCTTTCAAGGCGCCCGCACTTGCGAAACGCCGGAAAATGGCGTATACTGTTTGCATATCGCTAAGAGAGGAACGACGACATGAAAATTCTGGTTCTCTCCGATTCCCACGGGAATCTTGCCAACATGCTGCGGGCTGTGGAAAAGGAGGACCCCAACCTGATCCTCCATCTGGGGGACTGCTGGCGGGACGGGGAAAAGCTCCACGCCGCGTTCCCGGGCATCCCCTTTGAGCAGGTCCCCGGCAACTGCGATTTCCGGCCCAGGGAGGAGGCGGAGCGCCTGCTGTTTCTAGAGGACAAGCGGGTGCTGATCTGCCACGGGCACACCTACGGCGTCAAGCAGTCCCTGCTCTCCGCGGGCTACGCCGCCGAGGAGCAGAACCTGGACCTGTTTCTCTTCGGCCACACCCACCGGCCCCTGGTGGATATGCGGGGCAAGACCCTCTTTCTGAACCCCGGCAGCATCGGGGACTACGCCCACCCCTTCTACGGCGTGGTCACTCTGGAAAACGGCGGGCTGAATGGCCGCACCGTGCCGCTGGAATAAAATGATCAAACAAAACCGCCCCGGAACCCTTCGTTTCCGGGGCGGTTCTTTGACGCGCTTTAGTGCTCGTGGCCGCAGGACTCGCAGTGGCCGTCACAGGCCAGCAGCTCGTCGCCGTAGGGAATACCGTTCTTGTCGAAGTAGTCCTTGACGGCGGCGCGGACCGCCTCCTCCGCCAGAACGGAGCAGTGGATCTTGTGGGTGGGCAGACCGTCCAAGGCCTCCACCACCGCCTGGTTGGACAGCTTCAACGCCTCGGAGATGGGCTTGCCCTTGATGAGCTCCGTGGCCATGGAGCTGGTGGCAATGGCGCTGCCGCAGCCAAAGGTGTTGAACTTCACGTCGGTGATGATCTGGGTCTCAGGGTCCACCTTGATATACATCCGCATGATGTCGCCACATTTGGCGTTGCCCACCTCGCCGATGCCGTCGGCGTCCTCCATCTTGCCCACGTTCCGGGGGTTCTGGAAATGGTCCATGACCTTGTCGCTATATAATGCCATCGTTCATTTCTCCTTTCAGATCAGGTGGGGCCGCTGGCCTTTTTCCAGCTCATCCCACACCGGGGACATGTCCCGCAGATAGCTGATGACGCCCGGCACGACCTCCAGGATATAGTCGATCTCCTCGGGCTTGTTGTACTCGCTGAGGCTCAGGCGCAGGGAGCCGTGGGCCACCTCGTGGGGCCGGCCCAGGGCCAGCAGCACGTGGCTGGGGTCCAGGGAGCCGGAGGTGCAGGCGGAGCCGGAGGAGGCCGCGATGCCCTTGGCGTCCAGCAGGAGCAGCAGGGACTCGCCCTCCACGCCCTCGAAGCAGACGTTCACGTTGCCGGGCAGGCGGCGCTGGGCGTCGCCGTTCAGGACGGTGTGGGGGATGGCGGTCAGGCCCGCGATCAGCTTGTCCCGCAGAGGCGTCAGGAAAGCGGCGTTCTTCTCCATGTTGGCGCACGCCTCCTCAAAGGCGGCGGCCGCGCCGCAGATGCCGGGGATGTTCTCCGTGCCGGCCCGCTTGCCCCGCTCCTGGGCGCCGCCGTAGATGACGTTCACCAGGGGGATGCCCCGGCGGGCGTACAGCACACCCACGCCCTTGGGGCCGTGGAACTTGTGGGCGGACAGGGACAGCAGGTCGATGTGCATCTCCTTCACATCGATGGGCAGGTGGCCCGCCGCCTGGACGGCGTCGGTGTGGAACAGGACGCCCGCCTCGTGGCAGACCTCGCCGATCTCGGCGATGGGCTGGATGGTGCCGATCTCATTGTTGGCGAACATGACGGTCACCAGGCAGGTGTCCGGCCGGATGGCCTCCTTCACCTGCTCCGCCGTCACCAGGCCGTCCGGCGAGATGTCCAGCAGGGTGACCTCGAAGCCCTCCTTCGCCAGGGCGTCCAGGGTGTGGAGAATAGCGTGGTGCTCGAACTTGGTGGAGATGATGTGCTTCTTTCCCTTCCGGGCCCCCAGCACAGCGGCGCTGCGAAGGGCCTGGTTGTCGGCCTCGCTGCCGCCGGAGGTGAAGGTGATCTCCCGGGGCTCGGCGTTCAGGTGCTTTGCAAATATTTCACGGGCCTCCGCCAGATGCTCAGCCGCCCGCTGACCGGGGCTGTGCAGGCTGGAGGGGTTTCCGTAAACTTCCTGAAAACAGGGCAGCATGGCGTTCAGGGCCGTCTGGCTGACAGCTGTGGTCGCCGCGTTGTCCGCGTAGACGTTCATTGTAATTCCTCCTATTCCCATCATTTTACTATGATATAGTGATAGCATACCTTATCCACGTTGTCAAGTGGGAATTTGTAAACTCCCTGCAAATATCTGGGCCACCGCGCCCAGCCGCCACGTTTCAGCGCCTCCTTTTCAAAAGAACTTACATATCATTTTAATTGGTTTTGTCATCGAGAGCATCAACACACGGAGGTAAGGATATGATGCGCTTTTTTGTGGATTTATATGAAGAGACGATGCCCGCGTCCACGGTCCTCTTTCCTCGGCGGACCGGTCCCTACGGGCCGGACAACGCCGTTCTGATGGAACACTTCAAAGTCCGGCTGAAGGAACAGCGCCTGTATCGGGCGGACACGGTGATTTTGGCGGTCCCATTGGACGCTCCCGGTCAACTGAGTCCCAGACTTGCCGGTACTAAGAGCCTGAAAACGCGGCGCCGCAAATCGGGTTTGCGGCGCCGTGTCTTTTACTTTTGTCTGGCGTTGTACGCCTGGATGCCCAGGCCCAGCAGCTCGATGGAGCGGGTCAGCTCCGCCGGGTTGGTCACATAGGCGATGCGGATCTCGTTGCGGCCCTTGCCGGGGGTGGCGTAGAAGCCCTCGCCGGGGGCGTACATAACGGTCTCGCCGTGGTCCTCGAACTCCTCCAGCAGGAAGTACTGGAGCTTCTCCGTATCGTCCACCGGCAGCGTCACCATCAGATAGAACGCGCCCTCCGGGGAGTTGAACTTCACCCCGGGGATCTTGGACAGGCCCTCCACCACCGCGTCCCGGCGGCGCTGGTACTCCGCCCGCAGATTTACATAATACTCCGGCGTCATGGCCCGGTACAGCGCGGCGGCGCCCACCTGGTCCAGCGTGGCGGCGCACAGGCGGCCCTGGCAGATCTTCATGGCCTGGGCCATCAGCTCCCGGTTGCGGGAGATCAGCACGCCCACCCGGGAGCCCGTGGCGGAGAACCGCTTGGACACGGAGTCCACCACCACCACGTTTTCCGCGGCGTCCTCAAACTCCAGCATGGAGCTGAGCTTCTGGCCGCCGTAGACCAGCTCCCGGTACACCTCGTCGCTGATGAGGAACAGGTCGTGTTCCCGGGCGATGTCCGCCAGGACGCGCCGCTCCTCCGCCGTCAGGACCACGCCGGTGGGATTGCCGGGGTTGGTCACCAGGATGGCCCGGGTGTGCTCGTTGATCAGCGGCTCGACGCGCTCCCGGCTGGCGTAGCGGTAGCCCTCCTCCGGGCTGGTCTCAATGGGCCGGATGCCGGCGCCAGTGATGTGCACAAAGACCTCGTAGTTGGGGTAGTAGGGCTCCGGCACTAAAATCTCGTCGCCGTCGTCCAGGATACAGGACAGCAGGATCTGCAGCGCCTCGCTGCCGCCGTAGGTAGCCAGGATATCGTCGCAGGCGATGGGGAAGCCCATGCCCGTGTAGTAGTCCCGAACAGCCTCCACATACGTTCCCACGCCGGGAGAGGGCGCGTAGGCCAGGACGGACTCGCCGAAGCTCTGCACGGCGTCAAAGAAGGCCGTGGGAGTCTCGATATCCGGCTGGCCGATATTCAAATGGTGGACCTTCCGCCCCTTTGCCTCCGCCGCCACCACACAAGGGTGGAATTTGCGGATGGGAGAAAGGCCGCACCGCTGGATCTTGCTGGAAAACTTCATCGTAACTGCCTCCTTGGCTTGTTGATTCACCGCGATCTCCTGCCAGATACCGCCGTGGCCCGTCGCCACAGTCAAAAAAAGCGCCCCTGACACTGTCAGGGGCGAAAAAA
>CABSFC010000003.1 GCA_902476875.1 uncultured Oscillibacter sp. | reverse complement strand
ATGGTATACAGGCGGCCCAGCTTCTCGTTGTCGCCGGTGCGGGCATTGACCATGATCATATCCGGCGTGATGCTGCCGGAGAGGACCTTCACGAAGGAGTACTTGCCGTACTGGTCGGAAATGGTCTTGAACACGAAAGCCGTGGGCACACCACCGGCGGACACCACGAATTCCTCGGTGGTGCCGTCAGCCAGAGTGGCCTTATGATAGTTGCCCTGCTCGGGAGAGGGCAGCAGCTCCATGATGTTGTCCAGCAGCATCAGAGTGCCCATATCAGCCACGGCGCTGCCGCACAACACGGGGAATACGCTCAGCTCACGGACGCCCTGACGGAGGCCCTGAGCCATCTCGGCGTAGGTGAAGTCCTCGCCGTTGAAGAAGCGCTCCATGAATTCCTCGCTGGTCTCCGCCACGGATTCCTTCAGCGCATCGTTGAACTCGTTGATGACAGCCACCTTTTCCTCAGGCAGCTCGATCTCCACACGCTTGCCGTCCTGCATCTCATAGGCGCGCTTATTCAGGATGTCCATGAGGCCGGTGACTTTCTTGTTTTCGTCCAGCGTAGGCACCACAACGGGAGCGATCTTGTTGCCGAAGCGCTCACGGAGCGCATCAAAGGTGGCGTTATAGTCGCTGTGATCCTCGTCGATCTTGGAGATATAGATAAAGCGGGGCATATTCCGCTCTTCGCAATACTTCCACGCCTTCTCAACGCCCACGGACACACCGTCCTTGGCGGAGGCCACGATGATGGCGGCGTCGGCGGCCCGGAGGGCCTCCATCACTTCGCCGGAAAAGTCGAATGCGCCCGGAGTATCCAGCACGTTGATGCGGCAGCCCTTATAGTCGATAGGCGCCACAGCGGTGGACAGAGAGATCTGACGCTTGACCTCTTCGGGATCATAATCACAAACGGTATTGCCGTCCGCGACTCTGCCCATACGGTCGATGGCGCCGGTCATAAACAGCAGGCTCTCTGCCAGAGAAGTCTTACCGCTGCCGCTGTGACCCAGCAGGCAGACGTTACGGATGTTCTGTACTGAATAGCTCATGTTTGTTCCACTCCTTATGTTGATGCTGTTGACACGGCCCGAATGGGCCGATAAAAGATCTGTCAACCATTGAGACTCACTCAATGTGTTAATTATACCGCTTTTTCATGGGCAATACAACAAGAATTTTGTGAGATCTTACATTTTGGAGGGGTAGGCAAAAAGGGTCGCCTATTTTTGTGGGGTCCCGCAAAAATCATTTTTCTTGAAAAAAAGTCTTTTGGTCCCGGACAGCGCAAAAAAGTACCGGGAGGCAGGGAAAAAGCCTGCCTCCCGGTACTTTATTCTGTCAAGTGTCAATATCGGCCGGTCCAGTCGCTCATCAGCAGCACCGGCAGGGTCCACAGCAGCAAAAACACCGTCAGGGACAAGGGGGTGAGCAAATCGAACTTCCCCAGAGACACCAGATACGCCGTCAGCAAAACGCCGGCGGCGCTGCCCGCCAGGGACAGCCAGGTTGCCCGGCGCACCGCCGTCCGCAGACGGCGGCTGCCCACCACCGCTTCGGCATAGGGCAGCAGGCCCTCCCGCAACAGCAGCGCCCGGGGCAGGCCCCGGTCCTCCTCCGCCTCGCTGAGGGCCACCCGGTCCGTCAGCTGCGGATACTCCACCTTGATCTTCTTGTAGAACTTCCGCTTCAGCAGCGCCGGGGTGATGTTGGGGTCCCGCACTGCCAAAATCGGCGTGATCCGGCTGCGGCGCAGGGTCCGCAGCGCGTAATCCACATTTTCCGACGCCTCATACTTCACGGCAAACACCGCCGCCAGCTGATGATCGATGGCCAGAAAAATGCCGGTTTTCAGATTGATGTTGCTGGGCAGACGCACATCCTGCTTCCGCAGGAAGGAGGCCGTCCCCAACAGGACGGATTCCCCGTGGATCGTGCAGCCAAAGCCGCCCTGCTCATAGAAGCTCAGGTCCTGAGCCGTTTCCCGTGGGGCGTTCTCCCCCACCGCCAGTCCCTCAAAGACCCGCTCCAGGCCGCAGCCCGCCGCACGGGCGGCTGCCGCCGCATAAGCCGACACCTTTCCCAGTTCCTCGCCGTAGACTTTCACACCGTTGAGCCGGATGGTCCCCGGCGGGAACAGGTCGGTATCCGTCAGGATCATGCCCCGGCGCTTTCCTACCCGGGCCGCGCCGTCCCATCCCGCCACGGCACAGCCGCTTTTCTGCTGTCGGCGGGTCAGCCGGGACCATGGCAGGCTCCAGCACAGCGGCAGGGAACAGGTGGCTCCCGCTGTCAGGATCACGGACCAGTTCCGCAGGAAGTCAATTCCGTGTCCCCGTCCCAAAGAGGTCAAGCCCGCGAATACCAGCGCAGCCATAAAAATCACCGGCAGAAACACCGTCTGAAGACGGGAGGCATAATCATCCCGCATGGCGGTGGTGTAAAAGCCCCGCAGGTCTCCCCTCTGCTTGCAGGCACCCCTTGGAGTTTCCGTGACCAAGTAAGGGGGGTGATCGTCCAGCGACGCCAAACGAAAGCTATCATAGCTGCCCCGGCTTTCCCGGCTGATGCCCCACTGGGCAAAGCACAGCGCCAGTCCCGCCGCAGCGGTATAGGGAAGCGCTTCTCCCCGCCCCGGAACAAGCAGCCACAACGCGCAGTCCACCACCGCCGCCAGCACCGCCAACGACACCAGCAGTGCGCTGACGCAGCGTTTTTCACTCAGCTTCCGGATCGCGTACACCGGCACGTGCCAGCACAGCACCAATTCGATCAGCAGACAGGCCAGCATGGCAACGCCTTGGATCTGCCGGTCTCCGGTCCAGAAGGGGACCGTGACGCCGTACTGCTCCGCCGCCATAGCGGCGATAGGCACCAGCGCTGTAAAAAAGGCAAACCCCAGAGACCGGTGACGGCTCTTATAGGCTTCCCGCTCCTCAGACGCGACCTCGCTGAGCTCCGGTTCTTCCCCGATGCTCTCCGCCTCGGTAAGAGGCTTTACCGGTTCCTCAGGGGCATCCATGGGATCATAGAGCTGCTCCGTTTCCTCCTGTCGTTTCCGGGAGAACAGCCCCCGTTTCGGTTTCAGCAACGTTTCGTGGTGCTCCTCCATCACAGCCCCTACCGTTGTCCCTACCAGTTCTTCCAGACTCAGGAAGCGGGTAGCCTCCGGCTCCGGGCCGTCATCTGTCCGGGGTTCTTCCTCCGGGTCCGAATCGTCGGCAAGGGGGGCCTCCCCGTCCTGTTCCAGCGCCGCCGCAGCGATCCGTTCCTCCCAGAGGGCCATCGCCGATTTGGGCGTTGGAGATGGGGCCGTCTCTGTCGGTTTAGGGGCGGAAGGCTGTTCAGGAGCCGGTGCCTTGGGCGTATCCGGCTCTGCCGGAGCGGTCTCACGCTCCACCTCTTCCATGATTTTCTGCTGGCGGCTGGAGCCGTACTCCGCCAGAATCTCCTCTAAGGTGTAATCCTCGTCAGACGGCGGCGTATCCCAGGTGCCTGTGCCGTATTCTGTTTTCTCGACATCCTTTGACACCGTGTTCTCTCCAAACTTCTCAGTTCATCCGCTGACGCACGGCCTCATACAGCAGGATCGCTGCCGAGGCGCTGGCGTTCAGGGAATTCAGATCACCCTTCATGGGGATGCTCACCAGAAAATCGCAGTTTTCGGCAGCCAGACGGGTCATGCCGTCCCCCTCGCTGCCGATGACGATGGCAGCGGCGCCCTTCAGGTCCGCGTCATACAGGCCGGTGGTGCCGTTGGCCGCCGTGCCGAATACCCAGACCCCCTGCTTTTTCAGGTCCTTCAGCAAGGAGGGAATATTGGGCACCCGAGCCACCTTCATGTGAGACACCGCGCCTGCGGAGGTCTTGGCCACCACGCTGGTCAGACCCGCACTGCGGCGCTTGGGAATGACCACGCCGTGAGCGCCGGCGCAATAAGCCGTCCGGATGATGGCGCCCAGATTGTGGGGGTCGGAGATCTCGTCGCACACCACGATCAGGGGCGACTCGTTCTTGGCGGCGGCATCTGCCAGAATATCGTCTACACTGACGTACTCCCGCACCGCTGCCAGAGCGATGACGCCCTGATGGGCGTGGGTGCGGCTCATGCCGTCCAGCTTCCGCCTGTCGGCCTCCACCACCACGATGCCCGCCGCCCGGGCCTTGGAGGCGATGTGGCCCAGGGTCTTGTCCACCTCACCCTTCTGGATGAAAATTTTGTCGATGCTGGCCTCCGTCCGCAGGGCTTCGATCACCGCGTTGCGGCCTTCAATGAGGCCGTCGGCCTCGGCGGTCAGCTGGTCTTTTCTTTCGTCTGTCATATTGAAATCCTCTCATGATCGGAATTTGTCAAAATCTGCGGGGTATACTTTTTACAGTATATCACAGAACCGGTCCACAATAAAGATGAATTTGAAAAATCGTTCCGCCTTAGCGCGTCTGAATTTACAGAAAGTTTATGAAAAGGCAGTCTCTTTTCCTTGTGGTTTCAAGGAGGTTGTGCTATACTGCTTTTTAATTTCACACACTCTGAAAGGAGTTCTCAATGGACCAGAACGATAAAAACAATAAAAACCGACGGGGCAACCGCAATCTGCTGGGCGCTGTCAAGCTGGTGGCCTGGGCGTTGGTGCTGACGCTGGTGTTCTACTGCACCAGCAGCTACATGGGGTCCGCCGGAAAGCAGGCCTCCAACATCAACATCAAATACAGCGATTTCATCGCCATGATGGAGGGCAAGCAGGTGGAGGACGTCACCGTGGACCTCTCCGAGGGCCTGCTGTATATCGTCCCCAAGGACGGCTATGTCTACACCGCTGAGAACGGCACCGCCTACACCAAGTCCACGGATCAGGACGGCAAGGCCGTTTACGCTTTTACCGACGCCGACGGCAAGGAGCATACTGCGGCGCTGAAGCTCTTTACCGTGAAGATGGAGTCTAATGACACTCTGGTGGAGCGGATGCATGAGGCCGGAAAAACAGACTATGACACGAAGTACGAGCCTCAGATGAGCCCGCTCCTTCTGTTCGCCATCAACTTCATCCTGCCCTTTGTCTTTATCATGCTCATGTTCTCCCTCGTCATGCGGATCATGGCGAAAAAGGGCGGCATGGGAGGCATGGGCGGGATCGGCGGCGTGGGCAAGGCCAACGCCAAGGTCTACATGGAAAAGCAGACCGGCGTCACCTTTGCCGATGTGGCCGGTCAGGACGAGGCCAAGGAATCCCTGACGGAGATCATCGACTTCCTGCACAATCCCAAGAAATATACCGACATCGGTGCCAAGCTCCCCAAGGGCGCTTTGCTGGTAGGCCCTCCGGGCACCGGCAAAACGCTGCTGGCCAAGGCCGTGGCCGGCGAAGCCAATGTCCCCTTCTTCTCCATCTCCGGCTCCGACTTTGTGGAGATGTTCGTGGGCGTGGGCGCGTCCCGTGTCCGTGATCTCTTTAAGGAGGCCGCCAAGGTAGCCCCCTGTATCGTATTCATCGATGAGATCGACACCATCGGCAAATCCCGTGACTCCGGGCGCTTCGGCGGCAATGACGAGCGGGAGCAGACCCTGAACCAGCTTCTTGCCGAAATGGACGGCTTTGACCCCACCAAGGGCATCATCCTTCTGGCCGCCACCAACCGGCCCGAGGTGCTGGATCAGGCCCTTCTGCGGCCCGGCCGGTTCGACCGCCGCATCATCATCGATCGTCCCAATCTGGCGGGCCGTCTGGCCACCCTTCAGGTCCATACCCGGAACATCAAGCTGGCCGAGGACGTCAACTTGAAGAAGGTGGCGCTGGCCACCGCCGGCTGCGTGGGCGCGGATCTCGCCAACCTTGTGAACGAGGCCGCTCTCCGGGCCGTCCGAAAAGGCCGCAAGCTGGTGATCCAGGCGGACCTGCTGGCCGCGTTCGAGCTGGTTATCGCCGGTACGGAGAAAAAGGGCAGCGTCCTGACGGAATTTGAGAAAAAGCTGGTGGCCTACCACGAGGTCGGTCACGCCATGGTGGCCTACAAGCAGAAGAACACGGAACCGGTCCAGAAGATCACCATTGTCCCTCACACCCAGGGCGCGCTGGGTTACACCTTGCTGATGCCGGAGGAGGATAAGACAGAGCTGCGGACCCGGGACGAGCTGATGGCGAAAATCGCCGTGTCCATGGGTGGCCGCGCCGCCGAGGAAGTGGTGATGAACACCATGACCAACGGTGCTTCTCAGGACATTCAGGAGGCCACCGGCGTGGCCCGGAACATGGTTGCCATGTTCGGCATGAGCGACCAGTTCGGCATGATGGCTCTGGCCTCCCGCCGCAGCCAGTATCTGGACGGCGGCTACGGTCTGGACTGCGCGCAGGACACCGCCGCCGCTATGGACAAGGCCGTGAAGGATATCCTGGACAAGTGCTATGCCGACGCCGTGAACATCATCCGGGAAAACCGGGAGGACATGGACAAGGTGGTGGCCTATCTGCTGGAGAAGGAGACCATCACCGGCGCGGAGATGGTGGCCATCATCGAGGGCCGGGACCCGGAGCTGGTGGAGAACCCCTACGCCTCCACCCGCCCGGCGGAGGGCGGCTTCCGCCCCTCCTCTCCGGACGTGATCGAGCCCGCGGCCAGGAAGGTGCACATGATCTCCCGGAAGATCGAGGCGCCGGAGGAGACCCCCGCCGGAGGAGGCCGTCCCGGAGGAGACCGCGCCTGAAGCCGGCGACCAGACACAGGAATAAACGAACAGGCCGGACGGCTCAGCCGTCCGGCCTGTTTTACGCGGTAAACGCTCCCGTCAGCCCCCGTCCGCCAGGTGCTCCCGCTTCAACCGGCGGTAGGTCCGGCGGAAATACACGATCTCCGCCGCCGCGGTGATGCCCCAGGAGAAGATGTACAGCAGATACAGCGACGTGATGGTGCGGAAGTAGGCGAAGACCGTGTACACCCAGAGGATGCGGAACACGCAGGAGCCCAGCACCACGATGACCATGGGCCCCAGGCTCCGCCCCAGCCCCCGGCTGGCGGCGATGGTGCCGTCCATGAAGGCCGACACGCAGTAGGAGACGCTCATGATGGCCAGGCGGCGCATGCCCGCCTCCACCACGGCGGCCTCCGTGGTGAACAGGGACAGAAACAGCGGCCCGCAGGCAAACAGCCCCAGGCCCATGGCCAGGCCGATGCCGAAAGCGTATCCCAGGCTGATGAGATAGCTCCTCCAGATGCGGTCCCACTTCCCGGCGCCGTAGTTCTGGCCGATGAAGCTGCTGCACGCCGTGTAGAACGCGGCCATGACGTCGTACACCAGGTTGTCCGCGTTCGCCGCGGCGGCGTTGCCCTCCACCATGACGGCGTTGAAGGAGTTGACGCTGGCCTGGATGAACAGGTTCGCCAAGGCGAAAATGCCGTGCTGCAGCGCCGAGGGGACGCCGATGCTCAAAATCGCCCCGCTGCGGTAGCGGTACAGCCGCAGCTCTCCCCGCCGCAGGCCGTACAGCTCATCCCCCCGGCGGAACAGGGCCGCCAGAATCAAGACGGCGGACAGGTACTGGGACAGGATGCTGGCCAGGGCCACGCCCGCCACGTTCAGATCGCAGACGATGACGAAGAACAGGTTCAGCACAACGTTCAGCACCCCCGCCACGGACAGGTACCGCAGCGGCCGCTGGGTGTCGCCGATGGCGCTGAATACCGCGTTGCCGAAGTTGTAGACGCCCAGGGCGGGCATCCCCAGCACATAGATGCGCAGGTACAGCACCGCGCCGTCGATCAGCTCGTCCTTGGTCCGCAGCAGCTCCAGGATGGGCCGGGCGAACGCCACGCCCACCGCCAGCAGCAGCGCCCCCGCCAGGGCGCAGATCAGCGCCGAGGCGTGGACGGTCTCCGCCAGCTCCCGTTTCGCCTTCGCGCCGAAGTGGAGGGCCGTCAGCACATTGACGCCGCTGGAAAGGCCGATGAGCAGCCCTGTGAACAGCGACACCAGGATGGTGGTGGAGCCCACGGAGCCCAGCGCCCCCGGCCCGCCGAACCGGCCCACCACGGCCACGTCCGCCATATTGAATAAAACCTGCAGCAAATTGGACAGGATCAGCGGAACACTGAACAAAGCGATCTGCTTTGCCAGCGGTCCCTGGGTCAGGTCCTGTTTCCCCTGTTTCATCAGTGCCATGTCTGCTTCCCTCTGTCTCTCAGTTTCCCCCGCCGTCCCCCCGGACGCCTGCGCGCGGGGGAACGGACGCCCCCAAGTGTAACACGGACGGCGGCTTTGTCAAGAGGTTTTTGCCCCGGGCGGCCGCGGGCCGGGAGAGAGAAAGCCCCCGGTTTTCACCAACCGGGGGCTTGTTTCCGATATACCGGCCTGGGCGTCTCAGTCCAGCTCCAGCTGGCCGGTGTACAGCTGATAGTATCTGCCGTGCTGTTCGATCAGGTCGTCGTGGTCGCCCCGCTCGATGATCTCGCCCTGCTCCAGGACCATGATGGCCCTGGCGTTGCGCACGGTGCTGAGCCGGTGGGCGATGACGAACACCGTCCGGCCCGCCATCAGCCGGTCCATGCCCCGCTCGATGATCTTCTCCGTCCGGGTGTCGATGGAGCTGGTGGCCTCGTCCAGGATCAGCACCGGCGGGTTGGCGCAGGCCGCCCGGGCGATGTTCAGAAGCTGCCGCTCGCCCTGGCTCAGGTTGCCGCCGTCGCCGGAGAGCACGGTGTCGTACCCCTTGGGCAGGTGCCGGATGAAGGTGTCCGCCCCCGCCAGCTTGGCGGCGGCCTCCACCTCCTCGTCCGTGGCGTCCAGGCGGCCGTAACGGATGTTGTCCGCCACGGTGCCGGTGAACAGGTGGGTGTCCTGCAGCACCACGCCCAGGGACCGCCGCAGGGAGTCCTTTTCGATGTCCCGCACGTCGATGCCGTCATAGGTGATGGCGCCGCTCTGGATCTCATAGAAGCGGTTGATGAGGCTGGTGATGGTGGTCTTGCCCGCGCCGGTGGAGCCGACGAAGGCGATCTTCTGCCCGGGCTTTGCGAACAGGGAGATGTCGTGGAGGATGATCTTCCGGTCGTCGTAGCCGAACACCACATGGTCGAACCGCACATCGCCCCGCAGGGGCACCAGTTCGCCGTCGGGCTTCTTCCAGGCCCAGGCGCCGGTGTCATACGATGCCTCTGTCAGTTTTCCGTCCCGGCTCTCCGTGACCCGCGTCAAGGTTACCTTGCCCGCGTCGGTCTCCGGCTGGGTCTCCATCACCTCGAACACCCGCTCCGCGCCGGCCACGGCGGAGAGGATGGTGTTCACCTGCTGAGAGATCTGCGTGATGGGCTGGCTGACCTGCCGGGTGTACTGCAAAAACGCCGCCAGACCCCCCAGGTCGCCGCTGCGGATGGCAAGCAGTCCGCCCACGCAGCAGGTGATGGCGTAGTTGATATAGCTGAGGTTGCCCATAGCGGGCATCATCATGCCGGAGTAGATCTGGGCCCGAGTGCCCGCCTGGCGGTAGGTCTCGTTCAGGCCGTAGAAGCCCTCCTTCGCCGCCCGCTCGTGGTTGAAGACCTTGATGACCTTCTGGCCCTCGATCATCTCCTCGATATAGCCGTTGACAGCGCCCACGGCCCGCTGCTGGGCGGCGAAGTAGCGGCGGCTGCGGCCACCGATGACCTTGACCACCAGCAGCATCACCGCCAGCATGACAAAGGTGATGAGGCTCAGCGTGGGGCTGAGGACGATCATCATGGCGATGGTGCCTAAAAAGTTCAGCGAGCAGGAGATCAGGCTGCCGAAGCTGTTGTTCAGGGCCTCGGACACTGTCTCGATGTCGTTGGTGTAGCGGCTCATCAGCTCGCCGTGGGTGTGGGTGTCGAAGTACTGCAGGGGCAGCTTCTGCATGTGGGCAAACAGGTCCTCCCGGATCCGGGCCACGGTGTTCTGGGACACGTGGACCATGATGCGGGCATAGCCGAAGGAGCAGGCCGCGCCGGTGACATACACCGCCGCCATGACGCACAGCATCCGGGCAAGCCCCGGGAAGTCTCCGGGCAGGATATAGTCGTTGATCAGGGGCTTGATGAGGTAAGACCCGCCCACGGTGCAGGCGGAGCTGATGACCAGCAGCACGACCACCACCGCCAGATACGCCTTGTACCGCCCCAGGTAGCGCATCAGCTTCCCCAGTGTGCCCCGCATGTTCTTCGGCTTGCGGTAGCCGCCCTTGGGCGCGCCGCCGGGGCCGGGGCCGCCGGAACGCATGCTTTTCTTCTCAGCCACCGATGCTCACTCCTTCCTGCTGGGACTGGTAGACCTCGCGGTAAATGTCACAATTCTTCATCAATTCCTCGTGGGTTCCCTGGGCCGCGACGCGGCCGCCGTCCATCACCAGGATCAGATCCGCCTCGCAGACGGAGGTCACCCGCTGGGCAATGATGATCTTGGTGGTGTCCTTCAGCTCATTGGCAAAGGCACTTCTGATTTTGGCATCGGTGGCGGTGTCCACGGCGCTGGTGGAGTCGTCCAGAATCAAAACCTTGGGCTTCTTCAAAATAGCCCGGGCGATGCACAGCCGCTGCTTCTGCCCGCCGGAGACGTTGACGCCCCCCTGGCCCAGGTCGGTGTCCAGGCCGTCGGGCATCCGCTCCAGAAACTCGTCGGCGCAGGCGGCGCGGCAGGCCGCCCACAGCTCCTCTTCGGTGGCGTTGGGATCGCCCCAGAGCAGGTTCTCCCGGATGGTGCCGGAGAACAGGGTGTTCTTTTGCAGCACCACGGACACCGCGTCCCGCAGGTGCTCCATGGTATACGCCCGCACGGGCCGCCCGCCCACAAAGACGGTGCCCTCCGTGGCCTCGTACAGCCGGGGGATCAGGGACACCAGGGTGGTCTTGGCGCTGCCGGTGCCGCCCAGGATGCCCACCGTCTGGCCGGAGCGGATGTGCAGGTCCACGTCGTTCAAAATCCACTCCGGGCTCGCCGGGTCGTACTTGAAGGACACATGGTCGAAGTCGACGCTGCCGTCCCTCACGGCGGCAGGGGTCTCGCGGCCGCTTTCGTCCACGTCGGTCTCCGCCGCGCCGTCGGTGATGGCGGGGACCTCGTCCAGCACCTCCACGATGCGCCTGGCGCAGGCGATGGACCGGGTCAGCATCATGAAGATCATGGACACCATCATCAGCGACATCATGATCTGGGTGATATAGGTGAAGTAGGTGATGAGCTTTCCGGCCTCCAGCGTCCCGGCGTAGACCATTTTGCCGCCGAACCACATGACGGCGATGATGGTGCCGTAGACGATCAGCATCATGATGGGCATGTTGATGACCACGGTGCCGAAGGCTTTTTCCGAGGTCCTCTTCAGGTCCCGGTTGCGCTGGGCGAACTTCTGCTCCTCGTGGTCCTCCCGGACGAAGGACTTCACCACCCGGATGCCCGCCAGATCCTCCTGCACCACCAGGTTCAGCGCGTCGGTCTTCTCCTGGAGGGTGCGGAACAGGGGGCTGACCCGGGTCAGGATCACCGCCACCACCACGATCAGCAGCGGCAGCGCCACCAAAAACACGTTGCTCAGCTGGCGGCTGATGCGGATGGACAGCACCAGGGCGGACACCAGCATCACCGGCGAGCGCACCAGCAGCCGCATCCCCATCATCAGGGACATCTGCATGTTGTTCACATCGTTGGTCAGCCGGGTCACCAGCGACGCGGTGGAAAACTTCTCGATATTGGAAAAGGCGTACTCCTGGATGTGGTCGTACTCCGCCCGGCGCAGGTTGGCGCCGAAGCCCTGTCCGGCCATAGAGGAGAAAACGGCCCCCCCGATGCCGAAGCACAGGGACACCAGCGCCATAACCACCATCAAGGCGCCCTTTTGCAGGATATAATCCCTGTCGCCGCTTGCGATGCCGACATCCACGATGTCGCTCATCACCAGCGGGATCAGCAGCTCAAAGACGGCCTCCAGGGCGCTGCACGCCACGCCCAGGGCGATCCACCCGGCGTAGGGCCGCATATGGGGCCAAAGTTTTTTCATCATGGGTTTCGATCCTCCTCAAGATTTTGAATCACGCGCTCCAGCAGCGCCAGCAGTGTCTCCGCCTCCTCCGGGGTAAAGCCCCGGACCATGGCGCTCTCCGTGTCCAGAAAGCCCTGCTGGACCAGCGTCTGCTGTTCCGCTCCCTTGTCCGTCAGGGAGATGAGCCGCTTCCGGGCGTCGCTGCCGCTGACCGTCCGCCGCACCAATCCCTTTTCCTCCATCCGGTCCAGGATTCCGTTGGCGGTGGAGGGCTTCACCTTCAAAAACTCCGTCACCGCGCACTGGGGCGCCTGCCCCCCGTGCTGGTGGAGATACAGCAGCGCGTGTGTCTGCGCCGGCGTCACATCGTAGTGGGACAGCCGCGCGTCCATCCGCTCCCGCGCAAGGTGGGAACAGTGTCTCAGCATAGAGCCCAAATCATTGCGATGCTGCATAAGCGTCCTCCTTTCGGAAAATATTTAGTAGGCTAAAAATTAGCGTACTAAATATTAGCATATCCCTCCGGTGGTGTCAATATGCAAAATGCGAATATTTTTTGAACGATTTGTAAACGAAATGTTTCAAAATCCGGCTGGTTGTAAACAAATTATGAAGTTTCCTTTTAAGCTGTTGACTTTTCCTCTTTCCGCCGATATGATGGACCCATCAAGCAGGAAGTTTGATCGACACACACCATTTTCCCTCTCCTTTCTCTATATCAACAGGAACGCGGGCGGCCCGAAAGGCCGCCCGCGTTCCTGTTTTGTCCTCCTTAATTTATCGAAAAACAATAAATAATCATTGACTTTCAATAATATCCGTGGTAGGATACTGGCAAAAGGAGGAGATGCCCATGAAATCCGCTTCCGTGCGGCGGATCGCCGGGGTCCTGAACGTCCTGGTCCTGACCGCCTTTGTCTGCAATCTCGTCATTTTATATCTGGTCCCCAGCGCCGTCTCCCTCAGCGGCGGAGGGGGGCTGCTGGAGGGCGTTCAGGCGTATCTCGGCGGCATCCTGTTCCCCGGGGAGGACGACATCGTGCTGGCCGCCGTCGCCGGCAGCGCGCTCATCTGGCTGGCGGGCTGGTCCGGGTTCGACGCCTACAGCCTGGCGCTGACGCTGTTTCTGCTGTTCTCCGGTGTCTGCACCGCCGTCATCCTGTGGCAGGCCCGCCGGGTGCTGAAGACCATCCTCCGGGGGCAGCCGTTCTCCATGGAGAACGCCGTCAGTCTGAGGCGGGCCGCCGTCTGCGCCTTTCTGATCGCCGCCGCGGCACTGGCGCGGGTGGTCTGGAGCGTCTGGTATTACCGCTCCGCCCTGCCCCTGGCCTCGTATAACGCCCTGTTCGTGCCGCTGTTCGCCATGGCGGGGCTTTTGTGCCTGGTCATGTCCGCCCTGTTCCGCCAGGCGGCGGAGCTGAAGGCGGAGAACGACCTGACGATTTGAGGTGGCGCCATGATCGTGGTCAATCTGGATGTGATGATGGCGAAGCGGAAGATGTCCCTCAACCAGCTGTCGGAAAAGGTGGACATCACCCTTGCCAACCTGTCGATCTTGAAGAACAACAAGGCCAAGGCCGTCCGCTTCTCCACGCTGGAGGCCATCTGCGCCGCCCTGGACTGCCAGCCGGGGGACATTCTGGAGTTTGTGCCGGACGAAAGGCCGTCATAGTCCCCCACCCCAGAAAAATTTTTGAAAAAACGGGCCGCCGTTGCCCCGCCGCGTGCAAAAAACGCCTGTTGGCGGCCCATTTGTGAACGCCGTTTCCCGCGGGGCGGAGAGCCCCCGGACACAGTCAAAAAAACTGTCCGCTCATGGCGGACACCCGATAAGGAGAATCGAATATGCAGAATCCTGAAAACGCCCTGCCGCTGGGAGGGCCGGCGAAGCCTACCCAAAATCCCTCCAGAATTTACGAGATCACTAGAAAAGAGCGCCTGCTCCTGCCACTCGCCGCCGCGTTTTGTGTGCTGCTGGCGGACACCCTCTTCTGGCACGGCCCCACCGCCGGACTGGCCCTTGCGGTGTTCGTCTGGTATGTCCTGACCCTGGGCTATGTGGGCGCCGCGCCGCTGGCCGTCCGCTCCAACCGCGTGCTGCTGCTGGCCGTCCGCTCCAACCGCGTGCTGCTGCTGGCCGTCCTGTTCCTGGCGGCTACCCTGGTCCTGGGGTCCAGCTGGTATTTCCGGCTCTGGAACCTGCTGGCCCTGCTGGCGCTGCTGCCGGTCCACGCCCTGGCCCTGTCCGGCGCCGCCCGGCTGCCCTGGTGGCGGCCCGCCATGCTGTGGGAGCGCTTTTTGCTGCTGTTATGGGGCCTGTTCGGCAACCTGGGGGCCGTGCCCGCCGCGGCGGTGTCCGGGAAGCGGCGGAGCCGCCGCGTCCTGCCCGCCGCCCTGGGCGCCGCCTGCGCCCTGCTTTTGCTGCTGTTCCTGGTCCCCGTCCTGGCCTCCGCCGACGCGCTGTTCGCCGCCGCCACGGCGGACCTGCGGGCCTGGGTCCAGCGCCACTTCACCACCGCCCTGTGGAAGCTGGTCTGGGGCCTGGTCCTGACGCCCTTCGTCTTCGGTCTGCTGTACAGCCTCCGCCACCCGGCGCCGCTGAAAGCCGCCGCGGATAAAAAATATCCCGTCGCCGACGCGCTGGTGTTCGTGCTCATCCTGGCGGCGCTGGACGCGCTGTACCTCCTGTTCCTGGCGGTCCAGTCCGCAGGGCTCTTCGGCGGGGCCGAGTACCTGGCCCGACGGGGCATCAGCTACGCCGAGTGGGCCCGCAGCGGATTTTTCCAGATGGTGGGCGTCACGGTGGTCAACCTGAGCGTCACCATGGCGGCGCTGACCTTCTCCCGGCGTGAGGGCCGGCTGTGGGCCGCCCTCCGGGCGCTGGCGGCGCTGCTGGCCCTGGAGAGCCTGGTGCTGCTGGCCTCCGCCGCCTGGCGGATGACGCTGTACGTCTCCGCCTACGGCCTGAGCTTCAAACGGTGCATGACCTACTGGGGGATGGTAATGATGGCCCTGTTCCTGCTGGCGGCGGCCAGGAAGATCCAAAAGCCGGACTTCTCCTTCTGCCGTCTGGCTTTTCCCCTGGCCCTGGCGGGGTGGCTGGTCATCAACTGCGTGCCCGTGGACTATCTGGTTGCAAGGGACCAGGTGGACCGTTATCTGGGCGGCGAAAGCGCCTCCATCGACGTGGAGTATCTGCTCTACGGCCTATCCTATGACACCCTCTCCCAGCTGAAGCGGCTGGACGGCGGCCTGATCTGCTGGGATCGGAGCGGCTATCAGCGGCGGCTGGAGGACCTGATCGCGGAGCGCCGCGCCGACGCCCGCCGGGAGGCCGCCGACTGGCACACCTGGTCGCTGTCCGCGTGTCTGGCGGCGGGAGATGCCAGCTGACAGTCTCCCCTCTTGATGAAAGACCAGCTGTAAAAAGTCAAGGTGGAAAATAAAAAATGGCAAAGAAATGAAGAAAGAGAGAAACATGATCATGTCCAAGAGCGCCAGAACATGGATCGCCATGATCCTTTTGGGGTCCCTCGTCGGGCTGTCTGCTGCCCAGTGCAGCCCGGATAGACGGGTCCGCCGGTATGTGGAAGCCCACCGGGACGCGCTGCAAGCCGCCGCGGACCTCCATTTTGAACAGGGGGAGCATCTTTCCTACAGTGGGGAGTTCCTCGCCGTGAACGACTGGCCCGGTCGCCATCCCATGGTGGAATACCTGCTTTTCACAACAGGCCCCGGCTATTATGGTTTTTACTATTCGCCGGATGACGTTCCCCTTTCTTTTCAAAACACCGACTGCCTCTTGTCGGAAACGGCCACCGGCTGGCAGTGGCAAAGCGAAAGCGGTAATCACGGTTCCACCCGGCGGATCTCTCCCTGCTGGTACTACTTTGAAGCTTTTTTCTGATGGGGCGCTTTGCCACTGCGCATAAAAAAGGAACTGCTTCCGCAGTTCCTTTTTATGCTGTCTCTCCGGCATCCGCCGCCGTTCCGGACGCGGAATCCACCGGGTGCGTCCGCAGATACTCCAGCCACGCCTGGCAGCCCGCCACGTTCAGGTGCACGCCGTCGAAGTTCCAGTCCGCCCGCAGGAAGCCGTCCTCGTCCACCACGGCCTCCGCCACGTCGAGGTACGGGCAGTCCTTCTCCTCCGCCAGCTCCCGGATGACCTCGTTGTAGGCGGCGATACGCCCGTTGTTCACGTAGCTGCCCTTGGCCTCCTGCTTCGCGCTGACCGGGATGATGGACTGGAGCACCACCTCCGCGTCCGGATGGTCCTCCCGCAGGCGATCGATGACCCTGGCGTACTGGTCGTGGAAGGTCTCCGCCCTGGACCAACCCAGTTCGTTGATGCCAAGCATCACGTAGATCTTCCCGCAGTCCACCTCCGCCATGGCGTCCAGCAGGGGCATCTTCCCCTGCTCCGTCTCCACGGCCTTGGTGAACACGGACTCCACCGTGGCCCCCACGGCGTGGAAATAAGTCCCCGTCTTCAGGCCGCTGTAAAGGGAGAAGCCCTCCGTCCTGGAATCTCCCAGGAAGACCACGTCGTCAAAGTATGTATCCTCCACCGGCTCGCTCTCCGGCACCGGGCCCTCCCATGGCGCCGGCCCCTCCTGCCGGAGCGGCGTCTCCGGCAGGGCGGGCATCTGCTCTGGCAGCGGCTCCACCGGGACCACCGCCGCGCCGCGGACCTCCTCCATCGGGGAGTCCGCCGCCACGCCGCTGGGGCCGCCGGACGTCAGCAGGACCGCCGCCGTGGCCAGAAGCAGCAAAAGCCCCGGCAGCCGCGGCCGGTTTCCCTTTTTTTCTCTCTTTCCCACCATGCGCTCTTGTTCCTCCGGGCTGTTTCTCTATGCTCTATTATAGACGCGGCCTGTCTGAAAAAGTCGAAACAATTTGTTAAAATTTCGGTATCAAAAAATATCAAAGCCTCCCGCGCTCACACCCGCAGGTCCTCTGGATACGCTCCCCTGGCGTGGAGCCGCGCCAGCTCCTCCGCCACGACCTCCCGGTCCTGCTGATAGGTCATGCCGAACCAGCGGTCCCTGGACTCCAGCACCGACACCTCCAGCTCTCCGGCCCGCATCCGGCTGTCCACCATCACCGGCAGCAGACACTCCGCCTTGATGTTGTCCCCCGCCTCATGGCGCAGGAAGTCCTCGAAGTACTGCCGCAGCGCCGGGAAGATGGAGGGCGTGAAGCCCCAGAAATTCATGGACACCACGGTGTCCGGCGCCAGGGCGCGGTCCTCCGCCAGGTCCTTCAGAGACCCGTCGGCGTACAGCTGGACCTTCAGCGCCTCCCGGACGGACAGCAGCCGGCCGTCCTCCACGGCGCAGATGCCCCGGGACACGGTGCCGTGGAGGCTGGCGGTGTTTTTCAGCAGGTACCCCACCATGGTGGCCCGCCCCCGGTCCGGCAGCCGCACCAGCTCCTCATAGATGGTCCGGTAGGCGTCGATGCCGTAGTAGTCGTCGGCGTTGATGACGCAGCAGGGCTCATGGACCACGTCCGCCGCGCACAGCAGGGCGTGGACGGTGCCGAAGGGCTTGGTCCGCTCCGCCGGGATGGTGTAGAAGTCCGGCACGGAGGAAAAATCCTGAAACGCGTAAGCCACCTCCACGGGGCTTCCGTCCAGGGCGGTCTTTTTCCGCAGATAGCCGCCGCACAGCCGCTCCATCATCTCCTCCATCTCCGGCTTGATGATGAAGACGACCTTGTTAAAGCCGGCCCGCAGAGCGTCGAAAATCGAGTATTCCATTAAAATCTCGTGGTGGGGGCCGATGCCGTCCACCTGCTTGCTGCCGCCGTAGCGGGAGCCCAGCCCTGCCGCCATGATGACCAGTGAAACTTTCATGTGAGCTTTCTCCTAAATTTATTTTTACGTGTGATTTGCGCAACATGTACGCTCATTCTAACCATACCGCATTTCCCCGATTTTTGCAACCGCTCTTGACTTTTTCCCCCAGCGGTTTATAATATGAAAACGATTCTCATTTTCGATTTGGAGGAACTTCCATGGCATACCACACCAAACAGCACCAGGCCGTCCTCCGCTGCCTGGAGCAGCGCTCCGGCGAGGCTCTCACCGCCGCGGAGCTGGCGGAGGCGCTGCGCGGCGCCGGCAGTCCGGTGGGGCTGGCGACCATCTACCGCCAGCTGGAGAAGCTGGAGCAGGCGGGCCGCGTCCACAAGGTCAGCACGGAGGAGGGCGCGTTCTACCAGTATTGCCCTCATCCGTCGGAAAAACACGACTGCTTTTTGCTGCGGTGCGAGGACTGCGGCCGCATCGTCCATTTGGACTGCTCCCACCTGCGGGGCCTGTACGACCACCTGGAGGCGGAGCACCACTTCCGCATCGACCCCCGCCGGACGGTGCTGACGGGCCGGTGCGCCGCGTGCGCGGGAGAGGAGGCTGCCTGTGGAATCCAATGAGCTGATCGTCTGCCGGGACGTGTCCCTGGGCTATGAGGGCCAGAGCGTCCTGAGCCATCTGGACCTGACCATCCGCAGCGGCGACTACCTGTGCATCGTGGGGGACAACGGCTCCGGCAAGTCCACGCTGCTGCGGGGGCTGCTGGGGCTGCTGGCCCCCCAGTCCGGCAGCATCGAACGGGCGGCGGAGCTGGAAAAGGGCGCCGTTGGGTATCTGCCCCAGCAGACCCGGGCCCAGAGGGACTTCCCCGCCACGGTGTCCGAGGTGGTGCTCTCCGGCTGCCTGAACCGCAAGGGGACGCGCTTTTTCTACACCGCCGCCCAGAAGTCCCAGGCCCTGATGAACATGGGCAAGCTGGGCATCCTGGAGCTGAAGGACGCCTGCTACCGGGACCTCTCCGGCGGCCAGCAGCAGCGGGTGCTGCTGGCCCGGGCGCTGTGCGCCGCCAGCCGCCTGCTGATCCTGGACGAGCCCATCACCGGCCTGGATCCCGCCGCGGCCCAGGACCTGTACAAGACGCTGGCCTATCTGAACAGGACCGAGGGCATGGCCGTCGTCATGGTGACCCACGACCTGAAAGCCGCCCTCCGCAGCGCCCGGACGGTGCTGCACATCGGCCGCAGCAGCCTCTTTCTGGGCACCGCGGCGGAATATCTCGCCTCCCCCCAGGGGCGGCGCTTCCGGGAGGCGGACGCATGAGCATTTTGCAGATGTTTTCCTGGCCCTTCATGCAGCGGGCGCTGATCGCCGGCGTGCTGGTCAGCCTGTGCGCCGCGCTGCTGGGGGTCTCCCTGGTGCTGAAGCGGTACTCCATGATCGGCGACGGACTTTCCCACGTCTCCTTCGGCGCCCTGGCCATCGCCGTGGCCCTGGGCGTCACGCCGCTGTACTTCTCCATCCCGGTGGTCATCCTGGCGGCGTTTTTGCTGCTGCGGGTGGCGGACCACCCCCACTGGAATAGCGACGCCGCCATCGCCGCCATGAGCGCGTCGTCCCTGGCCATCGGCATCCTGGTCATCTCCCGCACCACCGGCATGACCACCGACGTGGACAACTACATGTTCGGCAGCGTCCTGGCCATGTCCAAAACCGACGTCATTTTGTCCGTCGTCCTGTGCGCCGCCGTGCTGGCGCTGTTCGTGCTCTTTTACCACAAGCTGTTCGCCGTGACCTTTGACGAGAGCTTCTCCCGGGCCACGGGGCTGAAGGTTGACCGCTACAACACCCTGCTGGCGGTGCTGACGGCGCTGACCATCGTGCTGGGTATGCGGATGATGGGCGCCATGCTGATCTCCTCCCTGATCATCTTCCCCGCCCTGACGGCCATGCGGCTGTTCAGGAGCTTCCGGGGCGTCATCCTCTGCGCCGCCGTCACGTCGGTGGTCTGCTTCTGCGTGGGGTTGACGGCGTCCTTCACCCTGTCCACCCCCGTGGGCGCGTCGGTGGTGTGCGCCAACCTGGCGCTGTTTCTGGTCTCCTGCCTGCTGGCGGCGATGCGGCGGTAGGCGGTCCGGGGCGGGAATTCCCGGAATTCCCGCCCTTTTCGGGGAAGAAAACTCTTGCACTTCGTGATCTTCTATGGTATATTACGTATGTTAGAATGTGTAAGCTACGGAGTGGACCTGCGGTCCGCTCTTTTCTTTGGACTTTTTCGCGTGTTCAAAATTTGAAAAAACTGTCAGATCAAGGGAGGACTCCCATGAAAAAGATCACGGAACTCACCGCCGAGCTGGCGGCCCCCGCCATCGCGGAGCAGGGCTGCACCCTGTGGGACGTGGAGTACGTCAAGGAGGCGGGCACCTGGTATCTCCGGGTCCTGCTGGACAAGGAGGGCGGCCTGGACATCCTGGACTGCGAGGCCGTGTCCCGGAAGCTGTCGGACCTGCTGGACGAGGCGGACCCCATCGAGGGCAGCTACACCCTGGAGGTCGGCTCCGCCGGAGCCGAGCGGGCCCTGAAGCGCCCCTCCGACTTCCAGCGCTTTCTGAACAGCCCCGTGCTGGTGAAGCTGTACCGCAACCTGGACGGCCGGAAGGAATTCGCCGGGACCCTTGCCGCCTACGACGAGGCCACCGGCGCCGTCACCATCACCGTGGGCAGTCAGGACATGACCTTTGAGAAAAAGGACGTGGCCCTGGTCCGCCTGCGGGTGGAATTTTAAACGATTTGAAATCAGGAATGAGGCATCGCGCTTCAAATCAGGAAAATTTCTGATTCCTGACGCAAAAACAGATTTCATAAATCCAGATCATTTTGAGATAGCAAGGAGAATCACCGATGAAAGGCAAGAAGCAGAAAGAGCCCGCCGGCATGAATCCCGCGGAGATCTTTGCCGCCCTGGCGCTGCTGGAAAAGGAGCGCAACATCCCCCAGACCTTCATGATGGAGAAGATCATCCAGGCCATCACCACCGCCTATAAGCGGGACCACGACGGCGTGGAGAACGTCATCGTGGACGTGGACGAGGAGCACCAGGATCTGAAGATGTTCGTCCAGAAGACCGTGGTGGACGAAGAGGACTATGTGGACCCCTTCAACGAGATGCCCCTGGCGGAGGCCAAGGCCCTGTCCGCCAAGTACGAGATCGGCGACATCGTCAACATCCCCGTGGACAAGATGGAGTTCGGCCGCATCGCCGCCGGCAACGGCAAGCAGGTCATCATCCAGGGCCTGCGGGAGGCCGAGCGCGGCCAGGTGTACGACGAGTTCAACTCCAAGCAGCATGAGATCCTGACCGGCGTGGTCACCCGCGTCGATCCCCGGAACGGCAACGTGTCCCTGCGCATCGGCACCGGCACCGAGTCCACCGAGGCGCTGCTGATGAGCGGCGAGCAGGTCCCCGGCGAGGAGCTGGAGGAGGGCATGCACGTCAAGGTCTATGTGGTGGACGTCCGCCGCTCCACCCGCGGCCCACAGATTCTGATCTCCCGCACCCACCCGGGCCTTGTGAAGCGCCTGTTCGAGCTGGAGGTCCCCGAGATCTACGACGGCACCGTGGAGGTGAAGTCCATCGCCCGGGAGGCCGGCAGCCGCACGAAGATGGCCGTGTGGAGCAACGACGAGAACGTGGACCCCATCGGCGCCTGCGTGGGCCCCAAGGGCCAGCGGGTGGCCAACATCGTCGACGAGCTGCGGGGCGAGAAGATCGACATCATCAAGTACAGCGAGGACCCCGCCCAGTTCATCGCCGCCGCCCTGGCCCCCGCCGACGTGGCGGACGTGTGGATGGCGGACGAGGGCAAGGCTTGCCGCGTGCTGGTCCCCGACGACCAGCTGTCCCTGGCCATCGGCAAGGAGGGCCAGAACGCCCGCCTGGCCGCCCGCCTGACCGGCTATAAGATCGACATCAAGCCCCAGAGCTACAGGGAGCCCGAGGAGGGCGCGGACGAGGACAACGTGGAGGTCATCGACGACGCCCCCGCCGGGGAAGAATAATACAGGAAAGGCGGCCTGACAGATGCCGAAAGTAAAAAAGATCCCCCAGCGGCAGTGTGTGGGCTGCCGGGAAATGAAGGACAAAAAGTCCCTGCTCCGGGTGGTGAAGTCGCCGGAGGGCCAGGTCAGCCTGGACTTCGGCGGCAAAAAGCCCGGCCGGGGCGCCTATGTCTGCCACGACGTGGCCTGCCTCCAGAGGGCCCGGAAGTCCCGGGCGCTGGAGCGGGCCTTCGAGACCGCCATCCCCCCGGAGGTCTACGACGCCATGGAGGCGGAACTGCGAGGTGCGGATGGACAGTCGTAACAACATCCTCTCCCTGCTGGGGCTGGCCCTCCGGGGCGGCAACCTGGCCGTGGGAGAGGAGCCGGTGGAGGCCGTGGCCCGGGCCCGGGACGCCCGGGCGCTGCTGGTGGCCTCCGACGCGGCGGCGGGCACCTGCCGCCGGACGGCCCATTTCGCCGAGACGGGCCAGTGCCTGTGGCTGCGGCTCCCCTTCACCAAGGCGGAGCTGGGCCGGGCCGTTGGCCGCACGTCCGCGGCCATCGTGGCCGTGACGGACGTGGGCCTCGCCAGCGCGGTGGTCCGCCGGCTGGCGGAGCTGGACCCCGTCCAATACGACGAGGCCGCCGCCAGGCTGGACCTGAAGGCCAAACGGGCGGCGGAGCGGCGGGCCGAACAGCTGGCCCACCAGCGGAACGTGCGCGCCGGCAGATATAAGCCGAAAAAAGCCCCGCCCGCGCCGGAGCCGCCCCGGGAGGCCGCTCCCGCCGGCGGAGGCGGCCCCCGGTCCCACAGGCCCCCGGCGCGGGAGGACGCGCCGTCCCGGGGCCCCGCCCGCGGGTCCCGTCCCTCCAGGGAAAACCGCCCCAAGCCAAGGGCAAAACCAAATCCCTACGCCCACAGCCGCCCGGTGAAAAAGGGCAAGGGCTCCTTCCGCAAAAAGGAAGGCTGAGCGTACTGATTCCAAAATTTCCCCAGCCCTTGGGTTGGAGCATAACGAGGTGTTTTTATTGGGTATTGAGAAATATCGGGTCCATGAGGTGGCCAAGGATTTCGGCCTGCCCACCAAGACCATTACCGAAATTCTGACCAAGTATGTGGCCGCGCCGAAAAACCACATGCAGGTCCTGACGGACCATGAGCTGTCCGTCATCTTCGACTATCTGACCCAGCATAACCAGGTCTCCGGCATCCAGGTGATCTTCGCGGACACCTATCAGGAGCAGCCCAGGCAGGCGGCATCCGCTCAGCAGGCCGCTCCCCAGCCGGCCGCGCCCCAGCATGCGGCATCCGGCCAGCAGGCGGCATCCGGCCAGCAGGCGGCGCAGCAGAAAGCCGCCCCCGGCCAGAAGCAGGCGGCAAAGCCCGGCCAGCAGGGCGGCAGGCAGGCGTCTCCCGCCCAGCAGAGCGCCGCCAAGCCCGTGGTCCAGCAGCCCAGCAGCCGCGTGCCCCAGAAGAAGATCGTGGACACCCGCAAGGGCGGCGACGTGAACCTGGCCAAGTACGACGAGCGCCTGGAGGACCTGGGCGGCCAGCGGGGCGAGCGGATGCAGCAGAAGGGCGGCAAGGAAAAGTTCCGCAGCAATAACCAGCGCAAGAGCGGCATGACCTTCTCCAACAAGCGCCGTCAGGACGAGGCGGAGAAAATGCGCCGCCTCCAGCTGGAGATCGCCAAGAAGGCCCCTGTCAAGGTCCAGATCCCCGACGAGATCAGCGTTGGCGAGCTGGCCAGCCGCATGAAGAAAACCGGCGCCGAGGTGGTCAAGTGCCTGATGAAGAACGGCGTCATGGCCTCCCTGAGCCAGATCATCGACTTCGACACCGCCGCCATCATCGCCGAGGAGATGGGCTGCAAGGTGGAGAAGGAAGTGGTCGTCACCATTGAGGAGAAGCTGATCGACGTCCACGAGGATAAACCCGAGGATCTGGTCCCCCGTGCCCCCGTCGTCGTGGTCATGGGCCACGTCGACCACGGCAAGACCTCTCTGCTGGACACCATCCGCAACACCAGCGTCGCCGCGGGCGAGGCCGGCGGCATCACCCAGCACATCGGCGCCTACCAGGTGCAGGTGAACGGCAAGCCCGTCACCTTCCTGGATACTCCGGGCCACGAGGCGTTCACCTCCATGCGCGCCCGGGGTGCCATGATCACCGACATCGCCATTCTGATGGTGGCGGCGGACGATGGCATCATGCCCCAGACTATCGAATCCATCAACCACGCCAAGGCGGCCAACATCCCCATCATCGTCGCCATCAATAAGATCGACAAGGAAAACGCCAACCCCGACCGCGTCATGCAGCAGCTGACGGAACACGGTCTGGTGCCCGAGGAGTGGGGCGGCGAGACCATCTGCTGCCGCGTCTCCGCCAAAAAGAACATCGGCATTGACAACCTGCTGGAAAACCTGGTGCTGCTGGCGGAGGTCCAGGAGCTGAAGGCCAACCCCAACCGGGCCGGTCAGGGTACCGTCATCGAGGCCCGTCTGGACAAAGGCCGGGGCCCCGTGGCCACCCTGCTGGTGCAGAACGGCACCCTGAAGCAGGGCGACATCATCATCGCGGGCACCGCCGTGGGCCGCGTCCGCACCATGCTGGACTACAAGGGCAACCGCCTGACCGAGGCCGGTCCCTCCGTCCCCGTGGAGATCGCGGGCCTCTCCGAGGCCCCCTCCGCCGGCAGCCCCTTCTTCGCCGTGGCCGACGAGCGCATGGCCCGAGAGCTGGTGGAGCAGCGCAAGGCAGAGGAGAAGGCCAAGGCCGCCGCGCCGGTGCAGAAGGTCTCTCTGGAGAACCTGTTCGACCAGATCCAGGCCGGCGAGCGCAAGGAGCTGGCCCTGATCGTCAAGGCCGACGTCCAGGGCAGCGTGGAGGCCGTCAAGTCCTCCCTGGAGAAGCTCTCCAACGACGAGGTCAACGTCCGGGTCATCCACGGCGGCGTGGGCGCTATCAACGAGTCCGACGTCATGCTGGCCGCCTCCTCCAACGCCATCATCGTGGGCTTCAACGTCCGGCCGGACGCCGCCGCCCGGGACGGCGCGGCGCGGCAGAACGTGGATATGCGGATGTACCGCGTGATCTACGACTGCATCGACGAGATCGAGGCCGCCATGAAGGGCATGCTGGCGCCCAAGTTCCGGGAGGCCGTTCTGGGCCACGCGGAGGTCCGCCTGACCTACAAGGTCTCCGGCGTGGGCACCGTGGCGGGCTGCTATGTCCAGGACGGCAAGATCGTCCGCAACTGCTCCGTGCGGGTGGTGCGGGACGGCATCGTCATCCACGAGGGCGCGCTGGCCTCCCTGCAGCGCTTCAAGGACGCCGTCAAGGAGGTCGTGCAGAAGTACGAGTGCGGCCTGACGGTTGAGAAGTTCAACGACATCAAGGAAGGCGACATCATCGAGGCTTTCACTATGGAAGAGATCCCCAGATAACGCGCGGCAGGGGCGGCGACCGGCGTCGCCGCCCCTGTTTCTGTTTGGCTGTCGGGCCAATGTCTGGCAGAGTATGACCGCGACAATTGGGAAAACTTCTGGTGATGCGCGGACTGTCCCATGGCCGGAGGAGCCGCCCGGAGGGTTTGCGCCGTGTCGCGGCGCCGGGAAATGCACCCCCCATTCTCTTTTTGCCGCGGCAAAAAGAGAACGGGCCGTGCACGGTCCAAGAGAAAAAACGCTGGCGGCCAGAAATTTTCCCTTGCGGGAAAATTTGGCCGAAATGCGGGGGCCGTGCGAATTGGGACGGCGCGGACTTGATGAGCTTTATCCGGGTGCGCTGAACGTTGGTGCATTTCCGGCGCTTATGCCGCATTTGGAACGCCGGGTGCAAACCTGTGGGATATCATCGCAAGGGTTTCCGCAACCGCCCCGCTGCCGCTACGTGGGCTGTTGTTCCGCGTTGGGTACAAACGGCGGACCGAGGCGGTCCGCCCTACAGAAAATTGTCTCTTCATCCCGTAGGGCGTACCCCATCCGGGGCACAGGTGGCGCCCTCGCCCCGCCGCATAAATGCTGAAACGTATCAAAATCCATTGTAGGGGCGGATAGCATCCGCCCGGACGCGGGTATTTGCAGAAACCGGGCGGATACTATCCGCCCCTACAAAAGCTGTATTATATCGCCCACGGAGTTCATAGCGAAGCGGAATGAACGGGTGGTTTGCGGAAACCCTTGCGATGAGCACCCCAAACCACCACCCAGCGCCCCAAATTGCGGCATAAACGCTCTGCTAAACGCCGGCGTACAGCGCGGCCGGATGAGCCCTGGCAGGTTTTCTCCGGTCGCATCGTGACGGAGCCCGCGTCCCCAAACTTTTCCCATGCAAGCATGGGGAAAGTTTGGACAAAAGCGCCTTTTCTTTTGGACCGTGCACGGCCCGTTTTCTTTTCGGCGCAACCGAAAAGAAAATGGGGGGTGCATTTCCCCCCGCCTCCTGTCAGGGGACATCACAAACAAAAGGAGACCTCCCATGGAACTGAAATTTGACGAAAAGGGCCTGATTCCCGCCATCGTGCAGGACCACTACACCAAGCAGGTCCTGACCCTGGCCTACATGAACGCCGAGAGCCTGGCCATCACCATCGACGAGCGGCGGACCTGCTTCTTCTCCCGCAGCCGTCAGGAGCTGTGGCGCAAGGGCGAGACCTCCGGCAACGTGCAGCGCGTGGTGTCCATCACCGCCGACTGCGACTGCGACGCGCTGGTCGTCGAGGTGGTCAAGGACGGCCCTGCCTGCCACACCGGCAGCGAGAGCTGCTTCTTCAACCAGCTCTATCTCTCCGACGAGCTGAAGCAGTTCAGCTACGAGGGCCTGTACCACCTGATCGAGGGCCGCAAGACCGATCCCAAGGAGGGCAGCTATACCACCTACCTCTTCGACAAGGGCCTGGACAAGATCCTGAAAAAGGTGGGCGAGGAGTGCACCGAGGTCATCATCGGCGGCTGCAAGCGGGACAAGGAGGAGACCATCTACGAGATCGCCGACCTGACCTACCACGTTATGGTCCTGATGGTCCAGCTGGGCATCACCGTGGAGGACATCACCCGGGAGCTGGAGAAGCGCCACGTGGTGGACCATAAGGTCAAGCAGGAGCGGATGCAATGACCCCCTTCGCCTGCTCCGTCCACACCCATTCCACCCTCTGCGACGGCGTAAGTACCCCGGAGGAGATGGCCGCCGCGGCCTGCGCGGCGGGCGTCCGGCACTTCGGCCTCTCAGGCCACAGCCACACGCCCATCCCCGGGGACGAGGGCTGTGTCCTGCCCGCGGATGTGACGGCCTACCGGGCGGCGGCACTGCGCCTGCGGGCGGCTTACGCCGGACGGATGGAGGTCCTTCTGGGCATTGAGTGGGACAGCCAGTCCGACATATCGCCGGAGGGCTTCGACTACTGGATTGGCAGCGTCCACTATTTGAAGGGCGCCAACGGCGCCTATCACGCCGTGGACTGGGGCGAAGAGCAGCTCGCCGCCTGCCGGGATCAGCTCTTCGGCGGCGACGCCCTGGCCATGGCGGAGGGCTATTTCGGGGAGGTCGCCCAAGTGGCGGCCAGACGCCCCACCATCCTGGGGCACATCGACCTTGTCACAAAGCTGAACGCCGGGAACAAATTCTTTGACGAGGACGCGCCCCGCTACCGGCAGGCGGCGCTGGCCGCCCTCCACGCCGCGGACCCCCGGGCGACGCTGCTGGAGATCAACACCGGCGCCGTGTCCCGGGGCTACCGGGACACGCCCTATCCGGCGCTGTTCCTTTTGCGGGAGTGGCGGGCCATGGGCGGGCGGATCATCCTGACCTCCGACAGCCACAGCGCCGACACCGTGGTGTACGGCTATGACCGGGCCATCGCGTGGGCAAAGGCGGCGGGCTTTGACCGCGCCGCGCTGCTGACCATGTCGGGGATCGGGGAATGTCCCCTGTGACAGGCGGCAAAGGGCCGTTTTGACGCAGAAATGTCTAAAAAAGGCGCGGCATTTGCCGCGCCTTTCGTCTTTTCCGCTACTTGTGGAAGAGAAGACATCTTGGTAAAATAGGGACGCTAACAATTCAGATGTGAGGTGCGCTATGTATCGTACTGTGATTTTTGACCTGGATGGAACGATTCTGGATACCATCGAGGATCTGGCCGGCGCGGGCAACTGGGTCTGCCGCCAGAACGGCTGGCCGGAGCACTCTGTGGAGAAGTTCAAGTCCATGGTGGGCCACGGGATTCCCAACCTGGTGGCGAAGTTCTCCCCGGAGGAGTTCCGCAGCCCCCTGCTGGTGGTGAACACGCTGTCCCAGTTCACGGAGTATTACGGCGCGCACAACATGGACAAGACCGCCCCCTATCCCGGTATCCCCGAACTGCTGGACCGCCTGAAAGCCGCCGGCGTCCAGATGGTGGTCTACTCCAACAAGGCGGACGAGTTCAGCCGGGTGATCGTGGAGCACTATTTCCCCGGCGTGTTTCAGCTGGTGCGGGGCAAGGTCCACGGCGTGCCGGTGAAGCCGGACCCCGCCGGTATCCACGGCGTCATGGAGGAGCTGGGCGCGGACCCGGCGCAGACGCTGTTCGTGGGCGACAGCAGCGTGGACATCCAGACCGGCCACAACGCCGGGACGCGGACCTGTGGCGTCACCTGGGGCTTCCGGTCCCGGACGTCCCTGGAGGAGGCCGGAGCCGAGTACCTGGCGGACACCGTGGAGGAGCTGGAGCAGGTGATCCTGACGGGGGACAGGCCGTGCTGCTGACCATCGACCAGGTGAACGACCTGCTGGACAGCATGGCCGAGGGTTTTCCGGAGGCGCTGTTCGACGGATTGAACGGCGGGATCAACCTGTTGGAGGAGGCCGTGCCGGACCCGGAGTTCCCGGAGGGGGAGATGTACATCCTGGGGGAGTACGCCGACGACCTGCTGGGGCGCTACATCAACCTGTACTACGGCTCCTTCGCCGCCCTGGCGGAACAGGAGGACTGGGACCAGGGGGCCTGGGAGGACGAACTGCGGACCACGCTGTCCCACGAGCTGACCCACCACATGGAGGCCCGGGGCGGTCTCCACGCCCTGGACGACCGGGACGCCGCGGAGCTGGCGGCCTGGCGGGAGGGATATGGAAACGCATAAAAGGGAGGCAACGTTCGTTGCCTCCTTTTTTATGCCGCAAACACTGAAATTCACAGAATTTTAACAGGAATCCCAGGGCAAACCGATTGACACGTGGGGGGTGGTTTCGTATAATTGGTGACAGCCTGTCATAAAGCGACAGTTTGTCATTTTTGCGAGGGGGCATTCCCATGTGTACAGAGACGTTTCTCCGCCTGCCTGAGGAGAAGCGGAACCGTTTCCTGGACGCGGCCTGGGAGGAGTTTACCGCTGTTCCCTACACCGATGTGTCCATCAACAAGATCGTCCGGCGGGCCAGGATTCCCCGGGGCAGTTTTTACCAGTACTTCACCGGCAAGAACGACCTTTTCTCGTATCTGCTGAACGACATCCGGGATCATTTTGTACATGTTTTCGCGGGGCTGCTCACCCAGGCGGAGGGGGATATCTTCCGCGTGCAGCTTCTGGCCTATGACAGTTTCTGCCGGCGGCGGGAGGAGGACTGCAGCCCTCAGCTGGACAGGATCATCCGCATCCTGCGGGTCAACGTCGGGCTGGATCTGGAGAAGCTGACGGCGGACCTCCCCGGCAAGCCCCTGGAGGAACTGCTGGGACAGCTGGATGGCTCCTGTCTCCGGCGGCAGGATCCGGAATTTGTACGGCGGGTGTTTTCCATGGCAACGCTGAATCTGGGCAATGCCATCATGGACAGCCTGACGAAGCCCGAGCGGAGCGCGGAATACCGGCAGGAATTGCTGGAGCGCCTGGAGATCATCAAACGCGGCAGCCTGCGGGCGGACTGCCTGGAAAACCCTGATTGAGGAGGACGCTATGAGACAAAAGACGATTGCCCTGCTGCTGGTGCTGGCGCTGACGCTGTCAGTGTGCGCGGTGTCGGCCCTGGCCGGCGAGGAGAGCCGGGAGCGGACGGAGGAACAGACCGCCGAGACGGCGGAGATCTCCGGCGCGGAAGACGGCGAGACGGAAGCACAGGAGCCTGAGGGCGGCGGGGAGGCGGAGACGCCCTCCCCGGCGGGCCCGGACGCCGCGCCCGGGGAGGACCCGGAGACTGACGAGGCGCCGACGGAGGCAGTGGAGATCGTGCCCGACGAGCTGGGTTCCGTGACCTTTGAAAACATGGAACGCCGGATGCGGGAGAACAACCTGCAGGTGCTGATCCTGGAGCAGAGCGTACGCACGCTGGATGAGATCGACTACGACGAGCTGTACGAGGACCTGCGCAAGCAGCTCAACGAGATCGCCCAGGCACAGTGGGGCCTGGTGCTCTCCGGCAGCTACATCATGAGCGATTACGAGAAGAACAAGACCTACGACCAGATGGATCAGGCATATGACGCGGTCCGCAAGCAGTTCGACGCCATCAAGGACGGCGACATGCAGGAGGACAACGCCGATACCATCCGGCAACTGCGGAATCTGCAGGACCAGATCATCATGGCGGGAGAGGCCACCTATGTGGCCCTGGTGTCCATGGAGACTCAGGAGGCGGCGCTCCAGCGGCAGTTGGAGGCCATGAACCGCACAGTGGAGGAGATGGAGCTGCGGTACCAACTGGGCCAGATCTCCGCGTTGCAGCTCTCTCAGACCAAGGCGGGGCAGGCATCCCTGGCCAGCGGCCTGGATACCCTGCGTATGAACATCAAGAGCTACAAATACCAACTGGAAATGCTGCTGGGTGCGGAACAGACTGGCGAGATCCGCTTGGGCGCCGTGCCGGAGGTCACAGAAAAGCAGCTGGCGGCCATGGACCTGGAGGCGGACCTGCTGACAGCCAAGGCGGCCAGCTACGAGCTGCACACGGCGGCGCAGACGCTGGAGGACGCGCGGGATGAGTACAAGGAGGCCGGGGACCGGTACGCATACCACGACGAGCTGTACGAGTACAAGGTCGCAAAGTACACATGGAACGCGGCGCAGTATACATACAACGACACGGTCCAGAATTACGAGCTGAAATTCCGCGCCCTGTACGCCCAGGTGAAAGACAACAAGCAGATTCTGGAGAGCGCCAAGGTCTCTCTGGCCTGTGAGCAGGCGGATTACGCGTCCATGGAGCTGAAATACCAGCAGGGGACCATCTCCCATAACGCGCTGCTGGACGCCGGGGACGAGCTGCGCACGGCGGAAGAAAAGGTGAAGACCGCCGCCAACGACCTCTTCTCTTCCTACAATACCTACTGCTGGGCCGTGCAGCACGGCATCCTGAACTGAGATAGGAGGACCCATACCATATGAAACAAAGCCGTATCATCGCACTTTTGCTTTCCGCCGTTCTGGCGCTGAGCCTGACCGCCTGCGGCGGCCAGGAGCAGACGGAACAGCAGCCCGCCGCGGGCGTGGCCGTCCAGGTGGAGACAGTGACCGCCCACACCATCGCCACGGAGAACAAGGTCTCCGGCAAGATCTCCGCGGACAACGAGTCCACCATCCTCATCGCCACCACCGCCAAGTGCACGGCGGTGTACGCCCAGGCGGGCGATCAGGTCCAGGCGGGGGACATCCTGTGCACCCTGGACCTGGGCAGCTCCCTTGCCAGCTATAACGCCGCCCGCATCAGCTATGACTCCGCCGTCCAGAGCTATCAGGATCAGAAGGCCATTCTGGACAAGCAGGTGTCCATGGCGCTGGACAATGTGAACAACACCAAGGCCCTGTTTGAGATCGGCGCCGCCAGCCAGCTGGAGATCGACCAGGCGGAGCTGAACTACCAGAACGCCGTGGCCGGCCGGAACTCCGGCCTCAGCCAGCTGGAGGCCGGCATCCAGAACGCCAAGAGCGGCCTGGAGCAGCTGGACGTGGCCCTGGAGAACGTGGACCAGGAGGGCAACGTCATCGCCCCCCAGGCGGGCACTCTGGTGACCATGAACGCCGTGGAGAACAGCTACATTTCCAACACCATGCCCCTGGCGGTCATTGACGGCGCGGACCAGATGAAGGTCACGGCCTCCGTCTCCGAGGCGCTGGTGCCCAAGATCGCCGCCGGAGACACCGCGGACGTGTACGTCAGCGCCACCGGCGAGAGCTTCGCCGCCGTCATCCGCTCCGTGGAGCAGGCGGCCAACGCCCAGACCAAGCTGTACACCGTCATCCTGACGGTGCCCGCCGACGTGACGGACCTGCTCTCCGGCATGTTCGCCGACGTGACCTTCCACACCGATGTCTCCGAGAACGCGGTTGTGGTGCCCACCGAGGCCATCCTGACCAGCAACGACATCCAGTATGTCTACGTGGTGGAGGATGACACCGCCAAGTATGTGGAGATCACTACCGGCCTGAACGGCAGCGGCGTCACCGAGGTGCTCTCCGGTTTGAAGGAAGGCCAGCAGCTGGTGACGGTGGGGCAGGCATATCTGGCCGACGGCGACCCCGTCCGAATCGTCACGGAGGAGAACACGCGGCTTGGCGCGGACGCTGATGACACCGCGGATGAACAGGCCCCTGCCGGGGAGGCATAACGGCGGATGAGTACGGCAAAATTTTGCATCAAGCATAAGGTGTCCACCCTGCTGGCGGTCATCATGATCGCCATCTTCGGTGTGGTGTTCACCACCCAGCTCCAGATGTCCCTGCTGCCGGATATTGAGGCGCCCATGGCCGTGGTCATGTGCTATTATAATGGCGCTACCCCCAGCGACATCGAGGAGCTGGTGACCCGCCCTTTGGAGACGGCCATCATGTCCGTTTCCGGTGTGGAGGAGGTGTCCTCCACCTCCTCCGACGGCGTCAGCCAGGTCCAGATCACCTATGTTGACGGCACGGACCTGGACATCGCCGCCACCAAGCTGCGGGAGAAGTTCGACATGCTCTCCCTGCCGGACGGCGCCATGGACCCCATCATCGTCAACATCAACGTCAGCGACCTGATGCCCTCCGCCCTCATCGCCCTGATGGGCGACGACCTGGCGGAGCTCCAGACCCTGGCGGAGGACACCATCGCCCCCGCCCTGGAGCGCATTGACGGGGTGGCTTCCGTCAGTGTCAGCGGCGGCGTGGAGCAGCAGATTGAAGTTCGCCTCGATGCCGCCAGGGTGGCGGGCTTCGGCCTGTCCAACAGCTACATCTCCCAGTTCCTGGCGGCGGAGAACCTGCTGTATCCCGGCGGCGACATGCAAAACGGATCCAAGACCCTGACCGTCTCCACCGACGCCAAGTTCCAGTCCGTGGAGGACGTGGCCAACATGCTGGTGGCCCTGCCCACCGGCGGCAGCGTCCGTCTCAGCGAGGTAGCGGACGTGACTCTGACTACCCAGGACACGGACGCCATCGCCGTCATGGACGGCAGTCCCTGCGTGGTGCTGCAGGTCTCCCGCCAGTCCGGCGCCAATGAGGTCGCTACCTCCGATGCCGTGGAGGCGCGGATGGCGGAACTGGCGGCGGACAATTCCAGCATCCACTACGCCACGCCCTATCTTGCCTCTGATTACATTAATTTGGCCGTGGAGTCTGCCCTACAGAATATCGTGCTGGGCGTGGTTCTGGCCGCCATCGTGGTGTTCCTGTTCCTGCGCCGCTGGGGCGCCACGCTGACCATCGCCGTGTCCATGCCCGTGTGCATCCTGGCGGTGTTCGTGCTGATGAACGTGTTCGACCTGACTATGAACATGATGTCCCTGGGCGGCATCGCCATGGGCGTGGGCATGATCGTGGACAACTCCATCGTCGTGCTGGAGAACATCTACCGCTTCGCCGCCGAGGGCCACGACCGTATGAGCGCCTGCGTGGACGGCACCAAGGAGGTCACCACCTCCGTCATGGCCTCCACTCTGACCACCGTGGCGGTGTTCCTGCCCCTGGGGCTCACCGGCGGCATGGCGGGTATGCTGTTCAAGGATTTCTGCCTGACCATCGCCTTTTTGATCCTGGGCTCCCTGGTCATTGCCCTGACCTGGGTGCCGCTGCTGTGCTATATGCTGCTGGACACGGACAAGGTCCGGGCGCAGCAGCTAAAGCGGGCCGGTAAAAAAACCAACCCTGTGGTGGAGACCTGCGGCCGGTGGATTCAAAAGCTCTATGACCGTTACATTCGCCTGCTGGACTACTTCGTCCACCATTTGAAGACCGGAATGATGGTCTCCGTGGGTCTGGTGGTGATCTTCGTGGTCAGCTGCCTGTCCACCAACATGGTGCTGCTGCCGGATATGGACCAGAGCATGGTCTCCATCTCCATCAGCACCCCCATCGGCTCGGACATCGACGAGACCTCCGCCATTGCCGACCGGGTGGTGTCCATCGCCCAGGCCCAGGTGCCGGAGCTGGACAACCTGTACTACACCTGCCAGCCGGAATCCGCCTCCGTCACCCTGAACCTGGTGGACCGGGGCGACCGGAAGCGCAGCAGCAACGACGTGGCGGACAGCCTGCGCTCGCCCATGGCGGATATCGCGGGCTGTGAGATTACCGTCTCCGCCTCCGATATGACCGCCATGATGAGCGGCGGCGACATCAGCGTGGAGATCACCGGCGACGACTACGACACCCTGACCATGATCGCCGACGACCTGATGAAGGCGATTGACCAACTGGAGGACGCCGTGGATGTCACCAGCACCGTGGCGGAACAGGTACCGCAAGTAGAAGTCACCATTAACCGGGAGGCGGCTTCCCAGTACGGTCTGACCGCCGCCACCGTGGGCGCCGCCGTCCGGGCGGAGCTGACCGGCAGCACAGCCACCACTGTCACCATCGACAACAAGGAGCTGGACGTGGTGGTCAAGGGCGACGGCTCCGCCGCCGCCAGCCTGGACGCCCTGCGCTCCATGCCGGTGGCCACCGCCACGGGCGGATATGTACCCCTCAGTTCCGTTGCCGACGTGTCCGTCGTCCAGGCTCCCCAGAGCATTACCCGCGTCAACCAGTCCCGCCAGGTGACCATTACCGGCGATACCGTCAGCGGCAACACCACCGCCATGACCAAGGAGATCAATGCCATTCTGGACGCCTATTCCATGCCGGAGGGCTACGCCGCCCAGGCGGCGGGCAGCTACTCCGACATGATGGAGAGCTTCTCCGACCTGCTGCTGGCGCTGCTGGTGGCTCTGGGGTTGGTGTACTTCGTGCTGGCGGCCCAGTTCGAGTCCTTCCTGATGCCGGTCATCGTCATGATGATCCTGCCGGTGGCTTTCACCGGCGCGCTGTTCGCCCTGCCGCTGACGGGCCGGGACCTGTCCATGATCTCCCTGGTGGCCCTGATTATGCTGGCGGGCACGGTGGTCAACAACTCCATCATCCTGGTGGAGTACATCAAGATCCGCCGGGAGATGGGAGAGAGCCGGGAGGACGCCATCCTGAAGGCATGCCCCCTGCGCATCCGGCCCATCATGATGACCACCCTGACCACGGTTCTGGCCATGGTCCCCATGGCCCTGGGCATTGGCGACACCAACGAGATGATGAGCGACATGGGCATCGTCATGATCAGCGGCATGGTGATCTCCACTGTGGTGACGCTGCTGTTCACGCCGGTGTACTACTCCGTCATCGACGACCTGCCCAAGCACTTCCGCGGAAAGAAAAAGCGGCCGCCCCAGGAGGAGCCTGTCCTGGCGGAGGCGCGGTGATACAGAGCGGAGGGAACATCCTTTGGCGTTCTCTCCGCTTTACTTATAGCCCCAAACGGCGTAAAGTTACATCATGAGGAGAAGACGACAGGTATCCGTAACATTGGCTTTATTAAAGGTTTCCGTACTTTTATACGACAGTACAGGCGGGTATAAAGCCGATTTTTCCGTGATTGCAAAAAATGTTTCCTTTGAACATTGACAATGAATGGAAGTCCCGATATGATAATTAAATAGTTGTGAAAAAATGATGACAGAGAAGGAATTTCTAAAAAAGAGGGCGGTATTATCTTTTATCATAGTAATCTGAGCGGAGCCACAAAAAAAATATATGACTACCTCTTTGATGAGATCGTCAGCAACCGCCTGGTTCCAGGAAGCGCGATCTCAGAGTTGGAGATTTCCAAAAAACTGCAGACCAGCCGCTCACCTGTGCGGGAGGCGATGATGGTACTGGAAAGCGAAGGCATGGTCCGCCGTTATCCGGGGCGGGGCTGCTTTGTAGAGGAGGTCACCGTGCAGGATATCAACGAGATCTTTGGGCTGCGCACTTTGCTGGAGACCGAGGCACTGCGCAAGTCCTTCGACCTGCTCGCCCCACAGGAGTTGGACGCACTGGAACAGGAACTGACGGCTTTGACGCCGGACAGCCCGGCGGACGCCTACTACGAGACTGACCGCCACCTCCATGAGCTGATCGTCAACAACTGCGGGAACGTCCGCCTGATGCTGATCCTCCGCACGCTAAACGGCCAGATTGAGCAGTTCCGGCGGGTCGCCTCCAGACAGCCCAAGCGCCTGCGCGCGTCCCGCCAGGAGCATCTGGACATTGTGGCCGCCCTGCAGGCCCACGATTTGGAGCAGGGCTGTAGCTTGCTGACGGAGCACATCAAAAATGTAAAGGCCGCCACGCTGAGCGTCTGCCTGTTGGTGGGACTGAAGGAGACGAGGAGAAACCGGCAGACCTGATAGACAGCCGAATATGGTACATATGAAACACGGGTGCCCTGTAGGACACCCGTGTTTGCGCATATTGCCCCAAAAAACAGGTCGAGATATGTGGATTTGCCCCATTGTTTTTTCGCCGGACTGTGGTAGAATATGAAATGTAGACAAATTGTCGACAATAAGTCGGCGACAAGTATAATGATGCCGAGAAAAGAGGCTTTCAATGGGACGGACGATGACGCAAAAAATTCTGGAGCAGAAAGTGGGACACGCGGTGGAGACGGGCCAGGTCTGTTTCTTTCCGATAGACTGTGTGATGACCCATGACGTGGGGACCGCCGGTGTGGCGCCGCTGCTGGAGCAGTATGGAACAAGACAACTGGCTCCACAGGTGGTAATGGTGGTGGTTCTGGACCATTTTGTCCCCGCCACAACACTAAGTCACGCCCAAAGCCACAAGACGGCCCGGGATTTTGTGGAAAAGTGGGGCGTCGAACACTTTTATGAGGTGGGCCGGGGCGGCATCTGCCACCAAGTTCTGCTGGAGAAGGGACATGCCCGGGCTGGCAATCTGCTGGCGGCGACGGACGCCCATGTGACCACTTATGGCGGCGTGGGCTGCCTGGGCTTGGGCGTGGGTGTCACGGACGTGGCGATGGCGCTCCATACTGGGCGCATGTGGCTCAAGGTGCCCCAGACGATCGGCGTACGACTGGAGGGCACACTGGACCGTGCCGCCGCCAAGGACCTGGCAATCTGGCTTCTGCGGGAGATCCCGTTTTCCAGGCTGAATTATCGGGTGGTGGAGTTTTACGGCCCCGGCACAGCGTCGCTCTCCATGGACGACCGCTTCTGCCTGTGCAACATGCTTTCGGAAGGCGGCGTCAAGAGCTGCCTGGTGGCGGGAGATGAGCGGACCGCCGCCTACATGGAAACCCGGGCGGCGGGAGACTGGACACTGGTGCGGCCGGACACGGACGCGGAATACGACTTCCGCTATACGGTCCGTCTGGAGGACATCCGCCCTATGGTGGCGTTTCCCCACCACCCCACCTTTGGAAAGGATGCCGGGGAGGCCCAGGGGATCGCCATCGACCAGGCGTTTCTGGGCTCCTGTACCAATGGCCGGATCGAGGACCTGCGGGTCGGCGCGGCCATCATCCGGGGCAGGCGGGTGCATCCGAAGGTCCGCTTTGTGGTGACGCCGGCCTCTCAGGAGGTCTATCTACAGGCGGTGGAGGAGGGCCTGATCCAGGATTTCATCCGGGCCGACGCCATGGTGACGAATCCCTCCTGCGGAGCCTGCATCGGCGCGTCTTCTCTGCTGGCGCCCGGCGAGGTGTGCGTGTCCACCTCCAACCGGAATTTCCGGGGCCGCATGGGCAGCATCGACGCGTCTGTATACCTGGCGTCGCCCGCCACCGTGGCGGCGTCGGCGCTGGCGGGATTTATCACCACCGGAGAGGAGGCATAAGCCGTGTCCTATGTGAAGCGAGCAAAAGTCGCCGGTATTCTGGGCGACAATGTGAATACCGATGTTATTTATCCGGCCCGGTATCTGGTCCTCTTTGACCCGGATGAGGTGAAGCGTCACCTGTTTGAGGACATTGACCCCGCCCTGGCTCCCAAGCTTGCTGGCGGAGGCGTTCTGGGCGGCGAGAACTTTGGCTGCGGCTCCGCCAGGGAGCAGGGCCTGACGGCCCTGAAATACGCCGGGACGGATCTTGTGGTGTGCAAGTCCTTCTCCCGGGCGTTTTACCGCAACGGCATCAACAATGCCGTGCCGCTATTTATCGCGGACTGCCCCGAGCCGCCGGAGGAGATCGCCGAGATCGGCGACGAGCTGGAGGCGGATTTCAAGACCGGCGTTTTAACGAACTTGTCAACGGGGCGGGCGTTCCAATGTACGCCCACGCCGGATTTCATCATCCAGGTCCTTCAGGCCGGCGGCATTTTTCCTTATTACGAACAGCATGAAAAGGAGTTGTCATGACATGATCCACATCATCAAACACATCCCCCGCCCCGAGGCCGAGTTGGTGGAAAAACTCTCCCACCACGGCTCCGCGACGGTCCACGAGGCCATGGGCCGCTTCGGCGCGATGAACCGGACCATCAAACCCCTGGCCCGGGGCATGAAGGTCTGCGGTCCGGCCTTTACCGTGAAAGCCCAGGCCGGAGACAACGTGATGATCCTGCGCGCCATCCGCGACGCCCGGCCGGGCGACGTCATCGTGGTGGACTGCGGCCGGTGCCCGGAAAGCGGTCCCTTTGGGGAGCTGATGGCGACGGAGTGCCAGACCAAGGGCCTGGGCGGCTTTGTGACCACCGGCTCCGTCCGGGATTCCGCGGAAATCATCGACATGGGCTTCCCCGTGTTCTCCAGCGGCGTCAGCATCGTGGGAACGGTGAAAGAGAGCCTGGGGCTGATTAACCATCCCATCAGCGCCGGAGACGTCATTGTAAACCCCGGAGATATCATCCTGGGAGACGACGACGGCATCGTGGTGATCCCGCTGGCCCAGGCCCGGGAAATCTTGGAGAAGAGCGACGCCCGTGTGGCCAAGGAGGCCAAGACACTGGAGAAGATCCGCACCGGCGGCTCCATCTTCGATATCTACGGCTACGCGGCGGTGCTCCAGCGGCAGGGCTGCGTTGAGGATGAGCCATGAGAGGCTATCGCATCGCCCTTCTCTCCGGCGACGGGATCGGCCCTGTTCTGGCGGAGGAGCTGAGGGGGCTGTTGACGCTGCTGGGGGAACGGAGCGGCTTCCGGTGTGAGACGGAGATGCTCCCCTTCGGGCGGGAGGCGTTTCTGAAAAGCGGCACGCCGCTCCCGCGGGAGACAGTGGCCGGCATCCGCGCCGCCGACGCGGCCATTGCCGCCGCTGTGGACGCCAAGGGCGTCAAGGGCCCCACGCCGGTGGGGTTGCTCCGAAAAGAGCTTGGGCTTTTTGCCGATGTGCGGCCCATTCGGGCGCGGCCTGGCCGCTGGGCTTTGCGGGAGGATCTGGACCTGGTGGTCATTCGGGAGATCACACAGGGGTTTCTCTCCGACCGAAACCTGTACGCGGGCAGCGGCGAGTGGATGAGTGACGAGAACACGGCCTTTTCCCTGCGGGTCATTACCTATGAAGCCAGCCGCCGCATCGCGGACTATGCCTTTGACTATGCGAAGCAAAACGGTCGCCGCAAGGTGACGGCCCTTCACAAGGAATCCATTTTCAAACTGACCTGCGGCACTTTCCTGCGGGCCTGCCGGGACGCGGCGGCGGCCCATCCCGCCATCGCCTATGCGGAGGAGGTAGCGGACAACGCCGCCAACGGCCTGATCGCCCACCCGGAGCGCTACGACGTGCTGCTGACCACGAACCTCCTGGGGGACATCCTCTCCGACGAGGCGGCAGCCCTGGTGTCCTCGCTGGCGCCCAGCGTCAACCAGGGACCGGAGGCCCGGGTCTATCTGCCTGTGACCCACTCCCCGGCCTATGAGGCCCTGGCGCGTGACGCATATGACCCCATGCCGGCGGTGCTGTGCCTGCAAATGCTGCTACAGAACCTGGGAGAGACGGAGGCCGCCGCCCTGCTGGACCGGGGGATCTCCGCTGTCCTTCTCGGCGAATATCCGCATACATCCACGCTCTTGGCCGCGCTCCGGATGGCTCTGAGCGAGAAGGAGGGGCAGGCGATTGATTTCGAATCGACGAATTCCCATGAACAGCGCTGTGGGGCATATCTATGAGGAGCTGTTCCGACAGATCATTCACGGCGATCTGACGGCCAACACGCTCCTCTCGGAGTCGGACATCGCCAAGCAGATGGAGAGCAGCCGTACTCCGGTGCGGGAGGCCCTTCTGATGCTGGAGGGCGACGGCCTGGTCCGGCGCTATCCCGGACGGGGCTACATGGTGACGGAGATTACGCCCCAGGACGTGGACGACATTTTTGAGCTGCGGCTGCAGCTGGAGCTGCTGGCTTTGCGGAAGGCCTATGGCGCTCTGTCTCCGGAGCTGCTGCAGGAGCTGCGGGAGCAGCTGGAGCAGCTGAACGAGAACAGCTCCCCGGACGAGTTTTACTGCGCGGACCGGCGGCTGCACGAGCTGCTGGCACAGTACTGCGGAAACTCCAGGCTCCAGACCTTTCTGGACACGCTGGACAGCCAGATCGAGCGGCTGCGGTACATTTCCGCCCGCCGCCCGGACCGGCTGGGGGAATCCCGGGCGGAGCATCTGGATATCATCCACGCCCTGATCGCCCAGGATCTCCCGCTGGCGGAGGAGATGCTGGCGCGGCACATCCGCAACGTGGGCGAGAGCACCAAGAGCGTCTGCCGTCAGCAGCGGCTCTACAGCCCGTTTCCGCAGGAGCGGACGGAGATGGCCTGAATATTTGCGCGGAGCGAAACCACGGAACAGCTGCCGCGTGTGAAGTATCTATGGGAGGAACCAGAATGAAACTGACCAGCGAAGAACAGAAAATGTTGGACGGCGCATACGGCAAAAGCGTCCAAAAGAGCATGCAGATCCTGACCAGTCTGGGGGATATCTATGGAGCTGAGAAGATGATTCCCGTCAGGAGCGTCCACATGCCGGGTTCATCCATCGTGGTGGCCGGCGAGGCCGCCACCAGCTTTGTGGAGCAGATGGGCGAAAACGACACAAAATTCGCCGCATTCACCACGCTGAACACCGGCGCCATGGACATGGACCAGCCCAGGGAGCTGGGCTTCAGCGAGGAGACCATCTCCCGCCAGCAGCGCCTGACCGGCGCGTATGAGCGCATGGGCGGCGTGCCCTGCCACACCTGCACCCCCTATCTTATCGGCCACTGTCCCAAGTTCGGCGAGCATGTGGCCTGGGGCGAGTCCTCGGCCATCGCCTTTGTCAACTCCGTCATCGGCGCCCGGACCAACCGGGAGGGCGGTCCGGCCGCCCTGGCCGCAGCCATCGCGGGCCGCGTCCCGGCCTACGGCTACCACCTGAATGAAAACCGCCGGGGCCAGTTTTTGGTCCATGTGGAGACGCCTCTGTCCGACATCGCGGATTACGGCGCTCTGGGCTATTGGGTCGGCACCCGGGTGGAGAGCGGCGTGCCCGTGTTCACCGGCATCCCCGCCGACGTGAGCACGGACCAGCTCAAGTCCCTGGGCGCGGCGCTGGCCTCCTCCGGCGCGGTGGCGCTGTTCCATATTGTGGGCGTCACCCCCGAGGCCCCCACTCTGGAGACGGCTTTCGGCGGCAATACGCCGAAGGAGACGTGGACCGTGGGACAGGCGGAGATCCAGTCCGCATACAGGACTCTCTCCAAGCAGCAGGGCCAGCCGGTGTCGCTGGTGGCCATGGGCTGTCCCCACAGCTCTTTGAACGAGATCATCAAGGTGGCCTCCATGGTGGAGGGCAAGCGGGTGAAAACGGCGTTCTGGATGCTGTGCGCCCAGCCGGTGAAGCAGCTGGCGGAGCGCAGCGGCCACGCGCGGATTCTGGCGGAGGCCGGCGTCACGCTGGTCTGCGACACCTGCCCCGTGCTGGGCGCCATGGCGGAGCCCATGGACCGCATCGGCATGACGGCCATGGCCACCAACTCCGCGAAGCTGGCCCACTACGCGCCGGGCCAGTGGAAGATCCCGACCTACTACGGAACGACGGAACAGTGCGTCAATGCGGCGCTGAAGGGGGTGTTTTGAGTGAGCACGACAGTGAAGGGCCGCGTCGTCATCGGCAAGGGCAAGGGCATCATCAGCGGCACGGCACTGGTCACCACGGAGCCCATCTGCTTTCTGGGCGGCGTGGACGTGAAGACCGGCAACATCACGGAGCAGGGACATCCCCTCTATGGCGCCTGCATGAAGGACACCATCCTGGTGTTCCCCACCGGCAAGGGCTCCACGGGCGGCTCCTATCTGATCTACGATACGATCATGAACGGCAACGGCCCTAAGTGTATGTTGAATCTGGCGGTGGAGCAGGTGACGGCCATCGGCTGCATCATGGGTGAAATGCCCCTGATCGACCAGCCGGACGCGGACATCACCCGTCTGATCCACACCGGCGACCAGGTCAGCGTGGACTTTGACAACGGCACCATCACCTTTTAAAGGAGGAGATACTATATGGAACAGGCCATCAGAGAGCGGCTGCTGAAGCTCTCCACCACCAACGTCTCGGATGCGCTGGACGCGCTGGGCTATAAGGGCTCCACCTACGGCGTCCGCCCGATGTACGAGGGCGTGGACAAGATCGCGGGCAGCGCCGTCACTGTCAAGATGACCGCTGCGGGAGAGACGAAGGGCAAGGTTCACCTGGGCATCCGAGCCATTGAAGCCGCCGGGGCTGGCGACGTGGTGGTCGTGGACAACGGCGGCCGCCAGGATACCTCCTGCTGGGGCGGCATCCTGGCCAACGGCGCCCAGCTGAAGGGCATCTCCGGCGTGGTCATCGACGGTGCCTGCCGGGATGTGGACGACTATGTGGAGATCGGCTTCCCTGTCTACGCCAGGGGCGCGGTGGTGGCCACCGCTCGGGGCCGCATCATGGAGGAGAGCACCAACACCATGATTCAGTTCGGCGGCGTCCAGGTCCGGCCCGGCGACGCGGTCCTGGCGGACCGCAGCGGCGTGGTCTTCGTCCCCGCCGAGCATCTGGAGGAGGTGCTGGCCAAGGCGGAGAGCCTCTGGGCAAAGGAGGAGGCCATGGTGGCGGACCTTCGTTCCGGCATGAGCTCCCTGGAAGTGGACCAGAAGTACAACTACGAAAAAATGCTGCAAAAGTGAGGATTCGCCATGAAGGAAGAACTGCGCCTCGCTCCTGAGATTCTGGAGCGCTACCGCAAGCTGGATACCACCTGCGTCTCGGACGCCAACGACAAGCTGGGCCTGCCCGCCTGCGGCCTCTACCACATCCGGCCCGCCATCCAGGGCAGAAGCTGCTGCGGCCAGGCGTTCACGGTCCACTATACGCCCTGCGGCACCGTGAAGGGCACCGTGGGCGACTTTCTGGACGACGTGGAGGCCGGCCAGGTGGTGGTCATCGACAACGGCGGCCGTGACTACTGCACGGTCTGGGGGGACATCATGTCTCTGGACGCCTCCCTCAAGGGCGTCGCCGGCACGGTCATCGACGGCGTGTGCCGGGACCTGCCTGCCATCGAGCGGATCGGCTATCCCATCTACTCCAAGGGCGCCTATATGGTCACCGGCAAGGACCGGGTGTATGTGGACGCGGTGGAGTGCCCCATCTCCGTCTCAGGCCTCCAGGTCAACCCTGGCGACATCATGATGGCGGATGACAGCGGCGCCATCCGCATCCCGCTGGAGCGCGCCGTGGAGGTGCTGGAGATCGCCGAGAACATCGCCGCCACGGAGGCAAAGATCGAATCTCTGGTGCGTGCGGGGACTCCCCTGAAGGAAGCCCGCCGCATGACCGGATATCACAAGCTGCAAACCCACGGTGAAAATTGAGAAGGAGGAGATAATATGGCAGACCTGTCTGTTCAGCTGGGCCCGCTCCGCCTGAAAAATCCCCTGGTGGTAGGCGGCGGCCCGCCTGCGGGGACGGTGGAGCACATCAAAAAATGCGTGGATTCCGGCCTTGGCGCCATCGTGACGAAAACGGCGTCCACCGTCTGGTATCTCCAGCGGTATCCCCGGCCCCTTTACAAGCTGCTGGACTATAAAAAGGACCCCCAGCACCCCTATGACGATCCCAAGGACTACTTCTGGATGCACCGGGAGCACAACTCCTGCTATGAGCCGGTCCAGTTCTCCGAGATCATCAGGGAGGCCGCGCCCTACTGCAAGGAGCACGACTGCAAGCTGATCGGCAGCTTTTCCTGCAAGACCATGGAGGAGTGGCAGCACATCGCCTCGCTTTATGTGGACGCCGGCTGCGACGCCCTGGAGCTGAACTTCTGCTGCCCCTTCCCGCCGGAGGGCCTGTCCAAGAGCGAGCGGGACAACCATGTGGGCATCTACTACACCATGCACCCCGAGGCCGCCGTGGAGGTGGTCCGCACGCTGAAGGAGACGGTGCCCATCCCCATGTTCGTGAAGATGAGCCCTGACGGGTCCAACTTCGTCAGTGTCGCCAAAAAGATGGAGGCGGCCGGCGCCGCCGGCGTCACCATGTTCGCAAATGCCAAGACCATGCGGGTGGACATTGAGACGGGCAAGCCCGTCATCTACGGCCCCGGCCCCGGCACGGGCACCGGCATGAAGCCCATCAGTATGCGCTGGGTGGCCGAGGTGGCCTCCGCCTGCGACTGCGCCGTCATGGCCGGCCGTGGCGCCGTCACCTGGGAGGACACCATTGAGTTCCTCATGGCCGGCGCCGACGCGGTGCAGTACTGCTCCCCCATCATGATCCGGGGCCTGCGCTGCGTCAAAGAGATGCTGCGGGATATCGACGCCTGGCTGGAGCGCCGCCGCTACAAGTCCATCGAGGAAGTCAAGGACATGGCCCGGAAGCAGATCTACTCCAACCAGGACCTGGTGGACAAGGTGAAGGCCCTGCAGGCCAACGTGGACTACTCCAAGTGCATGGGCTGCCGCCGCTGCTGGCACTCCTGCTGGTACGACGCTATCACCGTGGCGAAGAAGGCCGTTATCAACAAGAACAAGTGCGCGGGCTGCTCTCTGTGCTCCCAGGTCTGCCCCGTGGGGGCGATTTATATGACCGAACGGGAGGACGGCGACACGGGCCATTTCCGTGCCATGGCCTCCGCCCACCCCCACCTGGCGCCCAAGGGATTTTTTGATGACGAAGGAGGGACCTGCTGATGGCAAAAGATCTGCGCACCTATATCTCTCAGCTGGAAAAGGCCTGTCCGGATGAGCTGCTGCGCGTCCCTGGCAGGATCAGCAGCGATCTGGAGGCCACCACATTCCTGCGGAAGCTGGAGCTGGAGGGGAAATCCCCCATGACCATCTTTGCGCATCCCACGGCGCTGGATGGCTCGGACAGCGCTTTCCCGCTGGTGTTCAACGCCTTTTCCACCCGCAAAAAGTTCTGCGCCGCGCTGGATATGGACGTGGCGGACTACAAAATGCCGCTGTCCCTGGAGATGAACCGCCGCTTTGCCAACCGCATCGCGCCGGAGACCGTCTCCGCCGCTGAAGCGCCGGTCAAGGAGATGGTCCTCACCGGCGAGGCCGCGGGCTTTGACAAGCTTCCCATCGCCAAGCACCACGAGCACGACGGCGGCCCGTATATTCTGGGCGGCGCGGTGGTCACCCGGGACCCGGACAGCGGTGTGTACAATCTGGCGATGATCCGCATCCATGTCCAGGGCAACAAGGTGGCGGCCATCCACGCGGAGCCCCACCACCACACCGGTATGAACATCAAGAAGTACGGCGAGCGGGGGGTGAAAGCGCCCATCGCGGTGGTCATCGGCCATCACCCCGGCTTCTTCCTGGGAAGCTGCTGGGAGGGCCCCTATGGCACCAATGAGTATGAGATGGCGGGCGCCGCGCTGGGCGAGGCCGTCCGGCTGGTTCCCAGCGAGACCTGGGGCGAGGAGCTCATGGTCCCCGCCGACGCCGAAATGATTCTCGAATGTGAAGTGGACTGGAACGACCGCATCGAGGAGGGCCCCGTGGGCGAGCACACCCGCCACTATAAAAATTTCAAGGGCGGCGTGGTCACAAAGCAGCTGGACCCCCGGCTGACGCCCCTGGCCATCACCCATCGGAAGGACGCCTATTACCAGTCCCTGTTTATCGGCCATGCCGAGCACGGGCTTCTGGGCTCCATCCCCAAGGAGGCCGTGATCTACGAGAAGGTCCGCGCCACATGCCCCGGCATCAAGGCGGTGCATATGACGCCCAGCGGCTGCGGACGCTATATCTGCTACCTCTCTTTGAAACAGCGGGTGGGCGGCGAGGCCAGAGACGCCATGATGGCCGCGTTCGTCTGCGACTGGCATCTGAAATATGTGCTGGCCGTGGATGAGGACGTGGACGTGTTCAGCGACAGCGAGGTCCTCTGGGCACTGGCCACCCGGACCCAGCCGGACCGCGCCATCTTTATCGTCCCCGGCGCCATGGGCGCTACGGTGGACCCAACGGTGGACTCCCGCACGAAGATCTCCTCCAAAATGGGCATCGATTGCACTAAGCCCTATGGAACGCCGTTTTCCGAGGTCTGCGAGGTCCCGCTGGATATGCTGGAAACCATGCGCATCGAAGATTATCTGCAATAATCAGATAAAAAGGAAGGAAGAAGATCATGAAAAAGTTACTGTCTGTTCTGTTGGCAACCTTCATGCTCCTGGCACTGGCCGGTTGCGGCCAGAAAGAGGATACCGCCGCTCCCGAGAGCAGCTCTGGTGAGGATACCCCCGCGACGGCCTCCACAAGCTCCGACTTCCCCAAGGGCACCATCACCATTGTTGTCTGCAGAGGCGCGGGCGGCTCCGCAGACACCGTCGCCCGCATGTTTGCCCCCTACTTCGCGGAAAACTTGGGCTGCAATGTGATCGTTGAGAACGTGGAGGGCGGCTCCGGCAAGATCGGCCTGAGCCAGGTCTACCGCGCGGACCCCGACGGCTACACACTGGTCCTGGGTAACTTCCCCTCCTACATTCTAACCGAGGTCGTCGAGGGCGAGGACGTTGAGTATGAGATGCGCGGCTTTGAGCCCATTGCCGGCATCTCCGGCAAGGAGGGCAACGCGCTGGTTGTCCCCGCCGACAGCCCCTTTGAGACCTTGGAGGATCTGGTGGCCTATGGCGTTGAAAACCCCGGCAAGCTGAACATGGCCGTTACCAGCGGCATCTCCAACTCTGCTTTGGCCCAGGCGATGTTCCTAGGCGTCACCGGCGTGGACCTGACCGTCATCCCCTACGACAGCGGCAACAACTGTGTCACCGCCGTCATGGGCAAGGAAGTGGACTGCGCGGTCTGCAGCAGCACCGCCACCTATACGCCCGCCGCTGAGGGCACCATCCGCGTGCTCACTACCTTCGGCGAGATGGAAGACGAGCAGCTGGAGGGTGTTCCCACCTTCTCCTCCATCTACGGCGAAGAGTATGGCTACGACGTCGTCATGGGCATCCTGGCGCCTCCCGAGACGCCCGAGGAGATCCTGACCATCCTGCGCGAGGCTGCTGACGCGGCCAACAACGACCCCGCCTTCGCCGAGGCCGCTGGCAGCTCCTTCCATGTCGTGCCCCGCACCGGCGATGAGCTGGCCGAGGTGATCGAGAACTGCTATAACCTGGCCGAGGCCTCCAAGGACCTGTTCTGATCGCAGTTCCATTCCGCGCCCGGCTGCGGGTATCGCCTGCGGCCGGGCGCTTCCGAAAACGTCCGAGAGGTACAGATATGAAAGATTCAAAGAAAAAAGCATCAGTGGCGGATATCGTGATCCTCCTGGCCATCATGCTGGTGGCGGCATATATGTTTGCGGCGTCGAATTCCTTCGCCGCCGAGACTAAGCTCTTTCCCCAGATCGTGTCTGCGGTGGTGTTTTTGTGCTGCGTGGGGAAGCTGGCGTTGACCGTCTGGACCCTGCGCGCCCCCAAAAGCGCCGCTCAAGGCGGGGACGCTCCGTCCTCTGCGGGCGGGAAACACGCCCTGCTCAGCAAAAATCAGCTGATGGTGTTGGTGATTGCGGTCCTCTATGTCGCACTGCTGAACCCCATCGGCTTCCTGCCCAGCACCATTGCGGTGCTGATCGCGCTGCCTTACCTGCTGGGCTATCGCAAATGGAAGGTGCTGATCCCCTTCGCGGTCATCATCACAGTGGCGTTTTACGTGATCTTCCGCTATGGCTTCTACATCAAGCTGCCTGCGGGGATTCTGTCCGGAATACTTTAAGGAGGGCAACTGATGTCGGCATTATTAACTGCAATCAGCCCGTTGAACCTGATCTACATGCTGGTCGGCACGGTGCTGGGAATTATTATCGGCGCGGCCCCGGGCCTGGGCCCTGTGTTCGCGTTGGCGATTCTGTTGCCCATGACGTATTCCATGTCCGCGACGAGCTCCGTGATTTTCCTCAGCGCCGTTTACGGCGCCTGCTGCTACGGCGGCTCCATTTCCGCGATCCTGCTGAACACCCCCGGCACACCCGGCAATGTGGCCACCTGCTTTGACGGCTACCCCATGACTCGCCGGGGCGAGGCGGGCCGCGCCCTGGGCATTTCCACCATGGCCTCCCTGGTAGGCGGCCTGTTCGGCGTCGCCGCGTTTGCCCTGCTGGGCAATGCCCTGGCACAGCTCTCTTTGAAGATCGGCGCGGCGGAATATTTCCTGCTGGCCGTCGCGGGACTGTGTCTGGTGGCTTTGGCGGCCAAGGGAAACGCGCTGAAGGGAATCATTATGGGCGGCCTCGGCCTGATGCTGACCTTTGTGGGCCGCAGCGTCGTGACCGGCGATAAGCGCTTTACCTTTGGCACCATCTATCTGGAGGATGGATTGCAGTTCATCCCCATTGTGATCGGGGCTTTCGCCCTGGCACAGGCGCTGGTTTTGGCAAATGAAAAGGGTGCCATGAGCAAGTCGGACTCCAAGGTCTCCGGCGTTATCGCCGGCACCAAGGAAGTGTTCAAGTTCCCGGTTCCCCTGATTCGGTCCTCCGTCCTGGGCACCATCATCGGCATCGTTCCCGGCCTGGGCATCAACGCGGCCAGCTTTATCACTTATGTCGTTGAGAAAAACGCCGCCAAGGATAAGGACACTTTTGGCGAGGGCAATACCAAGGGCTTGATCGCCCCGCAGACGGCTATCGCTGCGGTGACGAGTTCCGCCCTGATTCCCGCATTTGCCCTGGGCGTGCCCGGCAGCTCCAGCGCGGCGCTGTTCCTGTCCGCTTTGAGCATCCATGGTATCCAGACGGGCTACTCCTTCTACTCCAAAAACGGCGACATGGTGAGCACCATCATCTGGGGTATGCTGCTGGCGCAATTCGCTTTCGCCATCCTGGGCCTACTGGGCGCGAAGTATTTTGCCAAGATTACGGAGATGCCCAACAGCCTGCTGGTTCCCCTGATTTTGATGCTCTCTGTCGTCGGCGCCTATGCGACCCGCCGCCAGATCCTCGACGTGGTACTCATGCTCATCGCGGCGGTCATCGGCTATTTCCTGGAGCGGAACAAATTCCCCCTCTCCTGTCTGATCCTGGGCCTGATTCTGGGCAGTCTGGCGGAGGACAACTACTGCAGAACGATGCGGCTCTCAGGCGGCTCCTGGTCCGTCTTTGTCACGCGGCCCATTTCCCTGGTGCTGATCATTGTCATCGTGGTGTGCTTCGCGTGGCCGTTTTTGAAAAAGGCATTTGGCAAAAAGAAGACCGCGGAATGATCTGTGACGGAGGTGCCGATATGGGAACACAGAAAATCGTCATTGCCATGACCGGAGCCAGCGGCGCCGTTCTGGCGCTGGAGCTCCTGCGCCGGCTCAAGGCATGCCCGGAATGGGAGACCCACTTCGTGATGAGCCACGGGGCGGAGGTTACCATCAGCTATGAGCTGCCAGGGCGGAAGCGGGAGTTCCTGGACCTGGCCGATCACGTCTATGACAACAGTCATATCGGTGCCGCCATCGCCAGCGGGAGCTTCGTGGCCGCCGGCATGGTGGTGGTGCCCTGCAGCATGAAGACCGCCGCCGGCATCCACAGCGGCTATTCGGACAACCTGATCCTCCGGGCCGCCGATGTCACGCTGAAGGAGGGCCGCCCCCTGGTGCTGGTCCCCCGGGAGACGCCGCTGTCGCCCATCCACCTGCGGAATCTGTACGAGCTGTCGATGATGGGCGTGGCGGTGGTCCCGCCGATGATGACGTTTTACAACGGCCCCCAGACGGTGGACGACATGGTGACGCACACCGTGGGCAAGGTCCTGGACCGGCTGGGCATCCCGGCGGAGTACCGCAGATGGAACGGATGATGGAGATCGGTGCCGGACGCTCCCGGGTGGCCATGGAGTGGCACTTCATCGGTGAAGATCTGGCCATTACCGTCACCGGCGGGGAGGCTCCGCACATCGGCGCCGCCGCGCTGGCCTTTAAGAGGGACGGCATCGTGACGGTTTCATCGCTGACCGTCCCGGGACATCGGGAGGAGGAGCTGGCCAGCGCCTGCGCGGAGACGCTCTGCCGGGCCACGGGGCACACCACGCTGGTGAGCTGCGGCATCCACATCGACAGCGCGACGCCGTGGGAGATCGGCCTGCTCTGCGACCATGTCAGGCTCTTGGAGCGGAAGCTGTGGGATATCCTTTTGAACGGGGAATAGTGTGTACACGAATGTAAGAATAGCGGAAAGCTCCCCTGCCCCCGGTAATGCCTGCGGCGGGCGTTTTGGCAACTCTGCAGGAAGATCGGCTGTGCGACCGGTCATGAAAGTTGAATCTGTTTTATAAAGAAGCGGACCTCCGACAGCACTGTCAGAGGTCCGCTTTTGCACGGGGACTGGCCGGATTACCGGAGCCGACCGGTCGGTGGGCAGTTAACGCTCCACCATCAGGCCGTTTTCAAGCTCAATGATCCGGTCACAATGGGTAAGCATGTCTGAAAAGCCTGAGGAGGCCAGAATGATCGCGGTTCCACACAGGGCGATCTCCACCAGCCGGTTCCACACCCGTTTTTTTACAATAGGATCCAGATCCAGAAAAATATCACATAAAAGCAGGACGTGCGGCGCGATCTGGCGCCAGCGTTCCAGAAGGATCATGATTTCATGCTCAGGATCGATGCGAAGGTCCTTGACCTTGGTGTTCAGGCTCCAGTCTGGAAACAGCTGCTGCTCCTGCAGCTCCTGCATCGCGTAACGCTCCATATGAGGCCGGAGGACGCCGAAGCGGTTGGAAAGCCGCCCCAGCTGCAGGAGAGATATGTTCTCGGCGACCGTCAAATTGGAAAAGAGCGCGGTGCCCGTGGACATGGGGGCGATGAAGCCAACGCGGTGCTTCAATAAATTCTGCGGGGTAAGGGGGCCGATATTCTGGCCGTGAATCGAGATATCCCCCGCCTGAAGCGGCTCCCTGCCGGTAAAGAGATTGAACAGAGCAAAGCGGTCGGAGCTGGTCACATCACTGATACCAAGGATCTCCCGCTTGTGCAGGACAAAGTTCAGGTCGTGGTAATGGCTGGTGGACAGGTGCGTCACGCGCAGGACCTCGGTGTCGGCGGCGGATACGTGCCGGGAGGAGCGCTCGCTGTATGTGTGGCCGACCAACATGCTCATCAGCTTTTCCCTGCGGTACTCGCCCGGGAAAAGCTGACCGGCGTAATACCCCCTTCGCAGAACAAGGACCCGGTCGGAAACACGAAAGAGCTGCTGCGGGTTTTGAGAGATGAAGAGGACGGAGCAGCCCAATTTCTGCACCCGCCGCAGCAGGTCAAAAAAAACTTCCTGATCGCAGGGGGAATAGGCGTTGGTGACATTGTCCACGATCAGGACCCGGCAGCCGAGAAAAAGCCCCTTGGCGATCTGCAGCATATGCTGCTGCACCTGTGAAAGCGCGCTGCACTTATCCGTGACGGAAAAGGGCATCCCCATTTCTTCCAGAAAGCGCCGCGTTTTGGCGCAATCGCTTTTCCAGTTGAAAAACAGCTGGCGGCTGTTATGGCTGGACAGGACGGAGAGATTTTCCGCGATACTCAGATTCGGGACCAAATCGGAGCGCTGGCCGACGTAATAGATGCCAAGATCCCTGGCGACATTCGAGGAGGAAATGGACACAATGGCCCCGTTGATCCAAATCGTGCCGGAATCCGGCTGGCGGTTGCCGCTCAGGATATTTGCCAGAGTGGTTTTTCCGGAGCCGTTGAGACCGGCCAGCCCGAGGATTTCGCCCTGATACAGACTGAAAGTGAAATCGTCCAGTGCACAGAGCGCCTCATAGTATTTTGTCAAATGCTCTACACGCAGAACTTCTTTTTTCATAGCATTAACTGTTTTCTTCGCAGATGATGGGAAGCGTCAGCTCCACCTCGCTCCCGATTCCCTTTGTGCTGCTCAGGGTAAGACCGTAGTGCTCCCCGTAGTTGAGGATGATCCGTTGATTGATATTGATCAGAGCAATGCCGTTGCCATGAGAGGAGACGGGCTCCTCCACATATTTGCCTCCCCGGAGCTTTTCCTTCAGAGCCTGCAGCTCGGATTCCTCCATGCCGATCCCGTCGTCCTGCACATTGACGACCAATTGGGTCTCCGTTGTAAAGATGCGGATCGTGATATGCCCCGGGCCAATTTTCGGCTCGATGCCGTGATACACCGCGTTTTCAATGACGGGCTGCAACAGCAGCTTTGGAAACTGATACCGCATGATCTGCTCCTCGTCCCCATCGATCAGGACGTTAAAAAACAGCTTGTCCTTAAAGCGGTTGTTTTGGATCAGCAGATAGCTTTTGATGTTTTCCAGCTCTTCCCGCAGGGTAACGATATGTCCCTTTTGCCCAATGCTGTATCGGAAAAATACGGAGAGCGCCTCCGTCATCTCGGCGACTTCCTCGTCGTTGTTGATGAGCGCCAGGCCGCGGATCGAGTCCAGCGTATTATAGAGAAAGTGGGGATTGATCTGGCTTTGCAGCGCGTGGATCTCCGCGTCCTTCTGCTTCATGTGGGCAATATACTCCCGGTCAATGGATTCGCGCAGCCGGGAGTGGATGCGGTTCAGACTGTGCGCAATTGGCCAGGTATCACTGTATCGGTCTATGCTGACGGAAAAATCCTCGCCATATGCCTCGAAAATTTGAAGAGCCTGTTCGATTTTGATGATCGGCGAATAAATCCACCGGAAAAATACCGCCCACAAAACCACCAGAGCCAGAGCGGCCGCAAGGCAGAGCAGACACAGGGCCCGGTCACTTTGAAACAGGCAGTATGCGACGAATACGAGAGCGCAGACAATGCAGGCCAGCACAATGCTAATAAGCAGCAAAAGAATCTTGTAAGACAGGTCCTTTTTGCTTTTGATGGTATATTCCGGTCCTTTGGTCATGTGACACCCCTTCCAGCCTTAATGCGCATGGAGCCGACGATAGTCTCTGGGGGAGATGCCGACGATTTTTTTGAAGGTTTTGCTGAAATGCTTGACATCGCCGTATCCAACCCGCTCCGCCACTTCCGAGACATTGATGCTGATATCACACAGCAGATCTTTTGCGATCTGCATACGGTAATGGATCAAATAGTCGCTGAAGGTCTCACCGCTCTCCTCGCTGAAAATGCGGCTCAAATAGGCGGGATTGATATTGCCGGCTTTGGCGATCTCAGAAAGCCGGATATCAGCGCCATAGTTTTCCTTTATATATTCCTTGGCGAATCGCACATGGGCGCTGCCGCTGAGGGATGTCATATCATAGCGTTCGTCCACCATCGCGCACAGCAGCGCGGCGATCTCGCCGCGGGTATCGGCGCAGGCGATCCGTTCATAGATGTTCTCCTTTGTGGATTCGTCGCTGTCGTCCCGGCGCCGCATGTTTTTGGCGCGCTTATAAAACATATCCACTAGCTGATAGCTGAGTTCAATTACCAGAGACAGGTTTTCCTCACTGGAAAAGGCCCGGGTAAGGACCGAGAGCAGCCAGCGTTTCAGGCTCTCGCCGTCGTTCAGGTCAAACAGCTCGGAAAAGCGGCGTTCATCAGCTTCACAGATCAGATCAAAAAGCGTGACCGGGGGAAGGGCTCCGGACATGGTAAAGACCTGGCCGGCGCCATAGAGCAGACGTCTGTCCAGACAGACTGACGCGCTGCGCAGCGTTTGCAGCAGTGCGACGGGCGTTGAGACGGGGATGCCGACTCCCATGGTAAAGGGGCAGCCTGCCTGCAGGCTTTTGGCGGCCTGCAGCTGCTGAAACAGGCCTTTCAGGACAGCGGAGACCGTGGCCTTCTGGGAGGAGGAATTTTCATAATTCAGCAGGCAGCACAAGCGGTGGTTGAAAACACTGCATACGACATCATAGCATAGCGGAGACAGCGCGTTTGTAAACAATTGAATCAGGCAGCTGCTGTCATACGCGGCGGGCGCCGCCTGCTTCAGCTGCCCGCTTTCTTTGCAGATCACGATTTGAAAGACGCCCTCCTGCAAATGCAGATGGTACTCGCTGTTCAGCCACTGCAAGGACAGCTCCTCTTTTCCGGAGGCCCAGCTGGGAAGCCGCAGGGGCCGCTGGACGCCCGCGTTGCAGGAGATGTCCTTCAGAAATTGGAACCGGGCGCGCCCGGCGGACCGCTCCGCGATGGAGTGAAGCTTGGCATGAGCGGCCCTGCTTTCGTTTGCGGACAGGATGCTGTCGCGCACATGGGTCAGGTTTTGGATCAGCTCCTCCTTGCGGATGGGCTTGAGCAGGTAATCCTGTATGCCCATCGTCAGAGCTTCGTGGGCATATTCAAACTGCTTGTATCCGCTGACCAATATAAAACGGACATTGATATTCAGCTCCAGCGTCTTGCGCACCAGTGTCAGGCCGTCGAACCCCGGCATGCGGATATCAACGATAGCGATGTCCGGCGTATATTCCACAAGAAGATCAAACGCTTCAAAGCCGTTGCTGGCCTCCGCGACGATCTCCAGGCCAAGAGATTCCCAGTCGATCAACCGTTTGAGCAGCTGCCGGATCAACTCCTCGTCGTCGGCAATCAGCACTTTTAACATGACTCCACATCCTTTCCGAGCGCCTTGCGGACCGCTTTGCAAAGCGGCTATTTTGACATAAAAACGATGTTTTCCGTTAGTATATCATCAAAAAAAGGCACAGACAAGCGCCCCCGGTTCCAAATAGCGAAATTGGGAAAATGGATAAGAAAAATGTAAAAATCACCCCCTTTTCCAGGGGGTATGACACTTGCTACAATTAGACCAGAGAAAATGGCATGACCCTAAATTGAGACTGCTTTGAACACTCCGGTACGTGAGGAGGAAAGCCATGAGTTATCTGGAAATGCGAGAAATCACCAAACGATTTATGGGTGTGACCGCTTTGGACCGCGTATCCTTTTCAGCGGACAAGGGAGAGGTTCATGCCTTGGCCGGCGAGAACGGCGCCGGAAAGTCCACACTGATGAAAATCCTGTCCGGCGCGTATCAGCCCGATGAGGGCGAGATCTATCTGAATGGAAAGAAGTTGAACATCAAAAACCCGGCTGCCGGCCGAAAAGAGGGCATTATGGTCATTTACCAGGAATTGAGCCTGGTGCCGCATCTGAGTATTGCGGAAAACGTGTTTCTGGGCAATATGCCAGTCAAAAACGGACGGCTGGACTGGAAAAAGATGAACCAGGAAACAAAGAAAGCTCTGGATGAGATCGGATTTGACCTCGATCCAAAGGCCCTGGTCAGCAGCCTGAGCATCGTCCAGCAGCAGGGTGTGGAAATTGCGAAAATTCTGGTGGAAGACGCCAAGGTCGTTGTGATGGACGAGCCCACGGCGATCCTGCCTCCCAAAGAAGTCGGAACCCTGTTCCGCGTGATACACATGCTGCAGGACCGCGGAGTCACCGTGCTGTATATTTCTCACCGCCTGGAAGAAATATTCCAACTGGCACAGCATGTGACGGTCCTGAAGGACGGGGCCACGGTGGGGACGGTGATCCCCCGGGAAATCGACCAGCGGAGGCTGGTGAGCATGATGATCGGGCGGGAGACGGACGACAAGACCTACTGGAACCCAGAGGAAGAGGAGCGGCTGCAAAAGGCGGACATCGTTCTGGAGGCGAAGGACCTGCGCGTTGGAAAGGAGCTCAACGGCGTGTCATTGGCGCTCCGACAGGGGGAGATCCTGGGCATTGCCGGACTTGTGGGCTCCGGAAAAAGCGAGATCGTCGGCGGTATCTTCGGCGAGGTCCCTCTGGATCAGGGCGAGATCACCGTGCGGGGAGCGCCTTTCAAGCCCTCGCCGGGCAGGGCGCTGAAAAACAGCATTGGCTATTTGACGGCGGACCGGAAATCCAAGGGCCTGGTTCTGGGAATGACAATTCAGGAAAACATAACACTGACGGCCCTCCACATGACCGGAAATGGCATGTTGCTGAACACAAATAATGAAAAGCAGGCCACTCAGGAGATGATCAAAGCCCTCCGGATCAAGTGCTATGGCGGCGAACAGCCGGCGGGAACGCTGTCCGGAGGCAACCAGCAAAAGGTCGTGATGGGCAAGTGGCTTCTGCCTAACTGCCAGATCCTGCTGTTTGATGAGCCGACCCGGGGCATTGATGTGGGCGCCCGCGCTGAAATCTATGAGTTGATGGATCATTTCACCAGTGAGGGCGGCAGCGTCATTGTTGTCAGCAGCGATACGCAGGAGCTGCTGAAAATCTGTGACCGCATCCTGGTCGTCAGCAACGGCGTGTTCACCGCTGAATTCCGCCGGGATGAAGCGACAGAGGAAAAAATCGTACAGGCGATGTTCTAACGGAGGGGTGTTATGTTAAAGGAGCAGACAAAAAAGTTTTCTTTTAAGCAGTTCTGGATGAAATACCAGGTGTGGGTCATTTTCTTTGCGCTGCTGATTATTTACAGCATTATTTCCCCCAACTTTTTCACCCCGGTCAATTTGAAGAATATCTTCTCCCAGACGGCCATGCCGGTCATTGTCGCCATCGCGGAGCTCCTGCCGATCTTAACGGGCGGCATCGACCTGTCCGTGTCCGCGATCACAGCTTATACGGGCATCATCACGGCCTGCGCCATTGCCGAGGATGGCTACAGCACCGGCGCCGCGATCCTGATGGCCATCCTCGTTGGCGGGATCTGCGGCCTGGCAAACGGGATTCTGGTCAGCCGGCTGAAGTTCGCTCCGTTTATCGCGACGCTGGCAACCACGACCATTATCAGAGGCCTGATGTATATCAAGTGCGGCGGCAAGGCAATTTATGTGACGGACGACTGGTTTACATGGCTGGGCAAGGGAACGCTGCTGGGGATTCCCGTGATCATCTATCTGTCGCTGATCGTCGTGATCATAGCGGCCTTGGTGCTGAAATTTACGATCATGGGACGAAAGCTCTATGCGGTGGGCGGAAACGCGGAGGCGGCCCGGCTGGCCGGAATCAATATTTCCAACTATACCATGATGGTCTATGTGCTCTCCGGTCTGCTGTGCGGCCTGGCCGGCGCGTTTGCGGCCTGCCGGCTTGGCGCCGGCGCACCGACTACCGGCGCGGAGTGGGAGATGGACGCCATCGCGGCGGTTGTTGTCGGCGGCGCCTCTCTGGCCGGCGGTATCGGCACCGCGCTGAACACCTATCTGGGCGCGCTGATCATTGGCTGGATTCGAAACATTTTGAACCTCATGGGCGTGGCATCTTATCCGCAGATGATCGTCAAGGGGCTGATCATCATTCTCGCCGTTCTGAGCCAGGCGCTTGTCGGCGGCGCGATCGCACCGGACTTTTTCAAGCGGATGAAAAACAAGAAAAGCGCTGAGAGACTCCCCAAAAAGTAATGGCGGTATAGTGTGTGTTAGAACACTCTATATAAATTAAATTACAAGGAGGAAGAACATGAAAAAGAAGATCGCATCTCTGCTGATGACGGTAATGCTGGTGTCTTTGGCGGCCGGCTGCGCGGCGCCCACCTCTGGTATCACCAATACGAGCAGCGGCAATGAAGCGGCCAGCACGCAGCGGGCAAGCATTGAGGGCATGAAAATCGGCTGGAGCCAGCGCGGAATGACGCTGGCGTGGTGGGAAGCAATGGTCAGCGCCGGCGTGGAAAAGGCCGAGGAGCTCGGCGCCGAAGTGGTGGTCGTTGACGCGCAGAACAAGCCTGAAAAGCAGTTGTCCGATATCGAGGACCTGATTGCCCAGGGCTGTGAGGCCATTATTATCGACGCCTGCGACCCCATCGCGGTCAAGAGCGCGCTGGATAACGCAATCTCCCAGGGAATCCCGGTCATCGCGGTTGACAGCTCCATTGAGCAGGACAAGATCTCGGTCAAGACCTTCATCACCTCCGATAACTATACCATCGGCTACAATTGCGGCTATGTGCTCGCCCAGAAATGGGGGAAGGAGGACGCTCCCGCCGTGGCTGTGATGAGCGGCAGCATGGGCGATGTGGAGGGCTACCAGAGAAGAACGGGATTCATTGCCGGATTCAGCGAGTATCAGTATGAGCAGTATGGCTCCTGCGGGATCAATATCCTGGCCCAGCGCTACGCGGGCGACTGGGACGGCGACCGCGCGATGACCCAGATGCAGGATATCCTGACGCTGTATCCCAACCGGATCGACATCGTGTTCAGCGAGGGCGACGCCATGGCCATCGGCTGCCTGAACGCCATCGAGCTGTCCGGCCAGGCGCTGCCGATCATTGCTGGTATCGACGGCCAGAGAGAGGCGCTGGCCTATATCAAGGAGGGCAAGATCACGGCCTGCGGCGTCAACTCCGCCTGCCTGATCGGAGAGACCGCCATTGAGTCCCTGCAGCAGGTCCTGGCCGGGGAGACGCTGCCCGCCAAGATCATGGTCGACTCTCCCACCATCACGGCGGAAAACGTGGATGATTATTACGATCCCGACCGTCCGTATCTGTAAGCGCGAAACGTTACGTTGTATAGTGCCTGAAACAAACGTCTCCGGACGTTGAGCGGCGGGGCGGGGCGGCGAACCGCTTCCGCTCCGCCGTTTTTTCCAGGCCGGTTTCCGCGGACAGGAGCTGACGCTGTGAACGGCGAAAAGCTCCGCTGGTCCCGAAGCCTGTTATGAGGAGGTCAACATGTACCATTTGGAAAATTTTGTGCATCCCTATATTCCGAACTCCGCGCCCGCGGCAGAACGGGCGATGCTCCAGGAGCTGGGCGTGGAACGGGCCTCGGATCTGTATGATCTTATCCCGGAGGATTTGAAACTGAGCCGGCGGCTGGACATTCCGGGCCCCTTCCTGTCCGAGCCGGAATTGAAGCGGCATATGAATGAGATGCTGCGTGACAATATCAGCTGTGAGGAGAACCTGAATTTCCTGGGCGCTGGCTGCTGGCAGCACAGTGTTCCCGCCCTCTGCGATGAGATCATGGGCCGGGCGGAGTTTTTGACAGCTTACTGCGGAGATACATACTCCGATAAGGGAAAGTACCAGGCGATCTTTGAATACCAGAGCATGCTGGGAGAGCTGGTCGGCATGGACCTGGTGTCCTGCCCGACCTATGACTGGTCCTGCGCGCTGGGCAGCGCGCTCCTGATGGCCGGTCGTATTACGGGGCGAAAAAAGGCGCTGCTTGTCGGCAGTCTCGCGCCGGAGCGGCTGGCGCAGGCCAAAAACTTCTGCAAGCACGCGATGGAGCTGGCCCTGATCCCCTTCAGCACGGAGAGCGGCACCATGGAGATGGACGCCCTGCGGGGGATGCTGGGCGGGGATGTGGCCTGCGTCTACTTTGAAAATCCCAACTTTTTGGGCGTTGTGGAACCGGAGAGCGCTGCGATCTGCGCGGCTGCCAGAGCGGCTGGCGCCATCAGCATCGTGGGCGTGGACGCGATCTCTCTGGGCGTCTACGGCGCGCCGGCGGATTATGGCGCGGACATCGTGGTGGGGGATTCCCAGTGCCTGGGCTCCCATATGCAGAGCGGCGGCAATGTGATCGGATTCATCGCCACCCGTGACGAGGATGTGTACTGCGCGGAATATCCCACCCGCCTGTACAGCATCGCGCCGGGCGTCTGCGGAGAGACGTTTGGCTTCGGCCAGTGTACCCATGAGCGGACCTCCTATGTCATGCGGGAGCACTCTCCTGATTTTATCGGCACATCGAAGTGGCTGTCCGCCATTGGTGCTGGCGTCTATCTCGCTCTGATGGGGCCTGACGGTATGCGTGAAGTGGGGGAGACGATCTTGAAGCGACGGGCCTATGCGGAGCGAAAGCTCGCCGAAATTCCGGGCGTCTGCGCCCCGCGGCTGACCGGCAGCCGCTTCAAGGAGTTTGTGGTAAATTTCGACAAGACCGGAAAGTCCGTGGCACAGATCAACGAGGCCCTGCTGGAAAAGGGCATCTTCGGCGGTTACGACCTGAGCGGAATCTATCCTGAGCTGGGACAAAGCGCCCTGTATTGTGTTACGGAGCTCCACAGTAAGGCGGATATTGACCGCCTTGCCGAGGCGCTGAAGGAGGCTGTGAAATGAAAAAACGCATCAAGGAATTTCAGCCGGCGAAGTGGAACGAGCCCATTTTAATGACCATGACATCTCCTGGCGAGCGGGGACTCCTGATCCCCCGCGGGGACGAGGAGATCGAAGCCATCAGCGCTGACGACCAGATCCCCGCCGGCCTGCGCCGCGCGGAGAGGTCCGCCCTGCCCGAGCTGTCTCAGCCGCAGGTTTACCGCCATTTTCTGCATCTGTCCCAGGAGACGATGGGCCAGGCGGTAACGCCTGATATCAGCGAGGGCACCTGCACCATGAAGTACAGTCCCCTGATCAACGAGAAGATCTGCGCGGACCCGAAGGTCGCGGATATGCACCCCTATCAGCCCGTCTCCACGATGCAGGGGACCCTGAAGGTCCTGTGGGAGCTGGAGAAATGCCTCAGGGAGATTTCCGGGATGGACGCGTTTTCCTTCCAGCCCGGCGGCGGCAGTCAGGCCATTTACACAAATGCCTGCATCATCCGCGCGTTTCACGAGGCCAACGGCGATCTGGCCCGGAAAACGGAGATCATTACCACGGCCTGCTCCCATCCGGCGGATGCCGCCGCGCCGAACACCTGCGGATTTAAAGTCATCCAGCTGTATCCGGAGGAAAACGGCTATCCCAGCGTGGAGGCCCTGAAAGCGGTCGTCAGCGAGCATACGGCTGGGCTGATGATCACCAATCCGGAGGACACGGGTATTTACAACCCCCATATGAAGGAGTTTGTGGATATCATCCATGCGGTCGGCGGGCTGTGCGCCTATGACCAGGCCAATGCAAACGGCATCCTGGGAGTCGCCCGGGCCAAGGAGGCGGGATTTGATCTGTGCCATTTCAATTTGCACAAGACCTTTGGCTCGCCCCACGGCTCCAACGGCCCCGCGTGCGGCGCATCAGGCGTCCGCAAGGGACTGGAGCAATTCCTCCCGGTTCCCGTTGTGACCTTTGACGGCGAGCGCTATGGGCTGAATTACGATATGCCGCTGTCCATTGGGAAGATCAGAAGCTTCCTCGGCAACGTGCCGGTCATGGTGCGCTCTTACGCGTGGATCGCGGCCATGGGCGCGGACGGACTGCGGAAGACGGCGGAGATTTCCGTGCTGAACAACAATTACATGACGAAGAAGATGTGCCAGATCCGGGGCATCGGCCTGGCATATGACACGGACGCGTCTTGGCATTTGGAGCAGACCCGCTATACCTGCGAGGAGATGTTCCAGGCCACCGGCGTCACCGGCGCGGATATTCGCCGCCGAATCTCGGACTATGGCCTCCAGAGCTATCACGAGAGCCACTATCCGGTCCTGGTTCCCAACCCCATCACGCTGGAACCCACCGAGACGTATTCAAAGGCGGACATCGACTATTATATCGAGGTCTTCCGGGAGATCTCCGAGGATGCCTATCGGGACCCGGCGGTCATCAAGAACGCGCCGGAGCGCTGCCTGGTGAGCGAGGTGGACGAGCACGGCTGGTGCAGCAGCGAGGCCACCCGCGCCATGACATGGCGTGCATTCGTCAGGAAGCACGGGATTCCCGACTTTGCGAAGGGATAACGCGGATAAAGCGCGTGAAACGGTCCCCGGAGGGTGCTCTGAAAGAGCGCCCTCCGGAAGGAATAGGAGACAGGCATGAAGAGAATCGGCGTATTGGTCAATCCGTTGGCGGGGATCGGTGGCCCGGCGGGCATGAAGGGAAGCGACCGCCCGGAGGCATTGGCCCGGGCAAGGGAACTGGGCGTGGCGTTTCGCTCCGCCGGACGCACGACGGAGGTGTTTGAAAAAGTCCGGGCACAGTTTGACGGCGAGGTGGAAATTTTCGCCGCGCCGGGCGACATGGGCGCAAACGAGCTGTCACAGGCCGGCTTTCAGCCAAAGGTGGTGGGAAGCATTGGCCCGGAGACAACGGCGGAGGATACGGAGCGCATTGCGCGGGAGCTGACGGCGGCCGGCGTGGAGCTGCTGGTTTTCGCGGGCGGAGACGGAACGGCCCGAAATGTCCTTCACGCGGTCGGTTTGGATACGCTTGCGTTTGGGATCCCAACAGGCGTCAAAATGCATTCCAGCGTTTTTGCGCTGCATCCGTCAGCCGCGGCGCAGATGATCGTTCAATTCCTGCGCGGGCGGACCATGGGCAGCCGCCAGGAAGAGGTGGTGGACCTCGACGAGGAGCAGTATGTATCCGGCCGGGTGGAGACGACTCTGTATGGTCTGATGCGGGTTCCGGCGGCCCCGGGACTGCTGCAAAGCATGAAATCCGGCCGGGGGACCTCTGATACGGAGGCGGTGGGAGCCATCGGGCAGCAGGTGGCGGATATGATCCGCCGGGACACCGGCGCCTGCTACGCGGTAGGCGCGGGGACCACCACTGCGGCGGTCAAGCGTATGCTGGAGGGAGAGGACGCGCCGGTCACACTGTTGGGCGTCGATGTTTACACGGGCGGAAAGTGCCTGCTGCGGGATGCGAACGCCCTGGAGCTGGAGGCCCTGTCCCAAACCCGAAGCATGAAGATCGTGATCTCGCCCATTGGCGGACAGGGCTACTTATTCGGACGGGGCAACCAGCAGTTCGCGCCGGCTGTGCTTCGAAAGGTCGGCAGAGAGGCTGTAACGGTGATCTGCTCTCCGGGCAAGCTGTCCGCGCTGCGTCAAAAACCATTCCTGGTCGACACGGGCGACGAGGCCCTGGACGCGGAGCTGCGGGGCTATATCCGCGTCCGGGTGGGGTTTGATCAGGAAGTCGTCTATAAAGTGACATAAGGGGGCGCACAGATGCTGAAGAATGAGAGCGCGGTAGTAACAGGCGCGGCATCCGGCATTGGTCGGGCTGTCGCGCGGAAGTTCGCGGAAGAGGGCGCACGGCTGCTGTTACTGGATAAAGACGCGGAGAAGCTGCAAAGAACGGCGGAGGAGCTTCTGGCCCAGGGCGCGGAGGCCGCCGCCCAGCCGACGGATGTGCTTGACTACGGACAGCTGCAGGCGGCGGCGGACCGGGCGGTGGACCTGTATGGCAGGCTCGACATCTGGTGCAACTGCGCCGGTGTCAGCACCATGAACCATGTGTGGGACCTCTCCGAGCAGGAGTGGGACTTCAATATGGACGTAAACGCAAAGGGCGTGTTTCTCTGCGTGAAAGCAGCGGCGGGCAAGATGATGCAGCAGCGATATGGAAGGATCGTCAACATTGCATCCGTCGCCAGTTTGCAATGCGATCCCCTTCTGGCGCATTATTGCGCATCCAAATGGGCGGTCCTGGGATTCAGCAGGACGGCGGCCTATGAACTGGCAAAATACGGGATCACAGTCAACTGCGTCTGTCCAGGTACGGTCTCGACGGACATGCAGACCAGGGAAATGCATTGGAGCGCCGCGCTGCAGGGCATTACGCCGGAGCAGGTATATCAACGCTGGGTGGACGGAACGCCGGTCGGCCGTTTGACCACGCCGGTCGACGTTGCGCGCGCCGTTGCGTTTTTGGCCTGCAGGGAAAGCGGCATGATGACGGGGATCGCGCTTCCGGTGACCGGAGGGGCGGAGATTTAGACACGGGGCGGACGCCCCAAAAAGACCGCTGGTTGCGGCAGGACAGTTGGGCAAGGAGGCAAGGAGCATGGATTACACATCAAAAATCAAACACTGGGATGACATTAAAGTTGGAAATGTTGCGACTTTCACAAAGACATTGACGCAGACAGACGTGGTGCTGTGGGTCGGTCTGACCGGGGACATGAATCCGGTGCATATTGACTCGGGATATGCCCAGCAGACCCGGTTTAAGGATATCATCGTTCCCGGCCTGATGGTTGCCGGACTGATTTCCACGGTCATGACACAGTCCACCTTTGGCAATGTATACTCCGGACAGACGCTGAAATTTTTGAAGCCGGTATATGTCGGGGATACGATCACCGCGGTGGCCACCGTCATTGAGAAGATGGAAGAGAAGCACCGCGTGAAAATCAGGACCGAATGTTATAACCAGAGAGACGAGCTGGTGATCACCGGCGAGGGGCAGGAGTATATCATGTGAAAAAGCTGGCTTCCGGCCATGCTGCGCGGCGCCCCGGGAGACTGCCTTGGATGAAATATGGAGGAGCTGGTTTGATATGAGTATTCAGATAATTACGGCGAAAGAGGCCGCGGCAATGATCGAATCCGGGACGACCCTTTGCTCCCAGGGAATGGGCGGCAATGATGTGGCGGAAGAGTTGCTGCTGGAACTTGAAAAACGCTTTTTGGAGACAGGCCAGCCCCGCCACTTGAGCTGGATGCACTCCTCCGGACAGGGCGACAAAAGCACCAGAGGGCTGAATCATATCGCCCACGAGGGGCTTCTGGATTGGCTGGTGGGTGGTCATTTGGGGCCCGCGCCAAAGATTCAGGAGCTGATCGCCGCGAATAAGATCCAGGCGTACAATTTGCCGCAGGGCGTGATCTCCCATATGTTCCGCGACATGGCGGCGGACCGCCCCACCATCACCCGGATCGGACTGGAGACCTTTGTGGACCCCCGGGTGGAGGGCGGCAAGTTAAACGAAGTCACCAAAGAGAACTTTGTGGAGCTGATGACGATCGATGGACGGGAGTATCTGCGGTACAAGCATCTCAGACGCCCCAACTACGCGTTTTTGCGGGGGACATATGCCGACGAACACGGAAATATCTCCCTGGAGGAGGAGCCGTGCTATCTGGAGACCCTACAGGCGGCGCAGGCGGTAAAAAACAACAGGGGAAAGGTGTTTGTCCAGGTCAAAAAGGTGGTGCCTTACGGGAGCCTTGATTTGCGGAAAGTGCATGTCCCCGGAACACTGGTTGACTATGTGGTGCCGGTGAGCGATATCCACAACCATATGATGACGTTTGATGAAGCGTTCAACCCAGCCTATTGCGGCAATTGCCGCGCGCTGGTCGCGCCGTCCGCCGGAAGCTCCCGACTGGATGCAAAAAAAATCATCAGCCGCAGGGCCGCCATGGAACTGATCCCTCATGCTGTGATCAACCTTGGTATTGGCGTGCCGGAGGGGATTGGCGTTGTCGCGGAAGAGGAGGGCCTGCGCGACGCGCTGACGCTTTCCATCGAATCCGGGCCGGTTGGCGGGATTCCGGTATCCGGGATCGGCTTTGGTGCCGCCATGAATCCGGACTGTATCCTGGACCAGTCCACACAGTTTGACACATATGATGGCGGAGGGCTGGACCTGGCATACCTGGGACTGGCGGAGGCGGATCGGTCTGGGAATGTGAATGTCTCCAAATTCGGCCCAAAGATCGCGGGAGCGGGCGGATTTATCAATATCACGCAGGCGACGCAAGATGTCATTTTTTGCGGGACGATGACCGCCAGTGGGCTGCGTGTCCAGGTACAGGACGGAAAACTGCATATTCTGCAGGAGGGCAAGGTCAAAAAGCTGGTGGACCAGGTTCAGCAGATCACATTCTCCGGCAGCTTTGCCAACAAGACCGGACAGAAGGTCCTGTACATTACAGAACGCGCGGTTTTCCACCTGGAACAGGAGGGAATGACGCTGGTGGAAATTGCTCCGGGCATTGATCTGCAGAAGGACATTTTGGACCAGATGGGCTTCATCCCCTTGGTCGCAAAGGAGCTTAAAACGATGGACGCGCGCATCTTCCGGGAGGAACGCATGAATCTGACATGGGAGCTTCTGAAAAAATAAATTGTCAAAATGTAGTTAAAGGGAAAAAAACAGTCGATCTATTGCACTGCAATGGATCGACTGTTTTTTGCGATTATTCCCACTCGCAAAGTGGTTTTCAATTCTAAACGCTTTTGTTTGGGGTATTTAATACCATTTGATTTTTCCTGATACCCATTATCCTTATCCTGTGGGCTTGCCGAACTTTTGCTATCAAAAATCTATCAATGGTTCGCTATCATAGGTGAAATTATCTGGTGCGTTCTGGTGGTTTACAAGTGGATTTTATCACAAAAAGAGAATAATTGCAACAATTTCACGCCCGATAGCTTTGTCAAATCGCACCTCGATTTGATGTAAATTTCCGTCGAAATCGGTCTCAAATTGAGACCGATTTCGACCACCGCACCCCCTCCCAAAATCAGAGGAGGCGGG
>CABSFC010000002.1 GCA_902476875.1 uncultured Oscillibacter sp. | reverse complement strand
TTGGTCGCACGGTGAGACGCATTTCGACAACTGCCCCGATCTAAAATCAAAAGATGCGGGCAAGCACCCTTGGGGCTTGCCCGCCTTGATTACCCTAAAGCAAGGCCGGGTGGGGCGGTCAATGGCGGCGCACTTGTGCGCCGTTTATCTCGACCATTGATAGCCCCGGCTGGGGTTGCTATCTTCCCAACTGATTGAAGTTAGCAAATACGCATTATACCAATGAGGCGAAGTTAGATTAACCCAACAAAAGTAAATTTTTTGTAATCAATGGAACTTAATTCAACTTAACCATCTCATGGCATATAGTAAATCATCAAAAATACTTTCGCTTTTTCATTCGCCATATTCCTGTAAATATGGGGTGCGGCAGCATCAAAACAAAAACCATCATCTGGCTCTAATATATACTTCTCACCATTTACTTCCAATTCCAATTTACCGCTGATTACCATAATGTATTCTGAACTATCCGTTGAGTGACCAATCGACTCATGCACACATCCAGCATCCATTTCAATCTGATATAATTCAAATGGCCTGTTTGCTTCTTTTGCATAGTAACTGAATATATGGTACTTATCTTCCCTCAAGTCATGAATATCCTTCTTTTTTACATGGACAACTTCGCTTTCCGGTAATTCCAGAAGACTTGTGTATGGAAGCTGCAACGCCCCGGTAATCTTCCATACCGTATTGATTGTTGGATTAGATGTCCCTTTCTCAAGCTGTGATAGCATCACCTTGCTTACTCCTGCCATGTCAGCTAATTGTCCCAGACTAAGATTTCTTTCTTCCCGTAGCCGTTTCAGATTTATAGCAATAATTTCGCCGATTTCCATAAGCACCTCTGTAAAATATAATTTACGACTTGAATTTTATAACTAACGCTGATATAATTCTAATTATATTTTACACTTTGTTTATTATATTTTCAAGAGGTGAATTCTATCATGAAATTAAAAGCACTAAAAGCCGCCTTTCCATTTACGATTCCGATTTTTGCCGGGTTTTGGTTTTTGGGACTTGCTTATGGTATCTACATGAATGTTTCTGGCTTTGATTTTTTGTATCCCATGCTTATGAGCCTTACGATCTTTGGCGGTTCTTTAGAGTTTGTAGCGGTTACTATGCTCCTTGCTCCATTTGCGCCCATACAGTGTCTTATCATGACATTTATCATTCAGGCAAGACATTTATTTTACGGTATTTCAATGTTAGACAAGTTCAAAGGGCTGGGATGGAAAAAGTTTTACCTGATCTTTGGTATGTGTGATGAAACATTCTCAATTAACTATACGGCAGACATTCCGACAGATGTTGACAGAGGATGGTTTATGTTTTTCGTTACTCTTCTAAATCATTTTTACTGGTTCTCCGGTGCAACGATTGGTGGTCTGGTAGGCTCTCTGCTCAATTTTAACACGACCGGACTGGACTTTGTAATGACTGCTATGTTTGTCGTGATTTTTATGGAACAATGGCTGAAAGAAAAAAAGCACTGCACTGCTTTTATTGGCTTGGGCAGCACGATTCTTTGCCGTGTGCTATTCGATGTTGACAACTTCATGATTCCTACAATGCTCTGCATTCTCGTGTGTCTGACAGTATTTAAGGGTTCCATTGAAAGAGAGGAGGAATTTTCATGACACTTTCTCAAGAAATCATCACAATCGCAGTTTGTGTTTTCGGAACAATGGCCACAAGATTTTTACCGTTTGTGGTTTTTTCATCAAAAAAGCCAACGCCTAAGTACATTCAGTATCTTGGAAAAGCGTTGCCTTCTGCTATTTTTGGGATGCTGGTGATATATTGTCTGAAAAATGTAGACATTTTTGCTGGAAGTCACGGCTTACCAGAATTTATTGCAGTCATTGTTACATTGGCATTACATAAATGGAAGCGACAAATGCTGTTATCTATTGCTGGGGGGACTGTCTGCTATATGCTTCTCGTCCAACTTGTATTTTGAATTGACTACATAAGATTCAAATAAAATGAAGAAGGAGCGCCAATATGAAAGTCTGTATTTTAATGGGCAGCCCACGGAAAAATGGAAACACACAGGCATTACTGAAACCTTTTATCACAGAACTTGAAAATAACAACTATATATGTGAAATAATTTGGCTGTATGAGAAAAATATTGCCGCTTGTACAGCTTGCCGTACCTGCCAGCAAACATGGGACTGTTTCGGTTGTCGTTTTCATGACGATGCTTATGATCTTTTTGACCGTGTGCTGGCCTGCGATATGATTGTGCTTGCCACGCCAATTTATTCATGGTACTGTACGCCTCCGATGAAAAGTCTGCTTGACCGTTTTGTATATGGTATGAACAAGTATTATGGTGAAGAAAAAGGCCCATCGCTTTGGAAAGGGAAAAAAGTCACATCTATCGTGACCTGTGGTTATCCAGCAGAAAAGGGGGCAGACCTTTGGGAACAGGGACTTATAAGATACTGCAAGCATTCGCAGTTAAACTATTTAGGAATGCTTACCGAACATGATAATGGATATAAAAGCACTTTCATGAGTGAAACAAAAAAGCAAGCGGCTGTTGATTTTGCAAAAAAAATAATGGAATTCTTATGATTACAGCTTCAAATTTGTCGAGTGCGTCTTATCCGCCTAAGACGCATTAAAATAATTCCCGATTGTCGTTCTGCTATTTGAGAATAGTATATCACAATAAATCTACTTCTCTTACCGTTCATCCCGACTGAAAGAGCGCCGGGGCCGTTTCCTGGCCTTCTCCGCCTGCTCCCGCCGTCTGTCGGCCTCCACCGCCTGTTCTACTTCCTGGGAGCCAAAGACCTGCTTGACCCGCTCATAGTCGGCGGAGATCTGCCGCAGCTTCTTGTTCTCCATCTTCACTTCCATCAAGCGGTCGGACAGGCGGGCGTTGCTCTCACATACCCGCCCGTAATCCCCTTGCAGGCGGTCAAACTTCCCTTTCAGTTCGATGTAGGCCCGGTATACGGAGCGCATTACCTTGACAATTTGGGCCAGCAGGGGCTTGGCTTTTTTCTCCCGGTAGGACTTGGCGCTCTCCAGCGTCCCGGCCTCCGGGAGAATTTCCTCCGAGTCGGCGGAGAAGTCCGCCGCCAGTCGCTCCATGTTCTGCACTGCCGGGGCCAGCTCCTTGAGCCGCCGCTCCTGCCCCTCCACCTGGCTTTGTTTTTCCGCCTTGACCGTTTCCAGGGCGGCAAGATTGTTGCCAAATCGTTGCCACGGAGGGTGGTGGGTGGCGAAAAAGCCAGTGTTTTCAAGGCTTTGCGGCCTTTCAGACTTCATTCCCGCTCGTTCGTTTATCGTACTCTGCCTAAAATTGGCTACTGCTTTTGAAATATTCTCTGGTCTGGCAGCTATGCAGAGAACTGCTGCCACATCACTTCGTGCAGCAGAGTGTCGAGTTCAGAAGTTATCATTTAACGCAGCTGGAAAACAATCTCCCTCAATGCTGATAATATCATCCAGCGGGATTTTTGTGCCGTCTGCCAGGATCATAACCCGCTCAATACCTTTTGTCCGCTTCAAGATGCCTGTAGTTGTAGCATAACTCCCGCCATCCTTTTTCGCGTCTGGTTTGAACCATGTAACCGTGATCTCTGGCAGCTGGTCGATCATTGTCTCCAAGTACTGCTGTTTCGCATCCAATGCAGCTTTGATGTCCTCATCCAGTTCAACACGCCGCTCGGTCAGCCGCACCGTTTCCACAATGGCGGCCCCGTGGCCGGACAGCGCAGCAAATGGGCTGAAGATCGCCGCCCGGTCGCTGAGAGGCATCCGGGGATGCCTGGCGGAGGTCGGGTGGGGAAGATGGATGATGTCGTTATATTTATCTGTGTTCTCCAAACCTGTCCCTTCCTTCCATCAGCAAACTCGATATGTCAATTGCACCTCAATCTCTTTTTCACTCTTATATCATTGATAAGCGGATAACTCCGTAGAGACCTCGCGCCGTTTACTCATGATGTCCACCGATCTGTTTATTCCGCTCCTGAGCCGTTGCGCCCTCCTCCAGATTCATACCTTTGAGGATGGCGTTCTTGCCGTATTTCTTCTTGATGCTCAGTATGGCCTCCTGCATTTTTCGCTCCCGGGCCTGAGCGGCCTCTGCCTTTTTGCGCTGTTCGTCTCGGGCGGCATAATCGGTGAACAGGTCCATCTGCTCCGCCGCAGCCTTCTTGGGCGCATCCGCCTCGCAGATCAGGTGGTTGGCGGAAATGCTCAGCCGCCGCACCAGCAGCTTTTTATCCACGATACGGTCAAACAACTCCATCGCCGCCCGGATGATCTCGCTTGCGGAAGAAGTGTATCGGTCCAGATTGATGGTGCCATTGGCGTGCTTGGGGATTTTCCGCCCATAGCGGTCTGTAGTAATTTCTCCCGCATAGCCCTTTCGCCGCTGAGGATCGTCCAGATTCTCCCGGTCATAGCCCACCGTCAGCACGATTTGGTTAGTCACCAGTGCTTTATCCACCAGATCAAGCGACAAAGCGTCCGCCATCTCGCGCACCACCAGCCTCGCTTTCTCAAACCCATACGGGCATTGGAGAACCTGCCCGGAGACGATGCTCTTGTTTTCCGGCTTATAGGCTTTGACATCCGCGATGGTACACGGCTCCCAGCCCCAGGCATGGTCGATCAAAATCTCTGCGTTGATGCCAAATAGCTTGTACAGCAGCTCCTCATTATAGTAGTCCATCTCTTTGCCGATGGAGCATCGGGCAATGTCCCCCATGGTATATAGGCCGTTGGCCTCCAGCTTTCGGGCGTAACCCGGCCCAACCCGCCAGAAGTCTGTTAGGGGGCGGTGTTCCCAGAGCAGGCGCCGGTAAGTCATCTCGTCCAGCTTGGCGATCCGCACACCGTCCCCGTCCGGGTGGATATGCTTTGAAACGATATCCATGGCGACTTTGGCGAGGTACAGATTCGTTCCCATGCCCGCCGTGGCGGTGATACCTGTTGTTTCCAGCACATCCAGGATCATCTTCCGGACAAGCTCCCGCGCCGTCAGCTGATAGGTATCCAGATAATCGGTGATGTCCATGAACACCTCGTCGATGCTGTATGGAAAGATGTCCTCCGGGGCCACATACTTCAGATATACTTGATAGATACGGGTACTCCACTTGATATAGTGGGCCATCCGCGGCGGGGCCACGATGTAGTCCAGCTCCAGCTCCGGATGTCTCTTCAATTCCGGGTCGTTCCAAGAGACACCGGTGAACTGCCCGCCGGGGGCACAGCGCCGCCGCTGGGCGTTGACCTCCTTTACCCGCTGGACGACCTCGAACAGCCGCGCCCGGCCCGAGATACCGTAGGCTTTGAGAGAGGGAGTCACGGCCAGACAGATCGTCTTTTCCGTGCGGCTTTTATCTGCCACCACCAGATTGGTAGTCATGGGATCCAAGCCCCGCTCCACGCACTCCACCGAGGCGTAAAATGATTTGAGGTCTATGCAAAGACAGGTTCGATTTTTCATGCCCCGGTTGCCTCCTTTTTCGTAGTATGCCTTACACCGTGCGGGATTATGGGCGCTCAGCCCAGAACGACGTCCAGTTCCAGATCCTCCACCTCCGAGAAGTTCCTCCGCACCTGCTGGTAGATCAGCTCTCTGGACGCAGCCGGATCGGTCCGGTAGGCGGTGGCGATGTGGTCATAACCCCACAGAGCCTCTGGCGTGGAGTAGACGGAGATGGGCCAGCCGTACTCCAGCCCTTTCTTGTTGATGCGCCTGCGGAAGTCCCGGATCAGCAGATAACCTTGCATCTGGAGGTCGGTAACGATCCCCTCAAAGTTCTTTTCGCCCTCCTTGCCAAAGCCAGCCAGCCGCTTCAGCTCAAAGGAGAACAGTTCGTCCTTATGCTCGAATTGATCCATGACCCGCTTGCAGCGAATACTGGCAAGCTCCTCGTCCCAGCGGCTGTCAAAGTCGTAGCCGTCCCGCCGGTAGTTGGCAAAGTGGGGAAACCACGCTTTTGAGATGAAGCCCGCCTTTTTGCCGAAGAATTTGCCGTAGGCCACCTGGCCGCTGCGGGCGATCAGCTCCCGCCACTCCCACGGGTCCTGCGCTTCATCCCCAGTCCACCAGTAGAGATCGGAGGTGTTCTCCTCCGCAGAAAAGCCGTGGATCTCATTTTTGAACAGGGGAAGGAACCCGATCTCGTTGATCCAGTCGATCAATTCTTCCCAGCTTTGGATGCGGCTGGGGTCGTCCCACTCCAGGCCACGCATGATCCACTCGCCGTTCTCGATTGCCATTGCACTATCTCCCGTCTGCGATATGAACTTATTATAGCATATCACGGCCGCATAATCTATATGGCAAGCCGGAAAATCGAAGATTTGTTCGATTGGCTTTGGCGATTGAAGCAAGATAAGTTTGGCCTTTCAGAGCATATACTTTTCAATAATGTACTGCATATGCCGTTCCAACTCAAATTTAGCGTCATCCGGAATTTTTCCAGCTGTCAACTCCTTTGGAATATCCAGCTTAGACATCCCCTCGCTGTCACGGTGCAGTGTGATTTTTTTTGCCTCCAAATCAAAGGAGCGGAGCGAATAGCCCTCTGTGATCCATGCCTCCGCAATCATGTTGCAGTTTCCTCTTGGGTACCACCAATTCTTAGACTGCCACGCCGATTTAGGAAGGGGACGACCATCAATTTCCTCAATTTGTTGGAAAGTCAGCGTGACAGAAGCAGCGGTACACTTTTCGAAATACTGTTTGAGCTTATAGTGCTTCCAATCTGGCTCAATATCTTTCTTGACCCTGCTACCCTTTTTCGGTGCTCCCGCAACTTGCTCCAACACTCGAAGAACATCGTAGGTGGTCATGGAATCAATATCCTCCATGGTGCGCACGATTTCAAACTCGTTTGGTTCGCACAGCTTATGGATATAGGCGGAGTTTTTGACGGATGGCGGACGGCTGAGATCAAGCTGAACGACTGTACGGGGCTGATCGCTCAGAATTGGACGTCCGCAGTAATGGCAGTAACCGCTCTGCCGCTTCCATATAGCGCGGTATGGCCCCGTTACATTCTGAACCTCCCTCATGTGCGTCCTGCTCTCCGCATAATCCCGCTCCACAAAGGGATTTGCGTTGGTCTTGATTTTACTGTGGGTAATCAGCAGGGTATCCTCCAGGCGAATCACCCGGACGCTTTTATCATCGGGCAAGGCATAGCAATGCCGCCCATCTGCTTCCTTATACCAGTATTTTGCCTTTATTTTGGGCAAGGCAAGACGCGGGTGCTTTGCGATAGCGGCCTCCAGCAAAGCTGCTTGAACGGCCACATCTACCTGCCGGAAAGCCTGTTCTGCGTCGCTGTACCGATGGTAGCCGGCCCAGCCTTTCAGCTTGCGGTTCAGCGTCAGGATCAGGTGACGCTGAGATTTACGATTTGAAATGATGGTTGTTCGCAGCTCGCTTATGAACCGCTCCACCGCAGGATCAGAGGGATAGGAGTACGTCAGCCCATTGCGCCGTATGTAGGTGCGTGACAGAAATGTAAAGCCATCGGCCACAGCACAAATCCGACTTTTCTCTTTCGACAGGTTGAGTCCCCGGACAGCAAGGAAATTTTCCAGACATTCCAGAATCCGTTCCGCATCCTCCATAGAGCGGGCGGTGATTAACACGTCATCAGCAAACCGAATCAGATTTCCATTCGCGAAGTCCTTTGGAGAGGTCGTGCCATGGAGGGCCTGATAAATATGCTTTTGCAACCCATCCAGCACGAAGTTGCCGAGATATGGGGAAAGATTGGCCCCCTCTGAAATCCCCTCTCCATCCCGAGGAAAGAGTTCACCGGCAAAGACGACTCCCGCATTCAGCATTTCACTCAGTACCCGCTTGTCCATTGGCACGTTCTTCAGAAGCCATGAATGCTGAATATGAGCGTAATAGGCTTTGATGTCCCCACAAACTACATAATCCGGCGCATCGGTTCCCTTTAACGCCTCCAATATATAGGCGTGGGCATCCTGTGTAGACCGTCCAGGACGGAACGCAAAAGACTTCCGCTCGGCCCAGGCCTCCGTTACTGGGATCAGGGAATACCCATACAAAACACCCATGGCCCGATCATAGTAGGTGGGGAGCTGTGGCCGCCGTTCCTTTCCTGTGTTCTTTGCGACCAGACAGATCTGTCGCAGCGGCGAAGCGTGATAATCTTTGGAAGTCAGAGATAATGCCGCTCGCATCAGTTCTGCCGGATAGCGCCATTTGACACCGTCTACTCCGGGGCTGGACGTTGAATTGGCCACATGACGGACTGCCAGACATTTGATGTCAAGATCACGGACAATCTGTTTCTGGAGATTCACAATTTCCCTGTTATTCCGGCGAAACGCCGCGATGGTCAACTTCTCCTGCAAATCAGACAGCTTTTTTTCTGCGGCGTTCCAGTCGATTTTCTCCCAGATGGATGCCAGATAACCGTCTGAAAACTCAATGTTCATAGCCGGATCTCCAGTTCAATGGGGCAGTGATCAGAGCCGTAGATTTCCTTTAAATGCCGCACGGCTTTCACTTCATGGCGCAGGTCATCGTCCACAAGGAAGTAATCCAAACGCCAGCCGCGATCCTGCTGACGCTTATTGAGCCGGTTACTCCACCAGGTATAGCTTCTTTCGGTTGGATGCAGGCGACGAAAAGCATCGGTGAAGCCGCACTCAATCAATGTTTCAAAATTAGAACGCTCGTCTGAGGCATATCCTTGTCCGGCCCAGTACTGCCGTATATTCTCTGGGTAAATATCAATATTCGCTCTGGCAACATTAAAATCTCCAGCGATAATCACTGGTTTTTCGTCCCGCAGATTGCACACAAACTCCCGAAACCGCTCGTCCCATTCCATCCGGTACATATGCCGCTTCAAGTTCTTCTGGGAGTTGGGGACGTAGGCATTTATAACGAAGCAGGAGGTAAGTTCAATGGTTAGAAGGCGTCCCTCTGGATCTGTTTTCCCGTCCTCAAACCCCCGCCAGATATGACAGGGTGGTTGCCGGCACAGGATCGCTGTCCCGGCATAACCATCTTTTTGACAGTGATTCCAGATGTGTTCGTACCCGTTCAATACGATAGGCTCCTGCTTTGTTCGGATTTCCTGTAAGCACAGGATGTCTGGACATCTCGCAGCGATATGCCGGAATGCCCCGGACTGCAGCGTTGCCTGCAACCCATTCAAATTCCAAGAGACAATTTTCACTTCAAATTCCTCCCTGATAAAATAAAACCTGACACTGGTTTTAGCAGTATCAGGCTTTATAGTACCGTTTTATGGTGGAATTGTCATTTTATTTATCTCAATGACCAAAACAAGCCTGGATCAGCGTAATGCTAACCCAGGCTTTTAATTTGAAAGGCTCTTTAATCAAACTTCAAAAGCTGATACGGTGCAACACCTAAAGCATCTGCAATATGATAAATAGCTACAAGTGACATTGGATAGGGAGCAGAAGACTCAATGTGGCTAATCGTAGAATAACTTAAACCCGTTTTCTCTGCAAGCTCATCTTGGCTTAACCCTGATTTCTTACGGAAAAACTGGATACGGAAACCAATATTTTTTAAGAAGTCGGCTTCACCGCCTACATATCGTAAACTTGTATCCATGTTATCACATCCGTTCATCATGGGGAATAACAATATTCTACTTGTATTATTCCTGCTTTTGAACGTTTTATTTTGGCATTTTAATGCAGTATTTTCGAAGCTGCTACTCAAAGAACAAAAGCTGATATGGACACACATCAAGGGCTTTAGAAATGCGGTAGATTGTTCGCAACGACATTGTATAACACGCTGTCGCTTCAATATGGCTAATAGTAGAGTAGCTTAAATTACTCTTTTCTGCTAACTGCTCCTGACTCAAATTTGCTTTTCGTCGAAAGTATTGAATACGGAACCCGATGTTTCTTAAAAATTGGGCCTCACCCATTGAGTACTCCGAACGGTTGCCCAACTTCTTTCACCTCATTCATATGTGATGAATATATAGTACTCATTTTTTCATCACGTATGAATGTTGTATTTAGGTATTATATTGCAGCATTTTCGCAAGTGTGATAAAATAAGAAAAATTGAAATATCAAAAATACAAAATTGTCCTTGCCAAACGGAGACAACATTATGGACATAGATAAAACAACAGGAAAAGGCTGTGCTTTGAGCATAGTGGCGAAAACAATTACTCAAAACCTAATTGCTGATGGCATTGCAGGTAAAATAATCGCAAAGAAAAGCCGCCATAAACGCGATGTTTGGCTCCGGGTGATCGACTACGGAGATGATTGGGTATGTATCAAGTGGGACTCTGCTCATGAACAGGCAGATGAGCCGATATGGGTTCCGTCTTTCATTGACGAGGGAATTTGGACACGGGCAGTCAGTAAATTTACCATCGCTGGCAGACTGGATGGAAATGTGGGGGAATTTCTGTTGCCAGAAATGGATGAATACCTGCAAAGCATCCCTGATTCGGAACTGATTTCCATGACACGGGATTTCCTAATCAACAATGGTGTAATCGATCAGCCTATTCGACAGCGCAAAGGGAACACATATTATTTTGACCAAAACGAAATTTATTCTCTTGATAAAGGGGCTCAGGTATTTCCGTATAAGGGGAAAATAAAACGTATCTTTACAATCAAAGGCCCAGACACGGCCTTTTTCAATTCGGGAGTCTGGATTAAAGCTACACCCCAATTTGAAGTCGGAATGACGCTGAAAGAGTGTGTTGGAATTTTTCTAAAAACAGAGCTAACGCATAATGTTCCGCAGGAACAATCTCCCCTCGACCAACTTATACAGTACATAGCCCCGCCTGTATATGAGCGTGTTCCAGGCAACGACAATATAAATACATTTGACCGTATTCGTGTAACCGTTGGCCTCCCACGCTATCAGTTCAACTCATGGGGTGCCCTGCAAGGCGAAGTCAAAAAGTATCAGAATGAAATATATCAGCAGGTAGTCCAAAAATTAGAAACGGATCGTCAGTTTAGGAGATATGGTGTGCCGCTTAACTTTCTCAAACTGAGTGACGCTACACTCTTATGCGACTTTTCATTAGAATTTATTTTTGAATTGAAAAAACAAAGAATTAATGTTGGGGGGAGAAATTGAGTACAGAGGTCTACTTGGAAAAGAAAAACTCCAACACCGAAACAGCATTGGAGTTTATGGCTCTAAATTAGATTCTTTAAATAGCGGAGAGGAGAAAAAGTCACACAAATCAATTCCAAAACCCTGGCACAACTCATGGATAATACGTAGCTTCATGGATGGATAAGCGCAGTTTACCAGATTTGCGATTGTAGATTTAGGAACCCCGCTTTTCATATATAGTTGATATTGCGTCATACTGCGCTCGTCCAACAATTCCAACAGCCGCTTGCTGACTGCTTCATTTAGCTGCATACCCCACCTCTCCTTCGTCCCTATAACTGTACTATGTATTATAGGTTCTTTTTTTGCGGAAATAGTCCACGTAGATGTACTGTTAGAGAACACTTTGCTATGTTATCGGTCGGAAGCATGAAGATGGGAGCTGAGTTTTGTGGACAGCAATCTATGGAAGAAAAGATCTGCCGCTTTATACAGGACAGACATTTGAGTGATCACGATGACTATTATTCCCTGAAGTAGTGCCTTCAAAAAGGAGGAAAAGCATTGGCAGATATGGATGGAATGATGTTCAGCGAAGAAACGCTGTATGACTGTAAAGTGACAACAGTAACTGTACGGTCGGAGCAGGAGGCAAAGGCTCTGGGGAAATCCATTGGTACCTATATCACGATACAGGCCCAAACCACTCTGGACAAGCTGGGGGACGTGCTCCCTGTTGGCGAGTGTCTGGTGGAGGTGCTGGATCGGGTGCTAAGTCCCTACTACCACGGGAAGCTGTGTATTTGTGGAATGGGCAACAGGCGTTATCCTCCCGATTCCCTGGGGCCGGAGGTGACTTATAACCTGCCTTTGAAGGTGTATGCCGACATAGAAGGTAATTTCCGCAACGTATGCTCCTTTGAGCCAGGCGTTTCATTGACCACAAACATAGATACGGAGAAAACCGTGGCCGGAGTGGTAAAAGCGGTCGAGGCGGACTGCGTGCTTCTGATAGACTCCAGTGTAGCCCAAGATATCTCCCGGCTGTCCCGAACGATCCAGCTTTCCACTGCTGGGGGCGTAAACTCTTATCTGTCTGGGCGGAAAGTGGACTGGTCAGTGCTGGGCGTCCCAGTTGTTTCCCTCGTCGTGCCTACCATAATTCCATTGTTTGTACTCGACCCGAAACAGGAAGCGCAGGATGAACTGCTTACCAGCGCAGATGTCAAGAATGTGGTTGTAGCTGCTGGAAACATCATTGCCTACGCGATTTTGCGGGTGTGCTGGCCCAACCAGTCAAAAGCTGACTGCTTCATTTTCTCGAAATCGAATAAAGACCCGATCCCGTTCAGCTCTGTGCTGGGTGAAGCGTTTGAAGAGGATACCGAAAAATCGGAGGCGCCAGCATCCCATTGAGGCTGCCACAATCACCTCCGCTAAGATAGAAAGAGGAACGATATGGAACATGAAACAGTACCAAAGCAGGAAAGTGAGCTGCTCTTTCGCATAGAAGATGCGCTGGGAGATATTCGCAAGGCCAGGGAGGAATGCCCGGGCGTTTACTATGTAGCAGTCCGGGAAAATAAAGATCCATTTTTTGCCCGGGAGTATTACGTGATCGCGGCAGATACACCGGTCATTCCCCAAAAGGCAAAAAAATACGGACGTCCCCTTCCAGGGTGTCCGGAGATTTTGCTTTATTCCATGGATGAGGAACGCGGCGGCTATAAGATCATTGAATATGAAATCGCAAGATACCGTACTGAACATGGAATCCCCTTGCCGGATGGAGAAACGCTTCATGAAATTAAAGCGTTCCACAGGGAGCTTCACCCGGAATACTTTGGGCCATATCCGGTGCCGACTGTAACCCCAGGCGGCTCTGTTCTGCGGCACCATGTTATTGACAATGGCGTTTATTGGATTGAGACGGAGCGGGACGGGCCGTTTCTGAGCCTTTGCTATCCGATTTGGACAGAACTTTCTGACTTTGCCATGAGATTTTCTTGTCAGGCGGAGCATGACCAACCACCAGAGGACGAAGATACACCAGATTACATATTCTTTTCGGAGTACGACAGCTGCGTTCCCTTGTTTGAACTGCTATTACTCCGGAATGAATGGAAGGAGAGCGGCAGGGTCAACGAGGCCGCGCTGATGAACGCGATCTGGTCACATCATCCTGAGTACGCTGCCGTCTATAACACAGAGGAACAGGCGGGATGCCATGACGCATTGGGTCTTCTGCTGAAAATCTTTGGCCATGAAATTGAGCTGAACGGAAGTCCGCAGAATATGATTCGAATCACGCAGGATGAAGGAACTGACTTTTTAAATTTTAAGGATAATACAACTAAAACGGAAAAATAAAGTCTTTATGAGCGGAGGATGCTATGATTTATTCGACAGATGAAAAACAACGGCTGGACAATATCTTCGAGGTATTTCACGATTATATATCCAATCACACATTTTTTGATATTGTCTATTCAGACAAGATCGGCTATTTCAGAATACAGGTAAATGATCCTGACGGCGAGGGTCTGGTGGTCATCCATTCTGTGGATAAGCTGCTGGACGTACTGTTCAATGAGATCATCAACGACATCCGGTTTGATAAGAAGCGTGAGGAACACTACTTTTCCAAATTATCAGAAGATGAGATGGAAGAGGCCCGGCGCAGGATCACAGAGATACTTAAAAACTTGGACGTGGATGCGGATTATTGCCTAAACTTCCTGGACACATATCTTGAAGATTACCAGAAGAATGATATAGATGAGTAGCGGGAGAAAGCGGATGGACTGGGCTGGAAAACCTTTGCCTAAGATCATAAACTGTTCTTTTTACCTTGCGGTGTATATTTCGACATATTTGGTCTGTATAATAAAAGCTATATTGTTGAAGGCGGTGATAAAATGGATGCGACAGTAGCACGAAATACTGGGCCACCGGGGCGGACAGTGGGAGAACGCATACAAAGCAATTACAGTACATACTTTTTGATTTCCAAAGTGGCTTATCTGATCGGCGTGCCGTTAAGAATATTTGAAAATGAGTACGAACCGCCCAAACTCGAAATTTATGAGGAGATGGATCGCAACCGCCACGCCAGAATCATCCGCAACCTCTGCCGGCTCCGCACCGCGATTGAGCAAAATTTTAAGACCATCAACGCAGGCATGAAATGGGACTTGAAAAATCTGCACAGCCTGCCAGAGCTGATTCCCCAGGAGTGCATCAGCCAGCTGGCGGAGGACGGCGTATCTCTGCTCAAGGCCAATTACAGGCCGGTTCAGTATATCATCGACATAAACCGTCTGATTCTGGATCGCATCAATAACTGCAAGGAGGTGTTTCCGCTATGGCTCAACTGGTCCTATCTCAAAAATTTGTTTATCATGCCGAATGGATTGACGAAGGACGGCACACGTGCGGCATCCGACTTATATTATAGGTTCAAATCGCTTTATCCGTATCAAATGTATATCAACTGGATACCGGCGGACGAAGGAAATATTCTGTTTTCGGACAAGCGTTTTGTCACGCTGCTGTACCGCTGGAACCAGGATGAATTTACTGATTTCAGCAAGGTCACCATGGCGGGAGATCGGACAAAAGCCTCTATCCATCAATTCCTGTGGGAGAGCAACCGGACGGTCATGGTGGTGGACTGCGAAAATTCAGACCCTTACCGCTTTTGCGCCGCTCTGCGGGCGTTGGATGGCGAGGCGATGGAGAAGATCGTTAAAATCATTCTGTACGACGACGTACACACCTCCAGTGCTTGGGGGATTCTGGACGCCTACATTGACGTTCCCATTGAACATATCCTGATTGAGCGCATCAAGCAGAATAAATCTCTTGTAGATGTGCGCTTGACTGCGGGAACCTGCCGGGAGTTCTATCAAAATCAGGTGGATTCCTTTGTTCTTGTGTCCAGCGACTCCGACTACTGGGGCCTGATTAGTTCTCTGCCGGAGGCCCGGTTCCTTGTGATGGTCGAGCGGGAAAACGTCGGAGGCGGCTTTAAGGCGGCAATGTCCGATGCGGGGATCAATTTCTGCTATCTGGATGACTTCTACTCAGGTGACTGTGAGGATATTAAAACAAACGCCCTGCTTCAGGAGACATACCGCTACTTAGATAAGGCACTGACGCTCAATGTGAATACAATGATGGAGCAGGTCTACAATGTGACGCGCGTAGATATGTCAGCGGATGAAAAGCAGCGGTTTTACCAGAAATTCATCAAACCCATGCACCTGGACATCGCAGAGGACGGAACTGTGACGATCAAGCTGCAAAGCCGGTAGCGAGGCAAATGTAAAATGTCAGCAAATATCTATCATATTTGCTGATGATCCACAAGAAGGAGGATGCAAGGCCAATCTTGCATCCTCCTGTATCAATTTGCTTGTTGCGTTCATCAAAAGAAAACTCTGTTTCCAGGAAACATATATCACGAGTCCATTCTGTTGTGTACGGCTTCTTCGCGGTTGAAATAGGCTGCGACAATATCCCGCAGGAGATCGTCACGGTCAATTCTGCGTATGAGCTGACGTGCTCCGTTATGATTGGTGATATAGGTGGGGTCTTCCGTTAGTATGTACCCGACAATCTGACCGATGGGATGATACCTTTTTTCTTGCAGTGCGTTAAAGACTTTCTGCAACAGCAGACGATTTTTGTTTTCAAGCACCGGAACCACCCCACGATCAACCTTAGTATAGCACATACGGCGGCGTTTGTATAAGAATTTATCGACTCACATGGCGATCCTGATGCATCTGGTGCCTATTCAACAACCCCGTCTGCCAGGATTGCATTCTCGTCGAATTTCCGGTACAATGGTGGGCGCATAACTTATGGTACCAACGTGAGCCGCCCATATCTGAACATTGTGGGCTGGCTTGGAAAGCGAGGATTTATGAACCAAAAAGAATTGAGCGAGCTGCGCCGCCGCTGGCGCCCAGAGAAAAGTGCCGTCAGCCGTATCTACGGCTGTTTTGTCAATAGCAGCCATGAGATCATTTCCGACCTGGATGAATCTCTTGGCATGATGCCCCAGGAAGAGGCAGAGAAGTATCTGGGCCTTCTGAAAAAGGCGCTGTCCGGCACGCTGGGTAAAAACCTGATTGATATTGTGTTTTCTACGGAACAGGTCATGGACAGCGAGGAGCATCGCCTTCTCTCCGCATTGCGCTCCTCCGCACTTAAGGACAGCGAGGCTCGTCAGGCATTCTACCGCAAGGTTATTGATACGCTGGATATGGGAGACACCAACTATTTGCTTCTGCTGGCCCACGATGCCTATGATGTTCCCCGGCGCGGCAAGGATGATGAGGTACAGGCGGACGCCTCCGATGAGGTGTTTTCCTACATTGTCTGCTGCGTTTGCCCGGTGAAAGAGGGCAAAGTGGTACTGGGGTATTTTCCTGGGGACAATGAGTTCCACTGTGCTGCCGGCCAGACAGTTTCCGCCCCGGAACTGGGCTTTCTGTTCCCCGCCTTTGATGACAGAGCTGCCAACATCTATAACGCGCTCTTTTACTCCCGTAAGTCCGGAGAGCTTCATCAGGAGTTCATCGATGCGGTTTTCAAGGTAGAGCCGCCTATGTCCGCCGCCGAGCAGAGAGAGGCCTTTGAAGCCGCGCTTGCGGAAGGACTGGAAGACGCTTGCAGCATCGAAGTGGCCCAGGCTGTCCATGAGCAGTTTCTGGATCGGATTACGCAGCACAAAGAAAGCAAGAGCCCGGAGCCTTTGACGGTAAGCACCGGAGAGATTGGTCGTATCCTGATTGATGCCGGCGTACCGGAGGAGCGGGTTGCGGCCTTCCACAAGGAATGTGGTGAGCGGTTTGGAGAAGGAGCGGCGCTTAACCCCGTCAATCTGATCGACTCGGCCCGTTTTGAAGTCAAGGCGGGAGAAGCCACTATTTCCATTCCGCCCGAGGCCAGCTATCTGGTGGAAACCCGAGTCATTAATGGGAAAAAGTACCTTTTAATTCCGACTGGGGATAGCGTCGAGGTCAACGGCCTTTCTGTGACCACGCTGGGAAAAGAAGACAGCTAAGCCGAATATGCTCCTATTTCAGCAAAGGCCAGACAGGGCTGGCAATTACATTCTTTGTGACAAGATTTGGTTTAATGTATCGGAACCTAAGCACTAAATATTATAATCAAGGCTCAGCCAGGAATACCGCTGTGAGAAGCATTTCAAATCCGGTGGATGCATTAAAGCGGGAGGATTCTTGTATGGGTAGAGATAAACTGCTTGGTCATATCCTGGGCAATTATGTTGTTGCTTACAGAAAAGAACATGGGGAATCTATTACCCAATTTGCAAAAGGCTGTGGCCTTAGCGTTTCCACTATCCGCAGACTTGAAAGAGGTTTGGTCAACCCATCGACTGTTGTTGTCATGGAAGTCTCTGAATACATAGGGCTGACTCTTGTTGAACTTTGGTCAGAATATGTCAGACAAAGGCACGAAGAACTACCGGAATATAAAGACGGAAAATTTGTACTGAATCAGAATAAAGAACTTATCTATTTTATTACTGTAGAGTTTCCGCACTTTTGAACAATTTGTTGTGGGCGGTATGCCCGGAGGTATCTCAAAAGGGGCGTCTGTTCATTCCCATCCCCCCGATCTTTGGTGGAGCAGAAAAATAAATTTGCGCGGCGAGACTTATTTTCCGACAAATTTCGCACAAACAGGAAGGGCGGAACGGCTGTGCCGTCCCGCCCTCCGCTTTGGTCGGTAGCTAATTGTGTAAGGTTTCCGCGAGAGCCTGCATGACTTATGCGTAGGCCCGATAGAGGAAGGTCACGATCTGAGCGCGGGTGCAGGAGGCATTCGGGCTGAAGGTGGTAGCGCTGGTGCCAGCGGTAACGCTCTCGGCCACGGCCCACTTCACGGCGTCAACGTAATAGGCGCTGTTAGAAACATCCGTAAACGGATTGCTGCCGGTGGTCGCAGTACCTTCGGCCCGATAGAGGAAGGTCACGATCTGACCACGGGTGCAGGTGGTGTCCGGGCTGAAGGTGGTAGCGCTGGTGCCAACGGTGATCCCCTGCTCTACGGCCCACAGCACAGCATCATAGTAGTATGCGCTGGCGGACACATCGGCAAAGGGATTGACGCTGCTCTTGGGCGCGGGGGAACCGGCGGCCCGCCACAGGAAGGTCACGGCCTGGGCGCGGGTGCAGGCCAGATCCGGGCTGAAGGTGGTGGCGCTGGTGCCGTAGGTGATGCCATTCTCGACGGCCCAGGCCACTGCGTCATAGTAATAGGCGCTGGTGAGAACGTCGGCAAAAGTGACGCTGGGCTGCTCCACGATCTTGGTAAAGCTGGCAGCCACAGTCACCTTGCTGGCGGGCATGGTGAAGGTGTATTGGGTATCACTCTTGCGGGTCAGATTCACGGTGTCGCCGTTCTTGTCAGTGACGGTCAGGGAGGACAGCTCATAGCCGTCGTTAGCCTTAACGGTGATGGTCACGGTCGTGTTCTTGCTGGCGTTCTTGGGAGAAACAGTCACGGTGCCGTTCTTGGTGCTGTCCACGGTCACGGTGTAGGTGGTGGAGCTGCTGGAGCCGCCACCGCCGCCGCTGGTGTACCGGGTCACGGACACGGTGCAGGTGGCGGGACCGTCGCCGTAGTTGCTCGTATCACCCTCCACCGTTGCCGTAAAGGTATAGGTCTTCGTGCTGTTAGGCAAGGTGGCGGAATAGGTTCCATCACCGTTCTTTACCGCAGAAATGCTCTCGTCGCTGCAAGTCACGCCGGACACGGTGATGCCCTCAACAGTAGTGGTGACGGTCAGCGTCACGGTGCCGGAGCCGGTTATTGCCAAGGAGGTTTCCCCATTTGCCGTAATGCTCACAGGGTAGTCCGCCGCCGTGATCACAAGGCCGGCAGCGATGGTCTGCGTAAATGCGGCGTAGATGTCATCCTCGTCGCGGGAAATCACCACATCATAGGTACCGACATCTGTCGGTTTTTCAACCTCGGTTTCGCCCTGCTTGTAGGTGATTTTGAAGTCCTCAATGTCGCTGGTCAGCTTGTAGGTCTTTTGGGAGCCGTCATAGGTATAGGACTGGGCCGCGTTGGTGTCGTCAAACTTGTTGATAACCTCCTTGGCCGTCCAGACCGCGTACAGGATCACGGTCACGCCGTTGTCGGTGGCCAGGTTCTTGACGGATTCCTTGTCAGGATGTTCGCAAGTGCCGTCCGCACTCGTAGCCCAGCCCGCGAAGTTGTAGTTGGCCTTGCTATAGGTGTTAGCAGTCAATTCCTGTGCCACATCATAGGTCATGGTCTGGCTCTGCATCATATCACCGCTGCCGCCGTTGGCGTTAAAGGCCACAGTGTAAGTGTTTGCAACGCCAACAACCTTAATTGTAGTATCCTCAGTCACGGTCATAGAAATGCTTGCGAAATTGCCATTTTTGGTATAAGTTACTCCGTTTTCAAGGGATTCGATGCTCGCCGGCAGGGAATAGCCAGTGCTTGCCTGAATAGCGCCAGAGTAAGTTTCATTTTCTTTGATCTGCGTCACGGTTCCGCCCACACAGGTGATGTTCTCCAGTTCCAGCGTGACCTTGTAATAAGTCTCATTGGTATAGGACAGCTTGACATACTGTTTTTCGCTGTCTACCTCCGCAAGATAGGTTCCGCCGCTTGTGGGCTTTGCGTCCGCGACGAAATACTGGGCGGCGTCTTTGTAATAGGTCGTGTCCGTATCTGTCTCCGCTGTGGTGATCGGGACAGGAGAACCATCTATTACGGCCGTCTGCGTCGTCACGCCGATGGCCGCGCCGGAGGTCAGTTTGTCGGCGAGGGTGATGACAAGCTGCGTACTAATACTGTCCTTAGTGTATACCCGCAGATATACGTTATTTTCCGCGTTGCTGACCGTATTCCCAATTATGACAGGAGAACCGCTGATCGACAGCGTGCCTGCGTACAAATCAATTCCGCCGCCGTAATTAGTAGCAGTATTACCTTGAACATCTGTATTCTTAATGATCAAAGCACTGCGGCTCTGGATACCGCCGCCGCTGGCTGCCGCCGTATTATTCGAGATCGTGCAATCCTCAAGGATCATCGTTGTAGCATTCCCGACGTAAATTCCGCCGCCGCCCAAGTAACTCGTAGTGCTGCTCGCGGTATTGCCGGAAATCTCTGTGTTTTGGATTTCGCAAGTTATAGTACTAATATACGTGTAAATACCGCCGCCGCTGGCAGCCGCCGTGTTGCCGGAAATCGTGCAGCCGGTGATGTTCACGCTCCCCGCATTTATCCAAATGCCGCCGCCGTTTTCCAAGGCACTATTCCCGGAAACGGTCACATTTTTGATTGTTACCGGGGTCGCAGCGGCTTCGATCGCGATGCCGCCGCCTAATTTGGCGTTAGAAAAACCTTCTGCCAGTTCGCCGCCGCTCACGGTGATGCCATCCAACGTAAGCGTATTGGCGCCAGTGCCGTTAAAGTGAATCCCGCCGCCTTGATTGGCAGACGCTGTGTTTCCCGTGAACAAGACTTCACTGCCGGTCAAGCTGGCAGAGCTCCCAGCCACAAAGTCAGCGCCGCCGCCGTGAGCCGCAGTAGCTTTATTATTGGAGATCGTAACCTTTCCTGTGACGGTAGTGTTACTCCCACTATTTCCCCGAATGCCGCCGCCGCCATAGCCTGTATTGTGAGAAATCTTGACATCAGTTCCGTTGATATTCACCGTACCGTCGGAGGAGATGCCGCCGCCGTTTCTATTGGTATATGTTGTGCCAATCGCGGTATTGTTACTGATCGTGACACTGCCGGAGATATTCAGTGTCGCGTTTGTCATAACATAGATGCCGCCGCCGGAAGCCCACTGCGACCATGTCGTATCGGCAATCTTGTTGTCTGTGATTTTTGTGTTTCCTTCAATGGTGCATACTGCATTCTCCATGACATAAACGCCGCCGCCATAGCCGCCTGTGTTATTGGAGATCGTGGTATTCCCTGTGATGGTCATCTTACCGCTTCCGCCAACGGCAATACCGCCGCCGCCACGATTGCCTGTATTGCCAGAAATCGTTGCGCCGGAAACGGTCACACCGGAGGCCAGGGAGTAAATTGCACCGCCCAAGCCCATATTTAGGTTAGGAGTTACACTATTCAGCGCCTCATTGTCCGAGATGGTTACAGCGCCGATATTGACCTTCCCCGCAGCGGCGGTGATGTAAATTCCCGCGCCGCCCGAATAGCCTTTGTTGCCGGTAATGGAACCGCCGGTAAGGTTCGCCACAACACCGTTGCCCAGGAAGATACCGGAGCCAACGGACCAGCCGGCAGTTACCGGAGAACCATTCCCTTTGATCGAGCCTCCGGTCATCATAAATTCCATATCGGCGTTCGCCATGATACCAGCCGCACCGGCGGAGCCGTTATTATACTGAATGTCTCCGCCCGCGATGGTCAATTTGCTTCCATTTTCGTTTCGGATCGCGCCGCCGTAACGGGAGGAATTGTACTGGATAACCGCTCCGGTGTTCACGGTCATCTCTCCCGCATTGTAGACCGCGCCGCCCAAGCTGGTTCCAGATTTATCAGTTTGATAAAAATTGAAGTTATTTTGCAGTGTGGCTCCGGTGTTCAGGGTCAGGGTTCCTTCATTTCTGATCATTGCGCCAATAACCGCCGTGTACCCTTCTGCTTTATATGTATCAGGTGTGCTATCTTTATTGCCGATTTCAGGAGCGGTTTCACTCAATTCCCAGCCCGCGTTGCCGTCGATGGTGATATTGGTCAGCGTAAGGCTGTTGTCGGCAGGGACATAGAACAGGTGCGCCGCTTCGGGGGCATTCTGCAAGAGATTTCCGTCAGCGTCTGTAGAATCCTGCGTATACTCCTCAATATCGCCGGTATAGCTATCCGCCCTCTTGATGGTGCCGCCGCCGGAGATGGTCACATCGCCGGAGATGGTCACCTGTGCGCCGATGGTCAGGGTCACGCCGCTGTTGACGGTCAGATTTTCGGACAGAGGTGTGGCATCGTTCCAAATGGTATCTTCTTCGATAGTGATCGTTGTGTCAGGCTCCGTCAGTGTTTGGACGGAATTCATCGCCGCGATCACGGCGTTGACGGTTGCATTGGCAGCCTCGTCGAGTAAGCCGTTATCTCTGTCGCCAAGGCCGTTTGCCTCGGCAAAGGCGTAAATGGCGGAAATCTGATTGTAGACCGCCTCCATCTGTTCCTCGTCCAGCGGGTCAATCTTGGCCGGGTCGGGCAGGGCTGCGATCAGTTCGGCCAGTTGCTCCTCAGCGGTCGGCTCCTCGACTGGCTCTTCCGGCTCCTGGTCGGTCACCGTGGTATCGCCTTCGCCCTCAACAGGGCCTTCGTCCAGCTCGCCGGGGATGTCAGTGGGATCGTCCTCCGTATCCTCGACGGGATCGGCAACAGGGTCAGTCGAGTCTTCATACACAAGACCGGAATTGTCCCCGTCGCCCTCCGCAGCCAGCGCCGAAGCGGGCAAAACGGAAAGGAGCATGGCCGCTGTCAAAAAGACAGCTAATAATCGCTTCTTCATGTGCTTAAACCTCCATTTTTTCTCTATTTTGTTCCGGGACATCTGCCCGCGGAAACTTCTCATGCTCCGCCATAGCAAGGCGGTAGCGTTCCATGCGCTCCGGCTGTATCCGTCCGGCGCACACGGGGCATCCACATTGGCGCGAGCTTGGCCCCGCTCTGGAATAAATGACGGCTTTCCAGATATGCCCGTTGGGACACCCCCACCAGACCTTTTTATGGCTTCCCGTTGTCACCTGCTCCGGGGTCAGCGCCCCGTTGAGGGTGGGGTGCCATTGAGCTGCTACCTTTGGTTCCAGGGTGGCAAGATCGTTAAAGCCCACCAGCACCTTCCGCCCCGCGCAGTAGGGACAGCCGGAATAGCTTGTGGTCCGGGCGAATACCGCCGCTGCGTATTCATGCCCCAAGGGGCATAACCACCAGACCTTCTTGTTGCTGTATGGCGTCAGCTTCTCCGGCGTCAAATTGCCGTTACGAGTGGGGTGCCACTGGGCCGCGATCTCCGGGAACAGGCTGGCCAGGTCGTTTTCTCCGGGAATAACGGCCCTTCCCGCACAGACGGGACAGCCCGCGCCAGCGGCGCGGGAGGACACCGCCGCCTGCCACTCGTGGCCCCTGTCACAGCGCCACCAGACCTTTCGCCGGGTTCCGGCTCCCAAGTCGTGAGGTGTCAGGCTCCCGTTTTTGGTCGGGTGCCACTGACGAGCCAACTCCGGGTGGGTGGCAACAAGGTCATTTTCCCCCAGCGCCAGACGCCGGTTGGCGCAGACGGGACAGCCTGTGCCGCCCATGGCGCGGGATTTCACAATGGCCTTCCACTCATGGCCCTTGTCACAAACCCACCATGCCATGTGATGACTTCCCAGACGCACATTCGCCGGGGTCACATCGCCATTTTTTGTCGGGTGCCACTGTGCGGCGAGGTCAGGCCGCTGAGAGGCCAGGTCGTTTTCTCCCGGATAGGCCCGTTTTCCCATGCAGTAGGGACAGCCGCTCCCAGTCGTCCTGGTGTAGACTGCGGCCTGCCATTCGTGGCCCTTTTCGCATTTCCACCAGATGCTCCGATGGCTGCCGTAGGTAATCCCCTCCGGCGTCAGCGGAGCGTTTTTTGCCGGGTGCCACTCCCGAAGCAGTTCGGGCCTGTCATGCGTCCGGCAGTAGTCATATAGAGTTGTTCTCAAAATTCATCACCACACTTCGCCGTACACGGAAGATCACAGAATTAACATTCCGTTGTGAGCAGCACCGCCGTTTTGAGCGAAAACGGTGCGTAAAAACCAAAAACAAAGCGGCCCTCTGCCCCGAATGGGGGCAAAAGGCCGCACAGAGGGAAGCCGCGAAAAAAAGACTTTTTGCGGCTGGGATTTTTGCGCCCAAAAAGCCCGGTATCGCCTTGCGTTTCAAAAAAAGATATGATACAATTTCATCGTATTATGTAGTTGCGAGGAGTAGATACACGGAGTTTATAAGGCAGAATGTTAAGTTCGTCCTATGAGACAAGTCCCAGCCGGTCAAGCTGCCGCTGGTGCTCGGCCCCGGAGGTCAGGAGGTAGATGCGGGTGGTTTCGATAGAGGAATGGCCCAGCACATCCGCCAGCTTTGCAATATCTTTGCAGGCCCGGTAAAAGGCCGTGGCAAACAGGTGCCGCAGGTTGTGAGGAAAGACCTTGGATGGCTCCACACCCGCGTATTTGCATAATGCTTTCATCTCCGCCCAAATCTGGCGGCGGGTCAGCGGCTTTCCGTTTCTGGTGAGGAATATCTCACTGGAGACGGTTTTATTTTTCTTAGCGTATTTCAGCAGCTTGCGGCACAGCTTGGCGGGAATTAAGATGGTGCGTATCTTGCCCTTCAGCGTGATCTCCGCCCGGCCCCGCTGGGCGGCCTCCACGGTGAGGTACTTCACCTCGGACACCCGGATGCCTGTGGCGCAGATGGCCTCTATGAGCAGGGCCAGCCGATCCTGACCACGCTCCCGCGCCGTAGTGATCAGGGCATCATAATCGCTCCGGGTCAGGTCACGGGAGGAATCCCGGAACATCCGCCGCTGGATTTTCAAAAACTTGGCCCGCAGCTCCTCCCAGCCGAGAAAGTGAAACAGGCCGTTGAGGGCAGCCAGCGTTCCATTGATGGTGGATGGGGCGTAGTTTTGAGATAGCAGATACTCCTTCCATCCGGTAAGGGCCTCCTTGGTCACGCTCCTGCCGTCCAACCACAGGGCGAAGACCCACACGTTCCGCAGATACTTTTCCATCGTTCCGGGAGCGCATTCCTCCTCTTTCAAGTGGCAGCAATAGGCTGCAATCTGTTCTGATGTCAATATGCGTTCTTCCATGTTCAATAACCTCCACTTCAAAAAATATGAGATTATTTTACCTTGTAAAGTGGACGCTATGCGGACAACGCACAAACCTCGGTTTTGGAACCATTCCTCAACCCACTGCTTCAGGACAAGAAATTTTATCGAAGCTAACGTATATGAAAAATAACTGTTCTTTCTCTGTACTAATCCTCAGTTAGAGTTGGCCCTTCAAGGGGTGTCATCATGACCTGCCCCTCGGTTCACTGAAAAAACGCAGTTCTCCCTTGGCGGAAGAACTGCGTTTTTTCAATGGATCGTGTAAAGATTGGATGTGGTGCTGCCATTCGGTCTGTGCCGTTTCTCCTTGGTGAGGTACCCCTTGGCTGTCAAGTCTCGCAGTGCCCGTTGGACAGTGCTGCGGGACAAATGCAGTTCTCGGGCAATCGTCTTGATCCCCGGCCAGCATTTGCCTTGGGCGTCAGAGCGATCCTTGAGATACATATAGACCGCTCTGGCCCGGTGAGGCAGTTCTGTGTCGGCGTAGATTGTTCCGAAGTAGCTCATGGCCTCACCTCACGATTTCACATGGGACATTGACTGCTGCTCCTGCCCCTGCTTCTGCTGCCTCCTCATCTGATTTCGCAGACGCCGATTTCGCTCCCGCTGCTCCGGCGTCATGCTGCTTTTGCGGCTCTCAGAGGACGGCTCCTCGACTACCTCAATCTCTTTCTTTGTGCTGATCACGCTGTATTGCCGCAAGATGTTCCGTTCCAGCTCCAGCCGTCCGGCATAGGCCACCTTGCGGTCAGTCCGCTCCGGCACGGTATAGGGATTCTCAAAGGTGATGCCCCAGTCGAGAAACAGCCGCAGCCGCGTCCGCATAGGGTGCCGGCCGGTTTTCATCACGATGAACTCCCCCTTTGGCAAACTTTTGAGTTCGTCTGAAGACATAAGGGGCCTTTCCGCCATTTGCAAGGACTGACTGTTGGAGTCTTTGCCTTTCGTAACAGAGCCAGAGAGGACTGTGCGGCTTCCCAGAGCCTTGGACAGCACCTCGGCGGTTTGGCTGTTCGGCGCGAAGCCGCCAAAGATGGTATCCTGGCAGTTGTCCTGAATGATCTCACAGCCCTCCTTGCCGTAGTTCTTTTCCAACTGCGCGAGACTCTGGATGATAGGTACCAGCGTCAGGCGACGAGAGCGACCGGCGCTGAAAAGTGGCAGGATATCAAAGGGCGGCATGGTACCCAGCTCATCGCAGAACAGCACCACCCGATTCTTCAGCTTGCCGCCGTTCTCATCGGCAACGGAGAACAGCTCACGGGATAGGTTCTGGATCATCAGTCCGGCCATGAAATTCTTCGTGGTGTCCTCCTCCGGGAGGATCAGGAAGATGGCGCACTTCTCCGCTGCGAAAGTCTCGGCATCAATGGCGCTGTCAAAGCACAGCACCTGCTCCAGCTCGGAGTCAAGGAAAGCGTTGAGCCGGGAGAGAACGGTAGACATGACCGAGGCCATGGCCTGATCCGCCGAATTGAGTGCCGCGCCCGCAAACCATCTGGCCTTGTGGTCAGGCGGAAGCTTGTTCATTAAGAGTTGGAATTGGCTTTTCCCTTTCACCTTGGATGGCTCCAGCAGATCCTGTACCAGCTTGAACACGGATACGATATGGCGGCATTCCGTTGGGTTTTCCTCCGTGGGCGGCAGAAACTCCGCCAGTAGAAGGATGGTGGATGTCAGCAGACCTTCCGCAGCGTCATAGAAAAAGGCATTCTGTCCGTAGTTGGTGTTATCATCCGGGCTGATGATCGTCTTAGCGAGGATTTTTGCGTACTTCTCCGCTTTCGCTCTGGCTGAGAGATTATTGGCGTCCGTCCGCGCAATGTCCATATAGCGGTTGATCAGTGTCAGCAGGTTGTTGCCGTCCGAGAGAGTGGGATTCCGCAGGTCAATGACCGAAACCTTGTAGTCATAGTATTTCCTGGCAATGGTTCCATAGTTCCGGGCGAGATCCCCCTTGGTGTCAAGGGCCAGAAAGCTCATACCGCTGGCACAGGCGTATTCCAAATTTGGGTAGAGGAAGAAAGCGGTCTTGCCTACACCGCTGGCACCGATCATGAGGCAGTGGATGTCGTCGCTGTCCACCAGCGCTGTGAGATGCTTTTTCTTTTTCATGCTGCCCAGCACAAGGCCCTGTTGCTCAGGCCGATTCTTCCCGCTGCGCCATTCCCGCACTGTGAATGGGATGTGGGCAAAGGTTTCCTTGACCTCGTTTTTCGTGGCCCACCTTGCGGTCCCGTGCTGCCCATCACCCACCGTCTTGCTCTTGATCCCATTTAGGGATGTGTTGTTGGACAGGGTGGAGATAAACATGATGGCCGCTCCGAAGGCGATGGCTGCTATAATCAGCGGAGTCATTTGTTCTATCATTACGTCACCCCATTGTCATCCCTGTTACCATGGCTTGTGTTTCTGCCTGCTCCTGATAGGGAGCGCACAGATCCTCGTTCCAATCCTTCAAAGTAGGACAGAGGATGCCGCTTTGATGCTCTCCGTCCCGCAGCTCTGCCTGTAATCGCTGCACAGCCTCCCGTCCGGCCTTATCGTTGTCCAGGCAGAGGATAGTCTGCCGATGCCGCGGGTATTGCTCCAGAATCCATTGGATCGGTTTCCCGCCTGTCCCACACAGCGCTACATAGCTGTGCTGTTCCCAGTTCTTTGGATAGAGGGAGAGAAAGGAGAGCAGGTCGATGGGAGCCTCGAATGCGTATAGCTTCTCGCTCTGCCCGATGTGATGAAAGCTGTACCTGGGATCACTGCTCTCCACATTGACGCGGAAGGACTTGCCCGCACTGTTGGTGCTGCGCTTGTGGGCGTGGCGCGCCATGCCGTTTTCATCTAAGCCAACAAAAACGCAGTTGTGGTATTGGGCGTCCTCATAGAGCGTCCTTTCTTTTGCGAAGTGGGAGATCACTGTGTGATCGATGTGCCGCTGTTTCAGAAGGTAAGCATACACCCGGCGCATATCCCGATTGGCCGGCGGCAGTTCAAAGGGTTTCGGCGGTTCCGGCACTTTCTCCTTTGCGGCAGGGTAGACGATCTCGCCGCTCTCCCCACCCAGCAGAAGAGTCATCGCCTCCGGGTAGTTAAGACCGTAGAAGGTCTGGATAAAAGAGATCGGCCCGCCGCCCTGCCGGGATGCGTGGTCGTACCATTCTCTGCCACGAACGGTCACGCTGTGGTCGCTTTTCAGCCGCTTCTCCGGGCCGGAGCGGATGAGCGTTTCCCCGCGCAGTCGCAGGAATTCCTCCAGGTCTACGGACGCTGCCCGGTCTTTCTGGTCTTGCGTAAAATGAATATACTGGCTCATGCAGTTCACCTCGATTTTCATGGTTTGTTTTTTACGATAGCCTCTGGGTATAAGACGCCAGATCCTCATGGTCATCCAGCTTTTGGCCAAGCGCCAGACGCTTTTCCATGATCGCCCTGCGCCGTTTGCTGTCGATACGGATACCTGCGGGATTGGTTGGCGGGACGGAGTTGTCCTGAAAGATCCGGCCCATGTGATAGAGCAGCCGCGTTGCTGCCAGCAGGATGGAGGGATTCCGGTGCTGGTCGAAATGATCCAGGAGGAACTGGGCGTACTGATTGCCCTGGCCAGCGGACTGCTCCAGCAGCCTGTATGCTTTTTCTCTGTCCTGCCCGGCCTCGTTTCCTATGAGGTACATCTTACCGAGGATGTATTGCGCGTACTGATTTCCTTGCTCTGCGGACGCGCTCAGATACTCCGCCGCCTTTGCGGGATCCTTTGAGATGCCGTCACCTTGGAGAAGCATCTTGCCCAGACGGTATTGAGCGTACTGGTTTCCCTGTGCCGCCGCTTTCTCGTACCATGCGGCAGCTTCCGCGCTGTTCCCCTCGCTCTGGAGGAGTTTCCCCAGCGCGTATTGGGAATAGTGGTTCCCTTCCTCCGCCGATTTTTGAAACCAGTTCTTTGCCAATTCCATATCCCTGCGGTCGAGCAGCCCATCCCGCCAGACCTTTCCGAGCAGGTGGCCTGCCGCAGTGAACCCCTCATCCCATAGACGCTCCAGCGTCTGGACAGTTTCCTGCTTCAGTTCCGGGGAGCTTTCCAGATCAAGTAATACTACTTTTGCAAGCCTGTACTCTCCGGCCAATTTGTAGATGGATCTTTGCCGCGCTCCATCGCTGCGTTCCTGACCGCCGCTGTCCTCATCAGCTTCTGGTTCGGCATCCATCTGCGGTTCCTCGAAGGTCACCTCTCCCATGCAGATATGATCCGCCTCCTGAATGACCATATTCTTGATAGTGCGGAACTCTTTCTGCTGGGAGAGCGGCAGATGCTCACGGGGTTTTGCCCGGTAGTAGTTCTCCAACTCATCCCGAAGCCCGTTCCATACCGCGTAGCACTGGGCTACCTCTGGGATTTTGGCCAGCTCGTCCACGATGGAGTCCACTTGGGCTTTCAGTGGTTTCTTCAGATAGCCGTACTGTTTTTTTCCGGTGACGCCCTCCAGCGCTGCTGCCAACTCCGTCATCTTCTGCGCGATGGCGGGGCTGTCACAGAAGGAGGATTCCATCTGCCGGATCAGCTCCCCCATGGCGCTCCGTGCGGCGGCGGACACCTCTTTGTAGGAAATGTCTTTCTTCTCATAGAGCGTGTGAAGTTCGTCCCGGAAGATATCGTTTGTGAGCTTGGACTGTAGGGACAGAAGCGAATCCTTTTTCAGAAAGCCTTGCTTTGGATCGCTCGACCACATCATCATGTGGATGTGTGGGTGACTTCCCTCATCATGAAATGCGGCGTACCAGCGCAACTGGTCGGGCGGTATGCCAATGGCCTTGGCAAAATTGCGTTCCTGACGTAACAGAAGACACCTCCATGTGCCAGCTTCATCAAATCCAAGCCTGACAGCATCTTCCCGGCGCAGAGAATAGATGACGGTCCATACAATTCCCTTGTGCGCCTCCACTTCAAGCATCGTTGGTTCCAGTAATACGTTCTGTTCCCGGCCAAAGAGTCCATGGGCACCGTTTTTCTCTACATGGGGCCGGGTCGCAATGTATCTCATATACACATCACTCTCTTTCAGAGAGTGGGCGTTGACGTCCAGTGCCATAGTGATGAAGGCGGACGCGGAAGCCACAGTGGGTGAGGAGAGATAGTCCTCGTACTCGAACAGATCATTGGTGTCCGGATAGTCCCGCAGGATGTCTCTGATGAGTTGAAGCTGGTTTTCCGTAGGGGGGGCTTTCCCGCGGATGATCTGGACACCTTCGCGGGTCGCGATGTAACGCATATACTTCCCACCACCGCCACCCTTCATGAAGCCCGCTTTCTGGATCAGTCTTGACACACGCTTTTATGCCTCCCTCTGGAACTGGAGTATCTCCTTGAAACCGATCTGCCCATTGGTGCGTTTTACATCCACAGCGCATCGGTCACGCAAACGCCGCAGTGTTTCCTGATCTACATCGGTGTCCGCCGCAATGATGTGGGTGAGGATGCCAAGCTCCACAGCCTGCTTGAATAACATACGGCTGACCCTGTTGCACATGAGGCCGACTGTTCCTTCCATCTCATCTGCCAAAACCAAAGGAAGATAAGTCGTATCTTCTTTCGCATTGAGGTACCCCGCATAAAACAGGATCGCCTTTTCGATGAACTCGCTCTGTGTCCTGCATCCATCCACTTGGTACTTGCTCTTTACCAATTTCAGTGTGTCCTGCCCGATCCACAGCGCAAACCTGGTTTTATCGCTCAAAACCTAAAGCCTCCTCTCAAAACGGGCCAACAACACACTGGAAACCCTGTGAAAACCCGGTGTTCTGTGCGGCGTTGACCCAGAAAATTGTTTTTTCTATCCTGATTGACCCACTGTCCTTGGCCTGAAAAACGTCCGCACCGCGGGCGTTTGTGAGCGGGAGTGGGCGCTTGCGACCCACTCCCTTTGTCCTGCTTTCTTTCGTCCCTCGCAATTCGCCCTCAGCGGCGTTTTCAGCTCCGCACGGGAGGGACTTGGCCACTGCCTGAAACGGGCCACACAGCGGCCCACAGGCCGAACGGCGTGGGAAAGAGTGGAGCCGCCCCAAGCGGGACGGCTCCTGCTGTGTTTGTGGGATTCTTATCCCGCTGCGATTTCAGGCAGTTCCTGCTCGGCGGGGGTTTTCTCAATCCAGTCGAGGAACACCTGAGTTTCAACGAGTTCCTGGGCCAGATCGAATAATGCCCGACGCTCACCGTGCCGTTCCAGGAGCAGTGAGATTTCGAACAAATCCATCAGCGTATCGAAGGTTTCCAACCCCGACCAGCTCGACATGATTGAGTCCTCGTCCGTGAACACGCGCTTTGCGACCGTTTCTCCATTCTGAATGCGGCGCAGGTCATCCCGATTCTGCCGAATGATTCCGAGCTGAGCCTCTGTTTCGCTGCGGGGGATGCCGCACGCCTTTCCGATAAGACGAACGGCCTGCTCGTAGTTGGCCACATTGCAGCTGTGGTCGCCCAGCTCCATGAGGCTGAGAGCCTCCATGACAAGTTTCCTCTGTAGGTCTTTGCTTCTTGCCTGAACCATGTTTTGTTCCTCCTTAAGTCTATTTGGCGCTTGCGCCAACAACACAATTCTCTTTTTCAGTTCGGAAAGCTATCACCAACCCCAACAAAAAATTCTGTGTCTGCCTGGTGAAAGTCAATCATGGCACCTTACATAGTCGGCTGCATTTGCGGGGGTTCCTGCTCTGCGAGATACTGCGCTCTGATTTCCTCCAGCGAGAGGCCCATCCGATCTTTGCAATACCCATCCATCTTGGGGAGCAGGGCGGCGCACTCCTCCGGGGTGAGCCGATACTGGCAGTCCAGATCAATGGAACCTCCCCGCACGAGACAAATCTCCAGCGCATCGCAGACCTCGCCGCGCTCCATATCGTAGTTGGCATAGACGTTCAGCCAATCGTCATTCTCGTCCGTATCCACGTGGGTGCCGAAGATACCATCTACATCGAAATCAGCGTCGACATAAAAATTGAGCAGGTGATCCATCCGCTCAACCTCATCGGAGAAGTGTAGGTTGTCCGGTTGGAACGGACGATCACCACGAATAAAGATGTCACGCGCACCCTCCCGCAGTTCTTTTCCATCCAATTGCCCGCTGTATATCTCCATGCATCCATTCCGATCACCGAAGCCATTCTCCATAGCGAGGCTGACGGCAGTGCGGATATCGTTCATCCGATAGCTTTGCCACCCGCTCTTGACCTTGAGCGTGGAGAAACACTCGTTATCGACATCAACATCAAATACGCCAGTCACTCTTTTGCTGCCGCGGAGGAACTCGGCGGTGAACCGCTCGTACTGTTCCTGGCTGATTGCCTTATCCAGGCAGAGTACATCGGTGAACCAGGAAGGCCCCAGCTTCTGCATGAAATTCTGCACTGACCGCGCGGCATACAGTTCATCCCGATTTGCTCCTTCGCTCAGCATGAAGCAGATTCCGCCGCGCTCCTTGACCCGGAATACAGAAAAGCGCTTGTCAGTTTCTGCGCTGCTTAGTGATTCACTTTTCTCCGCACAGATTTCCGCTTCGATGGGTTCACGCACCTGATCAGGAAGCTGGCGGATCAAATGATCCAGATACCTCTGCACCAGATCCTCTACATCCCAACCGCCAGAGTCTTCTTTCAGTGCGTCACACCAGCGCTCGTCGATCCATACTGAGATCTCATACCCTTTCATGCTGACCCTCCTGGTTCTCCATTGGCTCAGGCTTGTCCGTCACCGGATCCTTTGCCCTGACAGGGCCTGCGGTACTGGAGCGTTTCGGTCTCTGCCCAGCCCTCGCCTCCACGAACTCCCGCACAGGCTCAGGCACAGTCTTCTCATAAAGCTGGCGCAGTGCCTCGTCCATCCTCTTTTGCACGGAGGTGTTCTCCTTTTTTAAAAACACCTCCAGCGCTTCCAGCTTCTCCTCATCAAAGCTGAGAGTAAAATCCTTTTTTGCCATCTCCATCCCCCAGTTACATCGTCAATGATTGACCAAAATTCTCCCCCGGCTCACAGCTCTCCTCCATGTCCTCTCTTTTATCTTCCTCCGGTTCCTTATCTGGAGAAGCGAGGTAGTCACAGAGAGACTTGAATCGTGCGTCATAGCTGCAAAGCGAACTGAATTCCCATCCAGCTCTGGCAGTGAACACATAGATGAACTCCGGCCCTTCCTCGCTCTCCATCATCTCTTCCATCGTGCGGTCTTTGGCGGCCCACTCAGTTTCATCCATATCCCTTGCATAAGCTATCGTGACGCCCTTTTGATACTGCTTGCCCTCATGATGCGGCTTTGCGGGATCAGGCTCCAATTTTTCGCCCAGACGGTAAATATCGCCCAACTTCAAAAGGGCTTCGAGCTTTTCCGGCGTATTGTAGTGTTCCGCCAGCAGCCTGCCCGTTTCCTCCGGATATCCATCCAGTTGGCAGTAGATAGAGCGGTACCTGTCATCCCCTGTTTTCCTTGCAATAAAGCAGCGTGTTCCCATTGGATTTCTCCTCCTATTAGTCATAGTTAATATATGGTATCTGGAGCCACGCTGACCAGCCGCGTCCCTCCAGCAGCGTTTTGATGACGCCCTTTTTGGTACTGCTGGCCTCAATGACCTCTCCGTTCCCGAGGTAGACGCCGATGTGACCATCCATCCACACAGCGAGGCCGGGGATGTCAGGCATGGTGCTGATCGCGCCTTTGACAGTTGCGTTGTTGTACATGGAATTCGCACCGATATCCGGCATCCCGTTTGTGCCGTACCGAATGGTCAGATCGTCTGGATCGAGCCAGCCGTAGCCTTTGATCAGCCCAACACAATCGGTAGTCCTGCCTCCAAGCCAGTTGGCGCGGATGAACTCCTCGTACTGTCCTACGCCGTCCGGGTACTGCTGTACCTTGTAGTCCAGGAGTGATTCGGTCAGAACATTCCCATAAGTCCCCCAGACGTATCCCCAGCAGCTTTCCCATGCCTGCACTGCGTAGGCGGCAAGGTCGTGGGCGTTCTTTGTGGAGGCATCCGTGAAGCCGGATATATTGATCTCCGTACCGAAATCCGAGCCGCGGAGGTATCCTCCATCGTAACCCTCACCGGCAGTCCCTGCGATCATGGTGTAGACGGACTGAATATTTTCTTTTTCCTCTGTCGTGATCTCATGGCCCAGAAGGGTGGACAGGTTTGTGTAAGCCATTGCGAGAGAGCTGGGGAGGGTGACGGTGTACGACTCCTCCGTTTCCACTTCTTCGCCGTCATCACCAGTCGAGGTCACCGTGCGGGTGCGATCCGCAGTCGTATAGAAGCAATTGAGAAACGCGTCCAGATCGACGCCGCCCTCTGGACAGAGAACATAGTAGACAGCCTTGACCTGCGTGGGGTCAAGGCCGCTGGTTTCCGCCATGGCATTGACAGACATGGCCGCCGAGTCCAGAGAGGAAAAGGCATTTCGCACGGACGCGACGATCTCCTGATATTCAGTTGGGATCTCCCCGTCATAGCTCGTTCCGTAGAAACTGTAGTTCATCATGGCATTGTTGTGCTCTGCCATCCCAGTCCCAAGGCAGCAGAGAAACGCCACCAGTAGGATGATGGGAGACAGGACTACCGCCAGCACCCAGCCGATGGCTTTTCTGGCCTTTGAGTCAGTGAGGACTGCAATGCCAGCCTTGATAGCGACGGCAACTGCGGTACTCACAAGCTCATCCCGCCCATCTCAGGCTCAGGACCCTGCTCCCATGTGGAAAGCTGATCCTTAACCGACTCCACGATCCAGTGCTTTCCCTGGGACTCCAGCGTGGCGAGGATATCATCCAACCTGTCTCCCACAGAGATTCCCTTGTCCAGCAACACATATGCGGAGGAGAGATCCTCGTTCAGCAGCGTTTTGTACAGCAGTTCCGGCTGTGTGCCGGCGATCCACTCTGGCTCGGCATCTCGGATCAGATCCCGTCCCAGCTTTCTCTGGTGATCGTAGGCATAGTCGATGACCTCGCCATACAGGGAAAGCTCCATATCCATGGCACTGGACGACGCCTGCTCCAGCAGGAACAGGGCTCGTCTGGATCTTCCAGTGTCTATCGCCCTCTTGCAGCCAGTGAGGTATGCCTCCGCCTCAATCATTTGACCAGCGGTCAACAGCTCAACCAGCATTTTCTCACCAACCGGCCCCGCCCGTCCCGCCGCCTCAATCAACAGGTCATCCCACCTGTCCGCCACTTTGGGGAGGAGATCGGAAAAGGCATCCAGCTCTCCGTCATGGATGGCCAGCATAGCCCGTTCGAAGTCGCTGATACGCATGGGCCGATGGCCCACTTCATCCATATAGGCGGTGATGTTCCCGGTCATGCGGCGGAGAAGCTGCTCCGTCTGCGTTACGCTTTCTACCAGCAGTTCCCGGCGTTGAACCAGCGCGTCGATCACGGCCCGCTGCTCCTCCGGGGTCAGGCTGACCACAATGCTCTCCGGTTCTGTACGCTCGTCCAGACGGACATAGCGCCCGTAAGTCCCGTTGTCGCCGTGAAAGGCTTTTGTGATTGCGGAAGCAGTGAGGAACATCCTGTCCAGCGCCGCCCCGCTGTCATCCAGCGTCTTGCCCGTGGCAAAAGATTTTGTGATGGGCTTTCCATCTTCATACCACTTGAGATAGACGTCCAAGTAGACGCCCTCGCTGCCGCCGTAGTCGGTGGTGCAGAAGATATCTGCGCCCCTGGGGATTTCCTTTCCGTTCTCCCATTCCGTGCCCATCAGAAAATATTCGTCCGGGAGATACCCCAGGCTGTCCAGCCGCTGCTTCAGCTCCTCGAACACCTCAGCGGCGGTCCTGGATCCTTTGTATTCCACATACCTGGGGTCATCCTGTTTAGGTCCCCAGTATTCCAATTCAATCGTTTGCATTTTGTATCCTCCTCAGAAGTAGTCCTCTATCATGAACTGGTTTTCGTCGACAGGGATTTCCTGCGCTTTCTCACCCATCCACCAGTCAAACCACGCCTGCCCATTTTCATGCTCATTGATCAGCCCTTGTTCCTCTCTGAGCTGAATTACCTGATCAAAGGAGCGTATCCACTGCTCGCGGAACTTCGGCCAGCGGTCGAACTCCCGTTTCCGCTGCGCCTCCCCAGCCATGGGACAGCCGATGCAGCCGAGCCGATGGAACCCCTCCTGATAGAGAGAGCATTGCTCCAGCCCCGCCTCCTTCGAGTAGTCCCAGATATAGGCGTCCGGCCAGTAGGCCAGCGGATTAAGCCGCTTTTCACTTTGAGCGCAGCAGGTTTCAAAGATACGGCGGTTTTCCGTGTTATCCCATGCCATAATGATGCTCTTTCCCGCCTGAGATGCAATCTCCAGCGAGTCCCTGCTTTTGGCCCTGCGGACGCTTTCGTATTTGCGAACACCCAGTGCGAGGATCGCACTGCCATATTCCGCACATCGACGTTCCTTCAGATACTGACAGCACCAGCGCATTTGACGCAGCGGCGGGAACTTCTTCTTCCGCATCAGCGTCCAGATAGACTGTTCGTACATAATGTCGTAGGTCAGAAAACCCTGATCCTGGTACTCCTGAAAGTTCCTCCGCTGAAAATAGACCAGCTCAGGCGGGTCAATGCCGGTGATGGAGTGCAGATAAAAATGGCGGACTCCCGCCCGCCGCATGAGGTGTCCCAACACCCTGCTGTCCTTGCCCTCGCTTGTGCAGACGCAGTAGCCCCGCGGATCGTTCCGGACAGCCAGAGGTTCGAACTCCCGGATCATGCGGATGGCCTCATCGTCTGGCTGGCCGCGGAGAGATACCCGCCCCATATCCTCCATGGAGAATTCCAGTTGGTACTCCAATAAGGTCACCGCCCTCCGGCGCCGCCGAACAGCGCCGCCTTATGCTCCGGCGCGTGAACCTCCAGCAGATACCGCTCATTTCCGCATTTGTAGAGGCAGACGCCCCGGCGGGGATAACGGATCAATTCGTATTCAGACTCCTCCAGTTGGAGGGAATCCATATACAGCCGCTTATCGATGCTCCCGGCATTGAACAGGAACTGGTGCGTAGGGATGGCGAACAGGGGCTTGGTCAGCTCGGCCACGCCGGGGAGCATGAAGTCCTCCAGATTCTGCGATGCGAGGATCAGGCTGGAGTTTTTCTTCCGTGCCCGCTTGAGAACATTACGGATATATTCGATGGCGATCCGATTGGAAAGCCAGACGTGCAGCTCATCCAGCGTGGCCGCTGTGTTGCCCATGGTCAGGAGCTGGTTGGAGAAGTAGGACAGCACATTGAACAGCATGGCGTTTTTCACATTGCCGCTGCTCTGTAGCAGGCCCTTTACTCCAAACACAACAAAACGGCCACTCCCAATGTTGGTGTGACCGTTGAAAAATCGGCTCTCCGCACCTCTGCACATGGAGTGGAGGCCCAGCATGATCTCCTGAAGCATCTCCCTGGTGTAGAGGGGTTTCTCTTTGCTGCCATAGTTCTCGCAGGCGTTTTCCATCACCTCGTACAGGTCGGAGAGGATCGGGTACTGCCCGGAATTCAGATGGGTAAAATCGGTAGCATCGTCCATGCCCCATTTGGCATAGAGCCTTTCCAGCATCAGCTCGATTGTGTCGAGGTGGAAGTCACTGAAATCCTTGTACGCCCGGAAGAAGTCCTTGAGGAAAGAGATGTGCTGGGAGAGCAGCGTCTTTTGATTGAACGCCGAGGGTGCGTCCTTATCCTCCCCGCCGCCCTCTATATCCCACAGCTTGGGTTCCAGTGGGTTGATCCGATACTGCCCGCCCATCAGGTCAACGAATGTACCGCCGAGGTTGTGGCACAGCTCCACCATCTCATGCTCCGGGTCGAAAGCGAAAACGCATTTTCCCGCCTCCAGCACATTGCAGAGCAGCAGCTTGAGCAAATAGCTCTTGCCCTGGCCTGAGTTGCCGAGGATGAGGGCACTGCCAGTGGTCTTGTCCTCCGCACGGCGTTCCATGTCTACAAGAATGTTGGAACCATATTTATCCCGCCCGATATAAAAGCCGTTGGGGTCTGTTTTGCCGGAGTAGTTGAATGGATAGAGATTGCCAACTGAGGTGGCCGGGAGTACACGCTCGAACTGGCTTCCAAAGGCGTTGGTTCCAGCCGGGTTGACGGAGAGGAAACCCTCCCGCTGGCGCAGGAGCAGGGCGTCCGCACCCAGCTTGGAACGAGTCAGCTCGGCCATAACCTCGTCTTTTAGAATGCGCAGGGCCTCCGAATCCTTTGCCGCCAGCTCAACGAACACGGCACAGTGGATGAGCGGCTCCTGATTTCTCTGCATGGTAGTGATGATATTGACCACATCCTGGAGGTCGGCCTCGGCGGTGACACTCTGCTTGAGGTTATCTGTGTTGCTCCGCTGCATTCGGCTGCGGTTGCTGGCATTGTGGAGGATGGCGTTCTCCTCAGCAGGGGTGACCTTGCGGCAGTAGATCCGCAGGGTCACCCCGCTCCGATCCCCCAGATGCCGCAGCAGGGCAAGCTCCCCAGTGCTGGTGGGATAGCTGCGAAGCGCCAGTGTGCAGCGGTAGGTGCTGCCGACAATGGCGCTGTCCGTGTTGAACTTTACCGCCGCGGGAGCGACCATATCCAGAAAGCCCTTGGGCTTGGGGATGGCCTCCTGCTTCGCCGCGGGCTTCTTTGTTTTTTTCTTCTGGGTTTTACCCATACTGCTTCACCGCGCTTTCTCCGTCATAGTTGTCGTAGGCGTCTGTAACAGCGTCCTGCTGGTAGTAGACCGCCAGGATGCGTTTCACCTCCTGGGCGTTCGCCATCCGCACCCGAAAGTGGTGGGTATGGATCAGCCGCTCCAGCGAGGCAAGCTGTGCAGGGTCTTCCGCGGTTTTTTCGTCCAGCCGGAACAGGATGGCAAATTCTCTCGAAGAGGCTGTGCCTGTCTGGATGGCGTCCAGATGCTCCATGTCCTGCCGGAGAAGCTCCCGAATGGCGGGAACTTCCTCCTGTTCCAAACGCTGCCGGTACCAGTCCTTGTTGCGCTGGAAAGACTCACGGGAGTCTACCGCGATCAGGATCAGCTCTGTGGTTGCTCGAAGGAGGTCGTTCAGGGCCATTACCCGCTGACGGACGCCCTCCTCCGACAGTACGGACAGGTTGTCCGGCTGGATGATATAAATAACAAACTCACCGTTGGCGATCTTGAAGCCGTGTTCAGTAAGTTCCCGGATACCCATAAGCTGCCGGGTGGACTGGCGCTCTCTGAGAGCTTTTTTCTGCTGCCGGGTCATTGGGGCTCCCTCCATTCGTAAAATTGCTGGCTGAGGAAAAGAAAAGCCGCCGCGTGGTGGAGGAAGTCCAGCACGCTGGTACCCTCCACACGGACGGACAGAAAACCAAACAGGACTGTGACTACCAGCGGTAACCCCCCAATGCCCTGGGTCAGCGCCAGAACAGAGAGAATGAGTCCAATGCCTATAATGCCGATGTCCCGCAGCTCCCACAACCATAGCTGGGGCTTGGCTTTCAAGTTGTTTGGGTAAATAAACACGATACACCTCCCAAAAACAGGGTGGGCGGACACGCTGTCCACCCACCAAACGGGAATATTTTTAAAAGAGTTTCAGCTGTCCGCCCTGTCCCTCAATGAGTTTCTCATCTGCCGGAGCAATGGTAAGGACGGGCAGCGGCTCCGCCTGGGAAACAAGTCCCGTCTGCGGAGCCGCTTTAAGTGTGATTGTCAGATCCATCCATGCCCATATCCTGCGCCACTGCCAGACATCCCGGTAGTACATTGGCGTAAACCAGATGTTTTCGCTTTCAACCGGCAGCAGGGCACGGTCATCGAAGCTGGTAATGGGATCTGTCAGGGAGTTGCCGACCTTTACGAATCCGGCGCAGCCCATGAGACTGAGCTGGATGTAGCACATCATGGCCACGGTCGGATCGATGTCCTGAGCTGCGAACAGCACCGAAGTCTGGAAGTTGATACCTTTTCTCCGGCACACATTGGCAAAGGCGACCAACAGGGATCCTCCACCACAGCAGGGGTCGCAGACACTGATCCAACCTTTCTGTTTGATCCGCGCCTTCAGGCTGTCATCTGCGGTGACTTCAGCCATAAAGTGGCTGATGTGGTAGGGCGTGAAGAACTGCCCCGCGGCATCGTTCCCAAGGCTCAAGTTCATATAGAGCTCCCCCAGCATATCCTGCTCAGGATTGGCCTCCATCCCCATGACCACAGCGCCCATCATACTGGCAAGGGAGTCCAGTTCCTCTTTGCTGTACTTTTTCGCCCGGTCGAGGTACATCTGTTCCCGTTTCCCACGATGAGGACTTTCTACCGCATTTGCGAGGCTGATGGCGGACATCATGATAAAATCCTGCCAGATCTCCCAGCGGGAATACCGCCCACTGAGTTTGTCCATGGTCGTTGCGATGGTCTTCTGCGCTTCGTCACGGAAGATGTGGTGCCTTGCCATTCCCATGCTTAGTTCTCCGCATCAGTCAGCGCCCGCTGAATACAGTCGATGAAGAAGGCATTCTGCTTGATGCCGTTGGCCTTCAGGTACGCCTTGAACTGCTCAAAGAGCTCCGCGTCCACCTGGAACGCTACCGTCCGCTGATCTCCCTTTGCCATTTCCTTTCCCTCCTTTGCGAAATAATCTGTGATGAGCTGGGTCATGTACTCGCTAAGTGTCTGTCCGGCTGCCTCCTGCCGCTGCCTGACCTGCGCGTGGAGCGACTCAGGCACCATGGCGCAGAGGCTTTTTGTTTTCTCTGCCATATCGTGCTGCCTCCTTCTTCTGTTGGTGAATCAAACAATACCGAAGTTTTCCGCAGAAAGCTATTCACGAAACCCAACAAAGAACCCCCGGCAAATGCAAGCAAAACGGAGAACCTTACGGCACTGCCATAACGATCCCGCGCATGATATACTCCACGCAGGGAATGGCAACGCTGTTTCCAAGCGCCTTGTATCTGGCGGAGTCCGCGGCGTCCGGGATGGCCGTCCACCCGTCCGGGAAGCCCTGCAGCCTTTCGCATTCCAGCGGCGTCAGGCGGCGTATGAGGAGAGGCCTATCCATGTCCAGCGTATCCTGCCCCGCATACAGATCGTTCGTGCCCTTTCGGTCACTGCTCGTTAAAGCTCCCACTGTTTCCTGATACACAAGATCCGTCGCGTCCTTATGCTGTCTGGCGCTTTCGGTGGAAGCTACTTCATCGTCTTTGAACACATCCACCCGCTGGCGGCTGAACACGGCATGATGATCCGACGCGGTCAATGTGTAGGCCACATCGTCTTCCGAACATCCAAGCCCGTTTCCGCCATTGTGGGGCCTGCGGTCTATGGCATTGCCCATGATGCAGATGGCAGACGGATCTCCATCACTTACGAGGGGCAGGTTATTTCCTCCCGTACCCGCTCTGGCGGAGAGGGTGGGGGATACCTGAAATGGGCCTTTGTATCTTGCGTCAACGCCATGGTTTTCAAATAGAACGGGCTGATTATTTCCGCTCATGCCCGCAGCCGCCGTAATGGTTGGACATATTCCTACGCCGACCTCCGCGCCGCCTTGTTGTGTAGCCAATACCAGCGGCTGGTTATTACCGCCCTCACCGAAAGAGGCAGACACCGTCTGTGCCATGTCCACCGGCCCTTTAAACCGTACATCCTGGCCGTGGTTGTCGAATACAAGCGGCTGATGCCCATGCTCTTGGGCCCGCAGGGTTCCAGAGATATCTTCGGATATGCTCATCATGGCGCCGCCCTGGTCATTCAAACACACCAGCGGCTGAGACACGCCCATTTGCGCCCGAAGCGCAGCGGTTTGCTCTTCCGCGCAGTCCATCCTCTGGCCGCTTTGACCGTTGAGACACAGGACAGACGGCATACAGTTCCCACTTGCCGAGCCCTTGAGGGTTGGGGCAACATCTTCTCCATATCCAATACTACCAGCGCTTTTGCCTGCGCCTGCGGAAAACCCGGCTGCAAAGAGAAGCCCCGTTGGATTCCACCCGCCGCCTTTGACGCCGGATAATGTTGGAGACACCGCTTTGGGGGAAAAGATGCGCTTTTGCTGGGTATCCCATGGTGTCAAACATCCCTGCTCGGCGGACAGGATGCACGGGTAGCCCTGGCCAGCCTGCCCGCCGCCTGTGCTTAAAGAGGTGTGGACATCAGGAGTAAGGAAACAGGTTCCATCGCCTTTGCTAACCACCCCGGCAATAAAAGTTTGTTGTTTCATGCCCGGTTGGGCGCCCAACGCGCCGGCAATGTCATGAAGATCCCGCACCTCATCGCGCTGATTTGCCGCAAACGCGATGGGCTCTCCTGTCTGCATCTGTTCGCCGGACACCCCGTGCAGGCCGATCCTTTTATCCCCCTGCTTGATGTGATAATCTTTCAAGCTCTGCTTCACATTCAGGGCAGAGAACAAGCCCGCCTGAGCCATCAGCGCCTCCTTGAGCTGCGGCGGTAGTTCCTTCCCCCGTTCCTTCGCCCTGCGCAGGATACCCAGGCAGGCGATCCTGCTCAAATAGTATTTGCGGTGCGGTCTGGCCTCCAAAATCCGCAACAAGGAAGATTCTCTTTCGTCGCTGGGCGAGACCCCAGTATTGAGCGTCGAGGCACCGCCACGCCAGGGAGAAATCACTTCCCAGTACGGCAGCCCCAGCAGGTTGCCATGACCAGGGTTCAGGTCCAGGAACATATACGCTACTGCTTTTAATTCGGCAGATCTCCTCGAGGACGATGCGGAAATCCTCCCCTTTGGGCGTGCCGCTGCTGAATGCTCCCGGCACGTTTTCCCACACGAGATACCGAGGTCGAATAAGGTGAGCTGTCCGTCCTCTGTATTCATCTGCTTTTCTCATCTCCTTCGTGATACGTACTTGCTCCATAAAAAGGCCGGAGCGGGCGCCAGCTAAACCGGCGCGGGCGCCCGCCACACTGAGATCCTGGCACGGGCTGCCCCCGCAGATAATATCCACGGGCGGCAATTTTGCCCCGTCCAGTTTGGTAATGTCCCCCACATGGATCATGTCAGGGAACCGGAGTTTCGTGACCTCCATGGGGAAGGCCTCAATTTCGCTGGCCCACAACGGCGTGATGCCGCATCGCACCGCAGCCAGCGGAAAGCCGCCGATCCCATCGAAGAGGCTGCCCATAGTCAGCATGGGGCTGTCATGGAGGGGATTGTGGAAACGTCCTGCCCCACCTCCAGCTCCATCTTCCGGATCGGGATGCCAAGCCTTTCCGCTTCCTCCATTTCCGTCCGCATTCCGGGACTGACCGTGCTGCCGAACACCCACAGCTCATCGTAGCGGGCAAGAACGGTATGGCCCATATCCATGCCCAATTGCCGCTCCTGCGGAATCCTGTCGTCCAACAGACCGGGATAAAGCAGATGGGGCGCAAAAAAAGCGCGCCCGCTGTCCATGACAATGCGGCACGCCGCTTTTGCGTATTCGAGATTTCGTTTCACATCCCCCGCATAAGGAGACGCAACATAGATCAGTTTCATCTTTTCCTCCTTTATTTGGTCGCGGCCGTCACTATGGTGCGGGTGGTATTCACCGCCGCCTGCGCCGTGTACACGGCGGACATGATGTTCGCTCTGGTCGTTGTATCAAGGCCGAAGGTTCCGGCGATTCGCGGAACTTCGCCAGCGGAGAGCATGAGCCCCAGGCCGAGCAGCATATGATCCTTGAATACCATAAGCCCCGCAACCAATATGGTCGATTGCAGGAATGCGGTCAGGCACAGACCGATGACCTGCTTCATCCACTGGACAAACCCGTCTGTATATCCCCTTGGGACGGAAAACATATATAGGCTTCCGACCGCGATCTGGATGAGCAGGATGCCTCCGCGTTTGAGATTGGCGAAGAATACCTTTATGACAGCGTATGCCATGGCGATCACACAAAACAGCACCATGATGGGGCTTGTAATAATGCCGAGGCCAAAGTCATAGGACTCGATGCTTTCCACCAGCCCTTCCGTGGTAGTGAGTCTTGTGATGATGTCGGCTCCCACTGTGCCGAAGCTATCCCCGTAGCCGGTGATGCCTGCGGTCAATGTCCCCTGGAGGGAAACCGCCAGAGCGTAGAGCCGCACGGGAACAGTGGTGAACAAACTGACCGCCATGAATCCTTTTACGATGTTGATAGCTGTCTGTCGAATATTTCCTCTGCCATTGGAATACTCCAGCGCGCACTCGAAAACGCAGACGACAAGGCTGACCGCAAAGAGCGCCCAGCCAAGATGTGAGAAGAACTCCACAATATACTGCACCCACTCCAGCTCGAACAGCTCCACGCCCATATTCCCCATCATGGCGAAGAAGTTGCCCATAAAGCCGATAATCTGTCCGTACACCCAGTCGATGATGGCGTCCAGTACGGTTTTAGCTACAAAGTCCCAGATAAACAAATTGATCACCTCTTTGGGGAGTCCGTGCCGATCCCATCCTGGGACTCTGTTCGATGCCGTGGAGCAGCTGCGGACCCTCTGGATTCACATTGTCTGCCGGTGGAAAGGCTGGAGAGTCCGTTGCTTTGCGTGGTGTTCAGCCCTTTCCCCATTTCGCTGTCTCCTTATTCGATAATACTCCAAATATAGGTGGGCGCCGTCAGGGTAAAGATGAGGCAGGCGAACAGGATGGCTGGACCGGTCCACTCAAACTGCCCGTGCTTGCGGTAGTCAAAATACGCCATCGCCAGTTTGCCGAAGAAAGCGATGGCGAGAATCATGTCCAGTGCGGGAAAGACCACGTTGTTGACTACTGTCTTGATCTGGGAGGAGGCGCCGGACCATGCATTTTCCACGGCTCCTGCCACATCTCCCGCAGCAAAGGCGGAAGTGGACAAACCACAGGCCAGCAGAACCACCAGAACACAGGCACCCAGGATTTTCTTCTTACTCATTTTCAAATTATCTACACCTCCACAAAATTGGTGGGGAGCCGTTCAGAAAACGGCTCCCCTGGTTGAAAGATGTTTTTTAAGGGAGGTTGCGCTAAGAATCTTAGCGCAACCTGAACCCTTGGGACACAAGGCTCACCTTAATCAATACCCCGTCCGGGGCAGAGGCTGGGAGGGCTTATAGACCCTGGTCACCCAGCGGGAGGTTGCCATGATCCACTGGCCGTTGTAGACACCGCCCACATCCGCCTGATTGGTGAACTGGGTGCCTCCGGTAAGCCAGGAAACCACATTGCAGTATACCTTGGGTGCCTCCACCTGCCGGAAATTGGCGGGAACCACACCGAAGGATACCATGAACTCCGTGACGTACTCATTGGAGGCCAGCCCCAGAGCGGCGGGAGAAGCGTCCAGCACATAGTTCTGCTGGGTACTCAGGTTATCGTACATTGTGCGGTACTCGCTATTGAGGTTGGTTTTGAACACAACCTTGTAATTCCCGCGCACATTGTAGGTGCCGGTGACGATCTTATCCAGCCGCACCGCCTGGGTGGGCAGGGTGTCCCTCCAGTAAAAAGAAGTGAGCGCGGTGGTGGAGTTGTTGGCGATGTCCGAAAAATCATAGCGGAGCTGCTGACCGGGCATGACTTCCACAAAGCCGGTCTTCTTGATGGAAACGTTGGTGTAGAGGCTCTTGTTGGTCATGGCCGCCTTGACAATCTGGCCGGAAAATTCGATCTCCACTTCGATGGGCGTCTTATCCAGTCCATAGAAATCAGCGGCCTTGGATTCCACGATTTTATATCGGCCCAACGGCAGCGGCTTGGAAACTGCAACGCCGTTTTTGTCTGTCTTGATCGTATCTACCAGGTTGCCGGTCTTGTAATTGTAGATTTCAAACTCCGTGTTGGGGATGGGGGTGCCGGCAGGCCAGCCGTTCATGGAGTTATAGTCCTCCGAGGTCTTGGTGACCTGGATCTGGCCGGTGATGGCCGTGTTCTCCCATGTGATTTCCGTGGTGGTTCCAGCGGTCACATAGACGGTTTTGAGCTGCGTGTCCACGATATAGCCTTCATTTTCCAGCTCACGCAGATAATATCGGCCGGAGTCGGGCAGATCGTCGATGTAGACGTAGCCTCTATCGTCACTGGTGTACTGCCCAATCGGGTTCTTATTGGAATCATAGAGCAGGAACGTAACCCCGTAGATTCCTTGTTTAGTGGCAGAATCAATCTTGCGGAGAAGGATTCCGGAAAAGGGTGCGTTGGTCACGGTCAAAGTGGAGCCTTTCCCATCATCCCGCATCGTGAAATAATGGGGTGTGGAATCCAGCTTGAACTCTTTGGGACACGCGGTTTCCACCGCGTAATAATCGCCCGCGTCCAGCTGGAGGACGGCCCGGCCATCACTGCCGGTGGTGATGGTGTCCACCAGCCCACCGTCTGAAACGCGGCGTATCTCAAATGTGGCATTGGGGATTCTCTGTGTCTTGTCGCTCTCGGAGACTTTAATGAGTTCAAAATTCCCAACCGGCGTGTTGTAAACCTTGATGGTCTGGGTATCCGCGGGATTGACGGTGACCACCTGCCGCTGTGTCTCCGAATCAATGGTGTATCCGGGCAGGCATTTGGTTTCTTCGACCACGACAGTCCCGACAACGGGAACTCGGATTTCTCCGTTCTGGTCTGTGGTAAACAGGCCGAGGGAGGAGAGATGCCCATAGGCATCATCCACATATTCGCCGGAGGCGCAGCTCAATTTGAACTCCACTCCGGCCAGCGGCTCCCCGGTCAGCCTGTCCAGCTTCCTGACCACGAGGTATCCGGTGGCCTTGTTGACCACCCGAAGGGTCTGACTCTGTTCGCCTGCTTTGATCAGGATGCTCTTGGGGCTGCTGTCCAGCACAACACCGTCAGGCACAGAGATCTCCCGCGCGGTGACAGTCGTTCCAGGCTCCAGATTGGGGATCACGATGCGGCCCGCATCGTCAGAGGTGAACTCGCCGTTGCTGCCGCCGATCACGGCTCCGGTCTGATCGGTAACGAGGAATGTGACCCCCTTGAGAGGCACGTTGCCGGTTTCAGTTTCCAGATACTTCTCAATGGTCAGCGTGACCTTGGGTACATTCTCCACAGTAACATTGTTGCTGCCCGTGCTGCCGCTTACGTTGGTGCTGCTGTCGGTTGTGCTGGCAGGCAGGCTGTTGCTGCCGTTTCGGACAATGATGGTACGGGGCGTTGGATCGAGGACATAGTTGGAGGGTACTTTGGATTCCACCACCACAACGGTGGAGTTAGGTGTGAGGCCGGTTACGGTGACAGTCCCATCCGCCCCGGTGGTGTACTTGCCCAGGACGTTGCCGTCCCCATCCTTCAGCGTGAACTCCGTATTGGGTACAGGCTTTCCAGTGACGGCATCCAGTTTCGTCAAGGTAAGGGAGCACCGAGGCTCGTTGTAGACCACGATAGTCTGTGTGTCCGCGGGATTGACCTGAACCGTCTGGATTCTGGTGGCCTCGTCAATGACGTGTGTGGAGAGGGTCTTGACCTCCTTTACCACCACTGTGCCAACAACGGGTACCCTGATTTCCCCAGCGTCGTTGGTCACAAAGCGGCCCTTGCTGGACAAGTGGCCGTAGGCATCGTCCACATAGCTGCCGTCCGCATAGGTGAGTTCAAATTCAACCCCGCTTAAAGGCTCTTTTGTCAGCTTATCCAGCTTGCGAATTACGAGATAGCCTGTCTTTTGGTTGACAAAGCGGAGGGTATTCGCGCCTTTATCGCCAATTTTAATGGTTTTAGGGGTGGAATCCAGCACCACGCCATCAGGCACCTTGATCTCGCGGGCAGTGACCGTCGTTCCAGGAGCAACCCCGTCAATCACGATGCGCCCATCATCCCCGGTGACAAACTCGCCGTTGCTGTTTCCAATCACGCTCCCGGAAGAATCCGTGACCAGGAAGGTCACGCCCTTTAAGGGTTCATTGCCGGATTCAGTCTCCAGATATTTCTCAATAATGAGCGTGTTCTCCGGGATGTTGTAAAAATAGACGCTCTGGTGGTCATCCGGGTTGACCACCACGGTCTGGCTTTTCCGGTTTTCGTCGATCAAATAGCCCGGTACGCTGGATACCTCGGTGAAAATCAGTGTGCCTGTCACCTGGCTGATGTTGATCTGGCCCTCGCTGTCCGTATAATAGATCCCGTTGCTGGACAGCTTGCCACCGATGTTGTCCACCACGCGCCCATCAGCATAGGTGATTTTGAAGCCTACCCCCTCAAGGGGAGTCTTACGGTCGGAGCTGCTGAATTTATAGAGGGTGACGGAGCCCTTGGGCTGGTTCCGAAATTCCAGGGTGGCCGTCCGTCCAGCCTGGACAGTGATGGTCTGGGGGACATCGTCCAGCAGATAATTCTCTTTTGCCCTGGTTTCCCGTGCCACGATGGTCGTGCCGGGGTCGAGATTGGAGATCAGGATGGTTCCCGCACTATCAGTCACAAACTTGCCATTGGCGTCGCCCAGCATGGTTCCCTTGCTGTCGGTGATAAAAAATTCAACGTCACTTAAAGGTGCGCGGGTGCTGGCGTCAATTTTCTTGATAAGGACGGCCCCCTTGGGACTGTTGCCGAAGTAGAGCTGCACCACATCCTGCTCCTTGCCGGAGATATAGGCGGTCTGCGGAGCGGTGTCCATGACGTGATCCCCGTCGCTGGCCAGTTCCTCCACCAGATAAGCGCCCGCTTCCAGCCGGTTGAGCGTGAAGGAGCCGCTGGAGCCGGTCTTGTAGGTGCCGATGACCGTGCCGCCGCTGCCGCTGGTGCCGGACATATACTTGACCTGGAAAATACAGCCCTCAACCGGCGCGCCGGTGACACTGTCATATTTCCAGACCACGAGTGCCGAGAGGGGTGTATTCTGGAAACGGACGGTCTTGCTCTCATTCCCGTGGATAATGACCGTTTGGGTCAGGGGTTCCTTGAGCTGGAATCCGTCCGCTGGCTCTACCTCCGTGATTTTAAACTCGCCGGGGTACAGCCGCTTACCCTGCTCATGCAGTCGGATTTCGCCCTTGCTGTCGGTGTAGAAGTAGCCGTAGTCGATGGTGGCCGGGGCCTCGGCGGCCTCGCCGGTGCTGGTGTAAACAATGTGAAATTTGGCGTGTTCGATTGGTTCGGAAGTGATACTATTCTCCTTAAAAACAGTCAATTCCGGGGCCTTGCGGTTGCGGAACACCAGCGTTTTTTCGTCGCCGGGGCTGAGGGTGATGGTCTGGGTGCGGTCTGCGTCCTCGTCCGGGAGATAGTAGGGGCTGGGGACGGATTTCTCCGACACCTGATACACGCCGGGGTCTACATAGGCGGAGACAGTGCCGTCCGGCCCGGTTGTCCAATCATCCTGATAAGTGCCATCCAGCGCCTTGACCGTCAGGACTGTGTTGGGAATCACATCCCCAGTGTCCGCGTCAATTTTTTTCAGCGTGAGGAGGGGCTGTTTGAGGTTGTCAAAGACCAGCTCCTTGCTGTCACCGGCCTCCAGCCAGATCGTCTGGGTGGGGTTATCGCCTACAACGTAGGGGTTTTTAACGGATTTTTCCGTGACCTCGTAACTGTCAACAGGAATAGCAGTCAATGTGGCCTTTCCGTCCGGCCCAGTCACCACATCGGTGTGGTAGCCGTAGTGGATGCCGCGAATTTCGAAGTGGGTTTCAGGGATCGCATCACCCGTCTGAGCGTCCCGCTTTAAAATCGTCAAATTGGGCAGCTTTTTGTCTGCTGCCGTCACGGTGACGGTGCCGCCGCCGTTGATGGTGGCCTGATCCACATGGGCGATCACCGGCTCAGTCAGGCAGGCGAAAGGTGCGGGCGCTGCCACCTCCACGAAGGCGAACATTCCCTCGGTCACATCGGTGACGGTGATGGTTCCGTCCGCCTTGGTTTCCTCAGTGCCGATGATTTGGCCGTCCTTCACGATGTTAAATACACATCCGGGCAGGGGCCGGTCACTGTCATCCAGTTTCAGGAGCTTGATCTTGACGCGGGCATCATTCTCAAAAACGAGGGAAACATCTGATTTTCCATCCCACTCGAAGGACTGTTTTACCTTGCTCGGATCGCTGCTTTTGGTGTAGTTGGTGGGCGGGGTCACCTCAGTCGCCACAAAGCTGCCGATAGGCATGGTGTCCCAGGGGACATCGGTGAGATAGCCGCCTGCCCCTGTGGTGTAAGTGCCTACAAAGCTGTTGTCCACGCCCTCGATTTTGATAACCGCACCGGCGAGCCCCTTTGTGGGATCATCTGCGTCTACCTTGCGGATGCTGCCCTCGCCGGTGACGATGGGCGTATCGGAAAAGGTGACAGTCACAGTCTTATTGCTGCCGTTGGGGAGGACAACGTACTGCGGCCCGGCGTTGTCGATCTCGTAGCCCTCCGGGCCTTCCAATTCCGTCACGGCGAACGTACCCGCGTCCAGAGGGGACAGGGTGACAGTCCCGTCACTTCCGGTCACGACCTCCTTTGAGTAACTCCCGTTTTCCGAAGTTACCAGAAACCGCGCCCCGGACAGACCCTTGTTGGGGTTGGTGGAATCCACCTTTTTGATGGTGAGGCTGTACTGCTCATGGGTGACGTTCAGCTCCCCGACCATGACGGCCTGAACATCGTTGGCGGGATGATAATTGGAACCGGGGCCGGCGTAGGTGTACTCATGGACGGTACACTCGCCCCATACGCCCTGCGCGCCCAGGTCGAGGATATATTTGGCCCGGTCGTAGAACGAAGTGCCGTCCAGCAGGTCGTTGATGCTGGTGTAGCTGGAGCTGTATAAATTGTTGTAAACGCACAGCAGTTCCTCAGCACAGGCTGTGGCCGGGTCAGAGAGCAGGCCCGCCTTGTAGCGCCAGACAATGGCCTGTGTCCATGCGTTCATCGTCCAGATGTAGTCGCTGTCCCAGACGGTATCCACGCCAAGGGCGTGGGCCTGATCCGTGAACACGCCGGTGGAGTGGGCATAAAAGTATGCCATCATGGTGGTCACGGTGGGATCGGTGATGGACTTGGGGTTATTCCAGGTGTGGCCCTTGAGCGACCAGCCCATGCCCTTGCCCTTCTCACTGCAAAAGCCCATCGTCGATTTTCCGTTATAGTTATAGTGCATCTGGTGCATATAGCAGATGCCCAGGGCGGGGGAATCATAATGGGTGCTGTTATAGGTACAGTCATCCATTTTAATGGTGGATGGAACATCTGCCGCCAGTGCGGTGCCGGGGAGGAGCCCCAGCAGGCAGACCAGCACCAGCAGAGCCGCAATCAGGCGGTTATGCGGGAAGTGGAGTTTTTTCATAGCTTTTCATTCTCCTTTTTGGCATAGAAAAAAGGCCCTTCAGCGTGTCGCTGAAAGACCTTTTGGGATGATATTCGGTTATCCATAGGGATTGATGGAGTTCGGTTTTCCGATGAACATATAGCAGTAGGTCATACCCTCGCTTTGCGTGACGCCCACGCCGATGCTGTCTGCGTCCGGGTCGATCATGGTTTGGAAGTGGCCGGGCGAGTTGATCAAGTTATCGACAGCATGATGGGCCACGTCAACAGTGCCGGTGAACACCGTGAGGTTGGTGCCGAAGCCGTAGGGGTAGCCGCAGGACGCAACGGCCTCACACTCCTCCCTGGTATGGTGCCAAGTGTACAGCCTGTCGGAGCAGGTTTGTGCGGCGTCCATGAGGGCGTCGTTTGCCTGCAGCTCTGCCGCTCCGTTTTTCAGCCTGACCTCATTGGTAAGCCGGATGATCTCCTGCCACGCTTCTTCCAGATCCGCGGCAGGAGCTGGGGCCTTAGCGGTGGATAGCGCGGGATCGCCCACCGTCAGCGTCAGGCTGGCTGTCTCCCCGTGGATGCCTGTGACAGTGAGAACCGCCGTACCGTCTGACTTGGCCACGGCTGCCCATAAGCCGCCCGCGTTTTCCACGGTGACGATCTCCGGGCTGGCGGATGTCACGGATTGCGCCACTCCGCCGATAATCAGGCCGCTGCGATCTCCGGCTTGGAGGGTGTTCCCCTTGTAGCTGCTGATTCGGATGGAGTCCGCCGCCAGAGCGGGTATGGTGAGGGTGGCGGCGAGGATGCCGGCCGTCAGTGCGGCGGCAGCGCGCTTTTTCATGCTGTTCATACTTTTTCCTCCTGTATTCCGTATTTTGCGGGGCTTTTGGCAAGCAACACAATATCGGAATGAAGGGTAAAAGTCGAGAGGAAATTTCAAATTAAAATGGAGAAAAGCGGGGACGAAAACGAAGCATATTACCGAACCTCAATCCCCTGCACACACCACCGCTGATCCCGCTGGTCACGGACGCACGTATAAAGTGTGATCATATTCTGAGTGGATGCGGCGAGAGCGCTCCGGTCTGTCTCGCTGACCTTGGATACCGAAGTTACCTCATAGGTTCGGGTACCCAGCTTGGTGGTCAGGGTGATCTGATCGCCAACCTCCAGTGTGTGGATCTGTCCAAAGTGGCTGTTCACGCCGCGGTTGTGGGCGGCCAGAGCTACATTGCCGTCCCAGATGGAGGTTTCCTCGAAGTGGCCCGCGCCCTTGGCCAGCGTGGAACTGCCCGTACCCTGATAGATTTTGACGCTCAGGCCAATCGCGGGGATCTTCAGCGTCCCCAGGCTGCCATTGGCGTAGTAGAGATCGTCCGTCACCTCGGTATATCCGCCAGAGGAACTGCCGGGGTTGGTGACTGTCACAGTGGATGCTCCGGGGACGTAGGCCGCGCCGCTGCCAGTAACCACGCTGCCCATAGCAGGGGGCTGGATCACGGCGGAGCTGCCATTGATGACCGCACTGGCAGCGGGCTGATAACCGGGAGCCAGGTTGGGTGTGAGCGGGGAGCCGGTATTCAGGGTATCTGCGCTGGCGCTGCCAAAGGTGGGCGGAGCGAGAGCGGCGTTTTTGCTCACATCCTCGTTCTTCATGGCTCCGCCATCGGCGGTGTAGACTACCTCAATGGAGGTGGGCTTGCCATACTCCGGGCCGTCCACGCCGTCAAAGGTGTACTCCATCGGCCCGGCGGCGCTGGCGGGAACCGTCAGGGATGCCGTCATGCACAGGGTCAAGAGGAGCATTGTCAGTTTCTTCATGGATTTCACCAGTCCTTTCCTCTTTATATTATAATGTAGGGGCTTACTCCTCCGCATCCCCACCGTCCGCCAACTCACGCTGCCGTTTGAGGAACAGGGCGATGCCGATGCCGCCGCCAGCCGCGGCGATGACGCCCAAGGGAACCAGTACATAGGCCCAAGGGAAGCCGGTGGCAGAGTCTTTCTCGGCATCGCCTAAGGCGTCGATTACCGGCTGGAGGGGCGTTCCCTCGAAGATAGCGACATATCGGGTCTTGTTCAGCGCAATGCGGCTGACTGTGCCGCTATAATCGGCAGTCACAGTGTATCCCTTGACATAGCTGCTGGTGGCACTGCCGGTGTAGGTAGCAACTGCGGTATAGCGGTCGCCCATGGCATAGCCGTCTACGCTGGCGGTGTTGTCGGTCTGCCAGCTGATGTTCTGGAGGGTGAGCGTTCTGCCGCTATCCTGGATGGTCTTGGGGATGTTGGCGGTGTCCTGGTCTGCGAGGTTGGGGTAGCTGCGGGTGGCGGAAACCTCCCTGGTAGAGCTGCCATAGCCGGACACCTCTACCTGCACCGTTTCCAGTTGTAGAGTCAGGATACCGGACAGCCCATCGTCCGTAATAAATTCTCTTTCCTGGGGCAGCAGAGCCAGCACGGAGGCCATATCCTTGCTCTCGCTCTCCAGGGATACCGTTTCGGTATGCTGGCGGCTCTCGTTTTCGGGGAGTTCCTGCTTGAGCAGGTCAGTCAGGGTATAGTGAAAACCGTCCTGCTCAAAGTCCGAGCGGGGAATGCCGGCGGGGTCATCCGCAGGGCCGAGGTCGTACATCTTGCGGATCTCGCTGCCATCCTCATTGCAGGTTACGGCAGTGGGATAGCAAACGGATGCCGCCGAGGTGTCCTCGGCGGCAAATGCCGGAGTCGCCATGCAGAGCATGAGGGCTGCGGCACAAAGGGAAACCAGGCGTTTCATGTTGTGTATCCTCCTCTTTACATCGTCATCTCAGGAGTCGGAGGCTCCTGGCTGTGGTCGGTGTGACCCCGTTGGGCCACCTGTCCGATCTGCTGCTGATACGCCCCCAGAATGGCATTGTCAAGGGCCAGCTTGAACTCCCTGTTACAGGGAAAGCAGATGTCCTTGTAGCCATCGCTGGTCTTATAGCTGGGCATACTCACAAATGGCCCGTTGGAGCCATCGAGGATCTTCACTCCCCGCACGGCAAAGGCGCCGTTCAGGTTGAATGAGGCCGTGGCCAGCACCGGGCCGTTGGTGCGGATGGAATTGATGCGGACGTCAATATCCATCGGCTTGGGATCTTTCTGGAGCGTTTCCTGATCGGAAACCTGCTGTCTGGGCATAGTTGATTCCTCCTACTGTATTGTCATGTTGATCTCGCCGGTGTGGTCTTCCGGCGTTTCGAGTGTTTGCCCGTTTTTCAGTTTCTCCAGCTGCTCCCTGGCCCAATCGGGGAGACACTCCTCCCGGATCACGCCGAGGAAGTCCGCCCGGTTCCATCTGGCCTTTTCACCATCGCCGAGGCAGATGGCGTAGACGGCCCTGCCGGATTTTCCCGGATCGCAGCCAAAGCCGCTTTCGGCAAGCCACAGCTGGTTCTTCTCAGACCAACAGGACTCTTTCAGGACGCTGGGAGAGAGGATGAGAACTTTACCCTCGTAGTCTTCCTCGCTGGAGCAGTGCCGCCCGTCAAACAGGTGGAGCGTTTCGTATGACGCTCTTGTCTGGCTGATAAACTGGTCCAGAAGTCCATATGCCGTATCTACCTCAAAATAGCGGTTCTTTACTCCGTCCGGGAGATACAGCTCCCTGCACCACGCGGCGTTGTCTGAGCTGACATCCGCATTGTACGGTAAGTCCCTGACGCTGTTTGCGAGTACAAAATGGGTGCGCTTGAAACCATACTTCCGGAGTATATGATCCGCGCAGCCATCCGCAAGGGTATTCGCGTCCTGATCGAAACAGGCTCGGATGGCGATCTCGATGCCTCGTGCGCAGGATACATTCTGTCGGAAGCTCTGTTCCCACTCGTCATGCTCTCACAACCGACGGGCCTCGGCCTCCGAGCAGGGGTAGATCGGCGGGAAATCAGGCATCGTGGATCACCTCGCCCAGGAGCATCAGCTCTTTCAGCTCCCCAACGCAGATACCCAGGCTGGTCAGGAGATCCAGCGTGTCCGGGGCGATGTCCGAGAGGTCATAGCTGTCATCCGCCATGACGATCTGGATGCTCTTTTCCTCCTCATTGGGATATGCACGGAGCTTGGAGTCCTTGGGGATCCCGGCCTCCTCCAGCAGCTCCTCGGGGAGATGGATCTCCGCAGGTGCGTCAAAGGGACAGTCCTCGCGCTCGCCGCCGCCATCGCCGCAGCCATCGCAGAGGCCGCAGGCATCCACCAGCTCCAGCAGGAGTTCCGTGGACAGCTTGGACAGGGACTCAACGGCGCGGATCAGGGGCATGACCGTCATCTGTTTCGGCAGCACGATCACTGCACTGGGCATGGCATAGACCGTGGCCCCCTGATCGCCAAAGCCGCACTCCTCCAGCTGAGAGCGGGGGATGATGGCACCCCTAAATGTAATTTCTTTCTTTTTTTCCATTCTTGTTTACCTCCTGAATCACGTAGCCTTTAGGACAACTTCAGGGATATTGACCAGTTCCATGTGGTCACGGACAGATGCCGTTTCAAATAGATCCAGCTGGCTATCCATGAAGCGCCGAGGGTCAAAGTTTGTTATAATCAGTTCCCCAAAGGTTTCCCCTTTCTTTTTGGACATGGGGTGGTTCCTTCGAAATGCCAGGATGAAGAAGTCCTTGTACAGCTTGCGGATGTATTCGCAGTCATTGTAGGACACGATCACATAAGCATCACTCGTTTTCAAGGTTTCATGGAGTTCGCAGTGCTCTTTTTCGCCGAATTCGGGGCTATACATATCTTCGGTTTCCACATAGGGCGGATCGCAGTAGATCACGCTGGTGGGAGAGCCTCTCTCCTGGATCAGTGTAATGGCGTTCCTGCACTCGATGACCACGCCCTGAAGCCTTGTGGCAGCTCTCTGGAGCAGCCCGTGGAAATGCCCGATGACGGTTCTTTTTACCCCATAGGAGGAGCGCGTGCCGCTGAAGCTGAAGCGGCAGACCTTATAGTACGCCGCCGCCCTGCGGACGTCCCGCAGCCTGGCCTTCCCGCGCAGGATCTTCTGCAGCTCCATGGCTTCCTCTGGAGTAAAACACTCCTCCGCGATACGAGACTCCTCCTGTTCCCATCGGTCAAGCTCCTCCCGTGCTGGCTCATGGGCGAGGAGCCGCTTAAGGTCGTTGAATTCCTCGCGGCTGTTGATCGGCAGGAAGTTAAGCTCCTTGATGAGCGCGAGAGGCTGATCCCGCACACAGAGGAAGAGGTTGACGAGATCCCGTTCAAGGTCGTTGTAGATGTCAAGCCGCTTGGGGTCTTTGGGCAAAGACAGCAAAATCGCGCCGCTGCCTCCGAACGGTTCCAGATACAGGTCAAAAAGCTTGGGCATGATCTGCCGCACGTAGGGGGCGATCCTCTGCTTATTGCCCACCCAGATAAGAAATGGAAATGCAATGGCTATCACCCTCTTTCGAGGACAAAATCACGCAGGGTACTGTTCATCCCCATGATGGCGGATTCCAGGCCCTGCCGCATCTTCAGCAGGAACTGGATCGTGGTGAGGACTTCGTCGGCGCTTTGGGCATAGAAGTAGCCCGTCTGGTCGCTGCAGATGGGGACGCCCTCCCTGCGGAGCCTGTTGACGCACTTTCGCATCTCCTTCTCCGTCATGTGAAGCTCCCTCCGCAGGCTGTCCCCGCTGATAGCCTTGCTCCTTCCTCTGTGGCCGCTGTACAGGCAGTTCTTTAGTGCTTCTTTTTTCACGGCTTTCTCCTTTCCGGGCTTGGATCCCCGAAAAGGGCATAAAAAAAGAAGGGGCCGTGATTCCCCTTTTCGGGAATACGGCCCCTTACAGTAATTAATATTGCCCCTTTTCCATTGTCTACATCATTTGCATTCCTCTGTCCTGTGCAGATCCAGTAGTCTCACTATATTCCGCATGGAAAGTTTGACCATTCCTGCGGATATAGGCCTTGCCATCCAGAACCGGTACAGAGTCGCTCTGCTCCAGCATGGCTCGGGCGTATCCAGCAAAGTCGACGCAGCCGGAGAACATTTCGCGTTCCTCTGCGCCCATACGTTTCAGAATGGCATCCTTCCCGGTCTGCTCCAATCCACTGACCAGTACCATGTCATAGCACTTGATGTTTTGTCCAATATCCAGAGCAAACTTCAGGCTGTCGCAGCCCTCCAGCTCCAGCGCCGCCAGATATTTTTCCATGAAGTGCTCCTGCCCCTGGCCCTGCTCGTCCAGAATGATGCCGAGGTTCTGACCATCGTAGATGAGGTCAGACAGATCCTCGTATTCTGTCAGGCCGGCAATCCCCGGCAGACAGCACCTGGCATCCAGCAGCTCGCACCATTCGAGATCTTTCAGGCCGAGCGCGTTCAGCGCCATTCGAATCTCGCCTGGGCGTTCTTCCGTCATCTCCTGGTAGTCCGGCAGCTTTACCCACACTCCCTCGGGGTGGGTAGGGGAAGCCAGCTTCAGGCGGAGGCTCCAGTCGCCACCCACGCTGGGCAGCTCCCTGCCATCGTAGAACGCAGTTGTTTGATCTGCGGGATAGACCACGTAGTCGCTCCCGATGAACAGGCCAGGATGGTTGTCCTCATACTTTCTGCCCAGCGATTCCAGGTCAATATACTGCCGGGCTTCTGTGGGAATCAGGCTGCCAACCTCATAGTCCAGAAAATACTGCCCCAGCGCCTCATAGTAGTTCGCGCCAACACAGACCTCATAGCTTTCCAGATTAAGCATGAGATTGACGGCCTCCGCTGCGTTTTTTGGAGGCGTTCTCTCAAGCCCAGCCGCAAGGATCGCCTTTTCCCGCTCACTGGCAAACGCCAATGTTTCCCTGAGCCATTCATGCTCGTCCTGTCTGCCGGGGAGTTTCCCCAGTGTTTCCTCGAAGTAATCCATTTACATCATCTCCATTCCGCCCTGCCAGGGCTGCTCAACGGGAGCTTGTACGGGTTGACCATCCTGACGGGACAGCGTGCCATACGGCGTCAATACGGCGTTCTCGTTTTGCATGAGGGTCTTTCCATAGCTCCAGAGATTCACATTGGGGAGCAACAGTTCAGCTTCACTATCATCCAGGAGGTCAAGGAGGTTCGCTTCAGCATAGTCCTGGGCGGACAGGCACTGGGAATCCAGGATATATTCGTCCAGATGTTCGGCAGCAGTAATGGCGGAGGAGATATCCGGACACTCCAACAGGCTGAGAACCGCCTTGTACTTGGTGAGTTGGCCAGATGCATCAATTTCCTGGACATACCTTGCAAGGTCATTCAATTCCGGCAAGTCCTCCGTGGAGATCACCGCGCCTTTAAAATCGGGAAGGATGCTTTCAAAGCTGTCCAACACTGTACCCAGCCAGTCGGAATTGCCCAGCTGATCCAAAACAGCCTGGAACTGCTGCTCAGAGGCCGGGAGATTTAAATAAGCGACCGTGTCTGTGTCAATATGCGTGTAGCCTTCTATGGGATAATTCTTGACACCGATCCTGAACATATAGTCCGGCTTGCGCAGGGCATAGTCCAGCGTTTGACTGATTGGTTTCGGTTCGGTGTTCTGAATCACATAGCCATAGGCTGTGAATATGCCGTGTTCGCGCTCCCGCTCTTCCCGCCCGATCTGCCTAAAGTTCAGACTTTCGAAGAGTTTTTCCGGCAGGTCGTCCAGGTCGGGCATAAAGCCGTTTTCCGCATAGATCCTGCCCAGCTGTTCATCCGAGGTTATGCCGAGATGGATGTCACAGCAGTCCGTGCTGTAAGCCAGATCGATGAAACGATCCACGGAGACACGCTCTTGGGGCGTCTTCTCATTTTCCATTTGCACCAGCGCTTTGAAGATCTCCTGGTCGGGGAGATCCATGGAATCCAGGCGGCGGAGTAAATGATTCAATCTCAGCGGGTCGGGGTCTTCTTTCATGAGGGGAGAGAGAAAGTCAAACTTTGAATAGCTTATGATTTCTGTGTACGGCCTCTCGCCGGGTGACAGATGAAGCTGTTCAAAGGCGTCAAGAAGCGTATAATCGTCGGCGGGGAGGACGAGTTCCTGTGCATGGGCAAAGGAAGAGGAGGGACTGCTGAGTTCGATGATGAAATGCCGGGCGCGGTACTGCTTTCCGGCGATCCTGCTGTACACAAGATCCCACCCAAATATGGACCCGTCGATCATGAGCCGTTCCTGCTCAGGCGTTACGCCGCCGAACTCCGCGTTTTTCTGGTCGGCAATGAAACGGTTTTCCGTGCGGTTTCCCGTATCCAGCGGGGAATGCCTGTATCCGCATTCCCCACGGGTGATAACCAGCAGCCGTCCATCGCCGGGCATCACGGCATAGCACTGCCTTGGCAGTTCGAGAGCCTGCTTATTCAAAAGACATCCCTCCCATTTGCTGGGGCGGTTCCTGCGTGTAGCTTTGGGGATCTGCGGCCGGACAGTCCCAGCCATGCATGGAGCCGCAGAGCATGGCTTCCTCCTGTGACTTGGTGATCCCACGTTTTTGATTGTTGTAGTCCGCAATTTTCCGGTTTTCCTCCGGACTTCCGGTTTCCCAGTCGCTTGGATAATAACCGCTCTCGCCCCGCTTGATGCAGATGAGCTTGCCCTCACCGGGAAGGATGGACCAGCACATATCAGGCAGTCCCTCGGCCAGCTTCGGTGCAAAGCATTCCTCCTCTGTTTGGATGCTCCAGTCATCGCTGTTCCAGAGGTGGACATATAGTTCCGCATCGCGTCCGATCTGGATCTCCTGCTGTTCGAAACTCTCCCCCCAGCCGTCCGAGGCCTGGCCGGAGATGTAATCGGTAAGGACGGCGTATTCCTCCGGCGTGAGCTGCCCCTGCACCCGGCACTCCGCCACACCCCAGAGCTGCCCGTTCCGCTCCTCTACCGTGAAGAACACGGATTTGACCTTCTCGTTGACGGAGTCTTCCTCGCCGTACCAGTGCATGATGCCACTCTCGCTCTCCTCCGGGACGTTGTTGCTACGGATGGCTTTCAGGATTGCGCCCTCGTACCCCAGGAGTTCCCGGCCATTCAGCAACGTACTCTCTTGCTCCATGTCACCCCACTCGTTTCGCTCAAAGAGGTCGGCGGTGAGGGGCATATAGAGCTTCAGCATGGTTGGCTCCGGGGGCAGCACCGAGAAACTGTCCTCTCCGATGACCAGCCCCAAGCCGCTGCCGTTGTCCCACCTGACATGGAATGTGCCAATATCATCGATAGATGTCAGTGTGCCCATTGTGCCGGGCGGCACAGGAGTATAGGGATCTTTCATCTCCCGGAGCCTGATTCGGCTCCCCGCGGGATACTGCTGGCGCAGAAAGTCCAGCCATTCCTTTGGTACCTGTTTCATTCAACTCATACCTCCCATTATTATCCCCTCGCGGGGTGTGTTTTCGTAATCTTCCAGCGGACGTGAGTTTTCTTCTCCCGCGAAGTTGTAGAGGACATCGTCTACCGCTTTTCGGACAGCAGGGTCATCTGTAAGAGTTTCATACTTCATCCCTGTAGCCGCCATATACTCCAGCTCCTCTTTCAGCGCCTCGATATACTGTTCACCGCTGGTGTATTCCAGCACCTCGCCGCTGGCAAAGCTCAGCCGGCCAATCACTTCCGACTCCTGTGACAGTTTCTGGGCCTGCTTGTCCAGACAGGTAAGATAGGCGTTATAGTCCCCTCGGCCGGGATTGCAGCGCAGGTAGAACTGGTATCGCCCGGTGTCCACGACATAGCCATAATTCTGCCGCCAGCCGCCTTCGATGGCTCCTCCATGCTCATGGCAGTATCGTTTCATGGAATCGGAATCTTTCAGGACGGTTTTCCGAAGGGTATCGACTACTTTTCCTAACTCTGCCTTAAACTCCGGCGAGTTCAGCTCCTCTGGGCCTCTCGGCCACCATGTGTGCCAAAATTCTTTTCCGCTGCTGCCGAAGTCGATGCGGACATGACCAATGGCTTCCAACTCCGCGTCCTTTTCCGGCGTCTGAGCATAGAAAAGCCCCGCCTCATCCGGGGAGGCGGGGCAAAGCTCATATTCAGGAGTAGCTGGGACGGGCAGGCCCTGTTGCCTGCAGAACTCGTCAAGGCTCAGTTTCTGTCCGGCAAAGTCGATCCGCCCACGTATGCTGAGATAGTTCTTTCCTTTGGGATATTTCACAGGCGTTGTGGTCAGCACCGTGCCCGCATGGTTCACACCAACATGATCTGCCACCGATACAGGTCTGCCTGGGTCATTGTCTGAGCCGCGAAGATCGTATTGATAGAATCGTTCCGGTACGCTGTCATGCTGGATGCGGCTGTTACTGAACAATGCGGGCTTTCCGAACAGCTTGACCGCTTCAAATTTTTCTTTCCTTGCGTTTGCATACATTAGAATCATTCCTCCTCTCTGTGTGGTAAGCACAACAAATACCACACTTTTACCAGAAAGTCTATTAGAACTTTCACAGCATCTGCATCCCCTGATCCTGCGTGTATTCATCCATCAGTTCTTCCAGCGGCCGGTCGCCGTTGTAGCCGATATAGCCGCCCTGAACGAATTTTCCGTTCTGATCTTCCAGCATTCTCCGCCCATAGCCCTCAAAATCATAGAAGTCATCCAAATTGGGATCGTAGTCAAACCCTCCGCTCTCGCTGATCATATATCGGCCAAGCTGGGCGGCATTCTGAATATCTGGGATGAAGTCAAACAGATCTATGTTTTCCGCCAGCTGCTGAACCTGGGATGCGTATCTGGGCCGCGCGTATTCCACCGCACTCCATAGCTTTTTTGTGTGTTCGCGGTCCAGATCGTGGATGGCGGCGCACATCCTGTTCAGCTCACGCAGGTCTGTCGGCTCCGCACAGAGCAGACCTGCGAAGTCGGCGGGGATCTCGCTCCAATCCACTGCAATGGTCAGCTCCTCAGTCTGCCCGATCCCCACTTTCTCCAGCGCCCGGTCTATCTGGCTGTCCAGCGAGGGCAGCTCCAGCCAGAGCGACTTTTCCGGGTTATTCTTCATCGAAATGACGACCGACATCGGTCCGGCCTCATAGAAATACGGAGGGAAAGCCTGCCCTTTATAGAGTTCTTCCAGCTTCATGCCATTATCATAAACCACGCCATAGGGAGTAATTTGACCGGTGCCGCTTTCAATGAGGAGGAGTGCGGTTTCATAGCCATCCAGATTTTCAAGCTCCTCCATGGAAGCACTACCACCATGCAAATTCATGTAGTGATCCTGCCCGACTCTCTTTAAATCAGAGAAATCCGCGATGACAGTGACCTGCTGGCAGCTGAAGGTCAGATTGATGAAGTCCTTGATGTCCGTCAGCTTCAGCATGGATGCCATGGCTTGGAACTGTTCGGCTTCTCCATCGTCAAAGCTTTCCAGACGTTTGGCCAAATAGTCCAGCTCGTCCACATTGACGGTTTGTCCCTCCATAGCATGAAGGACGGTGAAGAAGCTGTCTACGCTCTGTACGATGCAGTCCCGCGTAACCGCATCGCCGATTTCCAGTGCGGACAGCACTTCCAGAGAATCGTCATACTCCTCGCGTGTCAGCGGGAAGGGGATGGTTGCGTCGCCGTATTCGGGGTGCTGAGGATTCCCCAGCACGGCACTGATCATGTATCGCATAGAGTTCCTCCAATCTCCAGCAGTGTGATCCCAAATCTGGCAAGCACAGCAGCGTCCATAATGACGCGCAGCGTCAAATCATCGACCAGAGTCCGGTCACTTAGTTCGTAGGCGCTGATCCGTGTCTTCCCATCCAGAATAGAACGGGCTGACTGGAGCAGGACATAATCCTGAAGTGTTTCCGGCGTAATAGAGATCTGTTCCCACTCAATTTTCCTTGGGTAACGGCTGACACGCACTTCCCGCCAGATGCTGGCGGAAGAGGTCATCAGGAAACAGGCGGCCAGCCATTGGCTGTTCGTCACATTCCCATCCGGCCAGAGGGCATGGAGGCAATCCTCCATCCTCCCGCGATGCTCCTCGCTGGTATACTGACAGCCTCGCAGTTCACTTGAAAGGGACTTCAGCCTCTCTGTAAACGGTCTGTTCATGGCACCCCGGAATGCTTCCAGTACAAGCTCAGTGTAGCTCACAGTGCCTGCCTCCAGCCGTTCTACAAGGTAGGGACAAATTTTCTGAGCGCATCGGGATTTCCCTCTGTACTCGATACATAATTTGCAGTCCAGATCTTCCCTGGTGTACTCCAATCTGGCTCTGCGTCTGCCGCCTCCTCTTGGGACATTGCGGGGTACCGACATCATCATGGCCTCATACCCTGCCCACGGGGTTCCCCGCATAAAGTATCTCATTGCTTTCTCCCTTCTGCCGGTGCCGGGAAGGGAGGACAGGCCAGCCCCTCTGGGCACGGCCTTTTTAGTGATGATCACATGGATAGTGACTGCTCTCCCCAATCCTGCTGGCAGGCATCAGGAGAACCTTGAAGCTCAGGAACCAATTCCTCAATCTGATTCAGCGTCTGTTCCAATCTCTCCAACTGCCCGTCTGTCAGACTCTCATCCATCTCCAGGTAGAAATCCACCGCTTTATAGATATCCGAAAGCTGCTCTTTGGAAAAGATCTCCGCTCTTGGGATGAGGCCGGAGCGGACAGCGAAATCCTGCTTGGCTCCTTCATAGTTGTCATAGAAGTAGTTGCCCAGAGTCAGTCCCATACCATCCGCCGTTCTGCTCCATGTAATGAACTGCGTTTCGTATGGGGTGAAGTGTCCGGCAAGCACCGTGCCGTTGAACTCTGCCAGAAGGCGGTAGTCTCCTCTGAGTTCGGAGGCGGTCAATGGGGGAGCGCATTCCATCTTTGCCATATAATCGGCCACTATTCTGCTTACTTTTGCGGCTCTGGCACAGGCATCCACAGCCTGGCGTGTGCTGACTTCGGAAGGGAAGCAGCGCACTGTGCCTTCCTCAGATATGCGGCACAAGGACTGCCCATCCCATTCAACAGGGAGGAGATTGTCGCCGTTGATCTCTTGAACGTCATATCCCTCCCTCCTGAGCTGATATTCCAACTCAGTAAAGAATCCTCTTTTCCTCTCCCGTTCCATCACGGCTGCTCCCTTTCTTTCTCTGTGTTCTTCTGCTGCTTGTCCAGAAACGGGACATCCTGGCTTTCCCGGTTGCGGGGGCGGAACCGTTTCCCGCTGCGGTGATCGCGCTGGTCTGGAAAGGGGCTGACACCAACATTCTTTTTCTTACTCACATTGACTCCTCCAAATTTTTTAAGAATAAAAAAGCCGCCCTTTCGTCTTGCGGCGAAAAGGGCGGCCATGACGCCTTAATTCTGGTTCGAATCCATCCCCACTGGGATTTGAGGCAAAAAATATCTATGAATTTGTTCAGTGAAAATCAGGCATAGAAAAATGCTGTAACCCTTGATATCACTGGCTTTGAGGCCAGAATATCTATAGTGTTACAGCATTATGGTGGGGGAAGGTGGATTCGAACCACCGAAGTCAGTGACAACAGATTTACAGTCTGCCCCATTTGACCGCTCTGGAATTCCCCCATATTAAATTTGGAGCTGGTGGACGGATTCGAACCCCCGACCTGCTGATTACAAATCAGCTGCTCTACCAGCTGAGCTACACCAGCAGTTCCAACAGCAGGATTTATCTTACCAGATGCCTTTCATTTTGTCAACAGGATTTTTTGGATTTTCATCATTTTTTGAGGAGGGATCTATTTGCAGCATTTCCATCGCCGCCCGTGGCGGCAAACCGTCCTGCGCTGCACCCTGTGCGGCCAGGAGATCACAGTGGGCGAGGAGTACTGGGCCTGCAACGGCAGCCGCGTCTGCGCCGGCTGCCTGCCGGAGTTCGCCCGGCGGGAGCTGGCGCCCTGCCGCGAGACCCGGGGAAAGGAGGTGGGGCTATGACCCTTTTGGAGCTCTCCGTCCAGTACGCGCTCAGCGCGGCCGCCATCCACGACCGCATCGCGGAGCTGCGGGCGGCGGAACAGACCCAGGCGGACGCCGAGACCGCCCGGCTGCTGCGCCAGCGCGTCAACGCCCTGCTCCCCCTCTGGCGGGAGAGCCGGGAGCTGGCGGCGCTGACCGCCCATTACTACGACAGGAGCTATCACAAGCATGAGAGATACACGCTTTGACACCCGCAGCAGCGAGTGGCTGGGGGACATGACCGTCTGGCTCCGGGAGAACGCCCCGGACAACGCCGGACAGCTGGAGCGGCTGCGCCGGAACCTCCGCCGGGCCAGGGAGCAGGAGCTGACGCCCTGCCAGCGGCAGGTGGTGGACATGCACTTCGACCGGAAGATGTCCGTTGCCGAGATCGCCAGGGAGCTGGGGGTAAACCCCTCCTCCGTGTCCAGGGCCCTGCGGCGGGCAAAAGACACGCTGCGCCGCTGTCTGCAGTATTCGCTGTAGCGCGCGGCCCTTTTGGAGGGCCGCAAATTCCTCTTGTGGTTTTCCCCAAAAGCCCGTATAATCGGAAGCAGAGGGACACCCCACATGCGACAGGAGGAACCGACATGCTTTACAACACGCTGCACAACCGCTGGCTGCGGCTGGTGGCCGCCGTGGTGGGCGAGCTGATCGCCGCGGCCGCCATGAACCTGTTCATCGTGCCGCTGGACCTGTACTCCGGCGGCACCATGGGCGTCTGCCAGCTGGTCCGCACGCTTCTGGTGACGAAGCTGGGGCTGGATTTCGGCGCCACCGATGTGGCCGGCATCTTCTATTTCCTGGTCAACATCCCCATTCTGCTGTTCGCCTACAAAAATCTGGGCAAGGTGCTGGTGGGCAAGACCATCATCTGCACCTTCAGCTACTCCCTGTTTTACAGCATCATCCCCATCCCCTCCGCCCCCATTGTGGACGACTACCTGACAGCCTGCCTGCTGGGCGGCATCCTCACCGGCGTGGGCAGCGGCATCGTGCTGACCTGCGGCGGCAGCGGCGGCGGACTGGACGTCATCGGCCTGTGCCTGAGCAAGCGGGGCAGCAGCTTTACGGTGGGGAAGTTCTCCCTGACCTTCAACGTCTTCCTCTACACCGCCTGCCTGATTCTGTTCAGCCCGGAGATCGCCATCTACTCCGTGATCTACAACTTCTTCACCTCCATGGTGCTGGACCGGATGCACCAGCAGAACGTCAGCGTCATGGCGCTGATCTTCACCCACGAGGACGAGCACGTCCTGGGCCGGTTCATCATGGAGAAGCTGGGCCGGGGCGTCACCTACTGGAAAGGCACCGGCGCGTACACCGGCAAGGATGTCCATGTGCTGTGCGTCAGCCTGTCCAAGTACGAGATCGAAGAGCTGCTCCACGCCGTCCACTCCATTGACCCCCACGCGTTCTTCACGGTGCAGGAGGGCGTCCGGGTGTACGGCAACTTCCGCAGAAAGCTGGAGTGAGGGATATGGACGGGAAACGTATCGCGGTCCTGGCGGGCACCCTGGTGGACACCCGGATGGGTGTGGACTGTCTGGCGGCGGCCGGACTGGAGGGCCTCCCCTTCCCGCTGTCGGCGGACCCCCGCCAGCAGACCGCCTTTCAGATCTCCTCCCCGGAGGAGAAGGAGGCGGCGGTGCTGGCCGTCCTGCGGGAGGCCATGGCCCGGGGCTGCCGGCGGGCGTTTGTGTACTGCAACTCCCTGTCCTCCTCGGTGGACTTCGGCCCCCTGGCGGCGGTGACGGGGCTGCGCATCGTGACGCCGCTGGACGTGTACCGCGCCCTGGCGCCCCGGTACGGGCGGCTGGGCGTCGTCGCCGCCAACGCCCAGGGGCTGGCGGGCATCGAGCGGACGCTGCTTGCCGCCAACCCGGCGCTGGACCTGCTGGGCGCGGCCATGCTGCCGGCGGTCATGTCCATCGAGGCGGGCGTGCCGCCGGAGGAGCTGGTGGAGCGCCACCGCCTGCCGGAGCTGGCGGAGTGGTTCCGCCAATGCGGCATGGAGGCCCTGGTGCTGGGCTGCACCCACTTCCCCTACTTCAAGGAGGCGCTGGCGGCGCGGACGAGCCTGCCGCTGATCGACCCGGCGGAGGAAATGGTGCGGAGATTGAACGAGGAATGAAGGAAGCCGCGCCCCCATCGGGCCGTTGCATACCGTCCACACACGCGGCAAAATGAGATAGCTAAACCGAATTCGATCTGGGGGAATTTGTATGAAAAAGGCAGTCATCGCGGCGCTGGTAACCGCGTTCGTCGGATGGTTCTTTGCCGATTGGCTCTATCAGCTCCCGGAAATCGGAAGTGTTGTCGCCATTGCGGTCATGGGCGGCTTTATCATCTATTTCAACGAGCAGAAGAAGTAAATGAATCTGTATCGGCACAATAGCCTTATCTACTTATGATCATGCCTTGCCCCTTGTGGGGAAGGGGGTGTGTGCGGGGGAAACCAGGGGGTTCCCCCGCACGATTCCAATCAGCCCGCAGCAGCGGCCCCTTTTTGCCTGTGGCAAAAAGGGGAAAGCTCCAGGAAAAGAAATCCCCCATCCTTTTGGATGGGGGATTTCTTTTCCTGGAGCGGGCAACGAGGCTCGAACTCGCTTCCCGGCATCCCACGAACGGCCTGCGGCCATTCGCGGGAACCCTACCTCCTCTCGGATTGAAAACGCGCTTCGCGCGTGGGTGGAGGCAGCGCGTTCTTCTGCCGGTCCCAAACCGCAGTCCAGCGGAGCGAGTGCGGTTTGGAAGCGAAGAAAAAGTCCGTCCGG
>CABSFC010000001.1 GCA_902476875.1 uncultured Oscillibacter sp. | reverse complement strand
GAAAAGGCCGGGACAGCGCGGCCTTTTCAAGGCGGCAGGACGGCAGGCGCTTGCCACGATCAAACCTGAACGGAGGTCATTTTATGCCTTGGAATCCGAAAGACGCGGCGCGGACTGAGCGCGCGCCGGAGGCGGACGTGGAGATCGGCACGGCCGCGGACATGGACGCGGTCATGCGCAAATACGACCGGGAGTCCGCCACCCGCATCTGGGAGGGGAAGCCCAAGCTGGTCGTGGGCTGCGTCATGGCCCTCTTCTCCCTGTACTGCATCTGGTCCACGCTGTACAGCACAGCGGACATTCCCATCCGGCTGACGGCCTTTTTGGGCTTCATCACGATCATGGGCTACCTGACCTATCCCGCCAGGAAGGATCACGTCAAGCCCAACTCCATGCCCTGGTACGACGTGGTGCTGATGGCTCTGGGAGCCGGCTCCTTCTTCTACTATTGCTTCAACTACGGAACGCTGGCGAAGACCATCACCAGCGCCTCCAAAATGACGGCGTTTTACGCCCTCGTCGGCATCGTGGGCATCCTGTGCGTGGCGGAGCTGTGCCGCCGGTGCGTGGGCATCCCCATTCTGTGCGTGGTGGGCGTGCTGCTGGTCTATACTTTCATCAACGGTTTCCAGAACCAGGGCCTGGCCAACTGGCAGCAGGTGCTCTACCGCATCATCTACACCCTGTTCTTCGGCACCTCCGGCCTGCTGGCCACGCCGATGCAGACCTGCGCCAAGTTCATCGCCGTGTTCATCATCTTCGGCGCGTTTTTGGAGCGCACCGGCATCTCCAGCTTCTTCATCGACCTGGCCAACTCCGTGGCGGGCAGCTCCTCCGGCGGACCCGCCAAGGTGGCGGTCATCTCCTCCGCTCTGTGCGGCATGGTGTCCGGCTCCTCCGTTGGCAACACCGTCACCACCGGCTCCGTCACCATCCCCATGATGAAGAAGACGGGCTACAGGGGCGAGTTCGCTGGCGCGGTGGAGGCGGCGGCCTCCACCGGCGGCCAGATCATGCCGCCCATCATGGGCGCGGCCGCCTTTTTGATGGCGGAGTATATGGACGTCACCTACGCGGAGGTGGCCCTGCGGGCCATTCTGCCCGCCCTGCTGTACTTCACCGGTATCTTCATCGCCGTCCACCTGGAGGCCAAGAAGCTGGGCCTGAAGGGCATCCCCCGGGACCAGCTGCCGAAGATGAAGGTCCTGGTCCGCAGCATCTATCTGCTGGCGCCTCTGGTGCTGCTGGTGTGGATGGTGTCCACCAACACCCGCTCCCTCCAGTTCTCCGCGTCCATCGCCATCGTGGTGGCCATCGTGGTCAGCCTGCCGGGGGTCATCGCGGAGAGCCGCAGAGAATCCAAGACAGGCGCGGCGGCCCGGGCGGCGAAGCAGACGGCCACCACCGTCGTCAGCGCGCTGGACGCCGGCGGCCGGGGCTGTATCACCGTGGCGGTGGCCTGCGCCATGGCCGGCATGGTGGCGGGCTGCATCACCGTGACGGGCCTGGCCTCCCGGCTGGTCAGCGCGGTGGTTAACATCAGCAACCTCATTCCCATTCCCGCCCTGGCCCTGTTCATCGCCCTGTTTTTGACCATGCTGTGCTGCATCGTGCTGGGCATGGGCGTGCCAACCACCGCCAACTACTGCATCATGGCCTCCACCTGCGCGCCCATCCTCATCGAGCTGGGCATCGGCCGCATCCCCGCCCACTTCTTCGTGTTCTACTTCGGCATCGTGGCGGACATCACGCCCCCCGTGGCCCTGGCGGCCTACGCCGGCAGCGCCATCGCCAAGTCCAACCCCATGAAGACCGGCATCAACGCCACCAAGCTGGCCATCGCCGCCTTCATCGTGCCGTATATCTTCGCTTTCAACCCCGCCATGCTGTTCATCGACACCAACGCTTTCCAGGTGGTGCAGATCGTCGTCAGCTCCCTGTTCGGCCTGTTCGGCGTGGCGGCGGCCCTGAACGGCACCCTGTACGTCAGGATCAACCCGCTGTTCCGCATCCTGCTGGCGGCAGGCGGTCTGTGCATGATGTTCCCCGGCACCGTGACGGATGTGGCGGGCCTGGTCATCGTGCTGGCTATCATCCTCTATCAGCGCGCCGTCTCCAGACGCGCCGCCAGGGCGTAAGCAGCTTCAAGGACCGCTCCCGGATGGGAGCGGTCTTTTTTTGAATTTTCTGGAACCAATCCCGGTTCTGATACGTCTATATGGTAAAGACGGTTTAAGCAAAACTGTAACCGTTTTGTTGTTGTTTTACGGCACGGACTGTACTAGCATGAACGGTACAGTTTAAGAATGGAACGATGAAGGAGAAACAGCCATGTCAGAAGTCAAGGAAAGAGAGGAGCAGCAGGCGGTCGCCCCCGCCTCCCAGGAGGCGGAGACGCCCCAGCGGGCGTCCCTCAAGGAGAAGTGGAGGGGCCTGCCGAAGAAAAAGCGGCGCAGGATCGTGCGCTGGACGGTGGTTTTGCTGGTGGTCCTTCTGATCGCTGCCGTGGCCTGGAAGCTGCTGGGCGGTAAGGGCGAGGGGGAGTCTCAGGTCATCACCGACGTGGTGCAGTACGGCGCCATCACCTCCACGGTGGAGGGCAGCGGCCTGACCCGGGCCAAGAGCAGCGAGACCATCACCCTGACCACCGCGGGCACGGTGATGGACGTGCTGGTGTCCGAGGGCGACATCGTCACCGCCGGCACGCCGCTGTTCACCATCGACTCCCCGGCGGCGGAGACCGCCGTGCAGAAGGCCCGCGGCAATGTGGAGGGCTATGAAAAGCAGCTCTCCACGGCGGAGAAGGACATCGCGGGATTGAACCTGTCCGCGGGCTATCCCGGCAAGCTGATGGAGACCGTGACCCTGAACCCCGGCGACACCATCTCCAAGGGACAGAAGGTGGCGGTCCTGGCGGACGACACCCGGATGCGCCTGGAGCAGTACTACAGCTACGCCTACGCCGGGGATCTGTACGCCGGACAGACGGTGCAGGTGTCCATCCCGGCCCTGATGGCCTCCGTCCCCGGCACCGTGGAGGCGGTGCACATGGTCAGCCGCATCACGCCGGAGGGCTCCAAGCTCTTCTCGGCGGAGATCATCTTGCAGAACGAGGGGGCCCTGTCCGCCGAAATGGCGGCCTCCGCCACCGTCACCGTGAACGGCGAGACGGTCTACCCCTATGAGCCCGGCGAGCTGGAGTATTACCGGGTGGGCGACCTGTTGTCCACCGTCAGCGGCACCGTGATCTCCAGCAGCCTGGTGGACTACCTCCAGGTGTCCACCGGCCAGGTGCTGGTGCGGATCGACGGCGAGGAGAGCGAGAGCGAGCTCTTCACCATCCAGCAGAATCTGGAGACCGCCAGGGAGGAGCTGGAGACCGCTGAAAAGAACCTGGCCAACTGCAGCGCCACGGCGCCCATCGACGGCATGGTCATCGGATTGACCATCCAGCCCGGAGACGAGATCGCGGCCAACACCGCCGTCGTCACCATCTCCGACACGTCTGTCATCACCGTCAGCGCCAACGTGGACGAGCGGAACATCAGCTACATCAAGCCCGGCATGGCGGTGGACCTGGACCAGTGGGGCACCCCGGGCTTCGGCACCGTGGAGACGGTCAGCATGTCCTCCACCGTCAACAACGGCGTGGCGACTTATCCCATCACCATCTCCGCCGACAACAGCGAGGGGAACATCCAGGTCAACAGCTACATCAGCTACACCCTGACCGCCAGCGAGAACGACAACTGCCTGGTGCTGCCCATCCAGTGCGTGCGGACCGTGTCCACGGAGGACGGCGAGATGGCCACCGTGGTGTACGTCAAGGGCGCAAGACCGGACAATGCCCTGGAAAATGTCATGGCGGACGAGGAGATCCCCGACGGCTTCTGGGCCGTCCCCGTGGAGATAGGCATCCAGGATAACTACAACGTGGAGATCAAGTCCGGCGTGGAGGAGGGGACCGAGGTCTTCACCCAGATCCAGTCCGACAATTACTGGGGTTGATGCTATGGCGCGTTTAATAGAACTGAACGATGTCTATAAGATCTACGGCGAGGGGCTGGAGAGCGAGGTCCGGGCCCTGGACGGGGTATCCCTGGTGATCCATGAAGGGGAGTTTGTGGCCATCGTGGGCCAGTCCGGCTCCGGCAAGTCCACCATGATGAACGTGCTGGGCTGCCTGGACATCCCCACCCGGGGGGACTACCGCCTGGGCGGCGTCCACGTCCGGGACCTGACGGACAAGGAACTCTCCCGTATCCGCAACAAGCAGATCGGATTTATCTTCCAGCAGTACAACCTGATCCAGAGCCTGACGGTGCTGGAGAACGTGGAGCTGCCCCTGATCTACCAGGGAATCAACGCCGATGATCGGCGGGACATGGCTATGGAGGCCTTAGAGCGTGTGGGCCTGGCGGGCCGTGTGAAGCACAAGCCCGCGGAGATGTCCGGCGGCCAGCAGCAGCGGGTCGCCATTGCCAGGGCCATTGCCACCAAGCCCCCCATCATCATGGCCGACGAGCCCACCGGCGCCTTGGACTCCCAGACTGGCCGGGAAGTTCTGCAATTTTTACGGCAATTGAACAAAGAAGGTAGCACTGTCATCCTCATCACCCACGACAACGGCATCGCCGCCACGGCCCGACATCTGGTGCGGCTGCATGACGGAAAGATTGTGGAGAACCACGCGCAGGAGGTGGATTGGCTTTGAACATCCGACAGGCCGTAAAAATGGCGTGGCGCTCCATCCTGGGCAAAAAGGGCCGGTCCGTGCTGACCATGCTGGGCATCATCATCGGCATCGCGGCGGTGATGACCATCGTCTCCGCCATGAACGGCTACACCGTCAAGACCATGGAGCAGTACGCCGCCATGGGCAGCAACAAGATCAGCGTTTCGATCTACACGTGGATGTACGACGAGGACGGCAACAGCCTCGGCAAGGACTACTTCCCGGACCTGTATGACTTCTGCGGCAGCATCAAGGAGTATGTGGCGGGCGTGACGCCGGAGGCGTACTGCAGTGCAACGGTGTCCTACGGCACCAAGAGCACCGCCAATATGACCGACTACTACTGGGATGACAACGGCAATATCGTCGGCGACATGCCGCCGGATATTTACTATGCCAGCGACCAGTACAGCGCCTGTAACAACCTGACCATTGCCAGCGGTCGGGACCTGGCGATCCTGGATGTGGAGAACTATAATCAGGTCTGCGTCATGGGCGCCCAGGCGGCCAAGACCTTCTTCGGCTCCGCCGACCCGGTGGGCAAGACCGTGCAGGTCAACGGCCAGGGCTTTGACGTGGTGGGCGTCTTCGCCCCCCGCCTCACCGGCGAGAGCGCCAGCGGCAGCCGCATCGACAACATCATCATCCTGCCCTACACCGCCCGGCGTCTCCTGGGAGACGAGGCCCCTACGTCCTTTACCGTAAAGGCCAAGGACCCGGAGGCCGTCAAGGAGGCCAGCGCCCGCATCGCCGGTTTTTTGAAGGGACTGGTGGATACCAGCAGCGGCGGTTATGATGTGTATCCGGAGGACCGGTGGCAGCAGGCCATGAATGAGCAGATGGGCATGATCTCCCTGGTGCTGGGCGGCATCGCCGCTATCTCCCTGCTGGTGGGTGGCATCGGCATCATGAACATCATGCTGGTCACCGTCACCGAGCGGACGAGGGAGATCGGCATCCGCCGGGCCATCGGCGCCCAGCGGGGCAGCATCGTGGCACAGTTCCTGATCGAGGCCGCCATGCTCTGCGGCATCGGCGGCATCATCGGCATCGGCCTGGGCACGGTGGGAAGCTACATCGTCGGCAGGCTCATGTTCCAGATGACCATCTACCCGGCGGCGTGGATCACCGCGTGCGCGTTCTCGCTGTCGGTGGCCCTGGGCATCATCTTCGGCATCTACCCGGCGGCCAAGGCCGCCAATCTCCAGCCTGTGGAGGCCCTACGGGCGGAGTGAGGAGGAGAGAAAACACATGAAAAAACGAATTTTAAGTCTGCTCCTGGCGGTATGCGCGGCGGCGTCGCTGCTGGTGCTGCCGGCGGGCGCGGCGGAGGTCACCCGCTTTTCCGACGTGACGGACCAGTCCACCGCCGTGGCGGTGGAGTCCCTGCGCCTGATGGGCGTGCTGGACGGCTACAGCGACGGCAGCTTCCGCCCCACCGCGGCGCTGACCCGGGCCCAGTTCTGCAAGATGGCGGTCTACGCCATGAACGGCGAGAGCGAGCTGGGGCTGTACCGCACCGTCACCGTGTTCCCGGACGTGAAGCCCTCCCACTGGGCGTCGTCCTACATCAACATGGCGGCCAAGGGCAAGAACATCATCTCCGGCTACCCCGACGGCCGGTTCCACCCGGACCGCACCGTCACCGTGGGCCAGGCCGTGACGATTTTGCTGCGGCTGCTGGGCTATAAGGATGAGAACGTGGGCGGCGTGTGGCCGGACAGCTACATGGCCGTGGGCGCCACCATTGGACTGACCGACGGCGTGGGGACCAACGGCGGCGCCGCGCTGACCCGTGCCCAGGCGGCCCAGCTGTTTTTGAATCTGCTGCGCGCCGACATGCTGGAGGGCGGCAGCTACCTCTCCACCATCGGCGCCGCCAAGGCCGACACCGTGCTGGTGTCCGCCACGGCCACCGGCACGGACGGCCAGAAAAACGCCATCCAGACCGACCAGGGCGAGACCTACCAGTTCGCCAGCGGCAAGACCTCCAACGGCTCCCTCAACGGCCGCAAGGGCACCCTGGTCCTGAACAAGCAGGGCAAGGCCCTGACCTTTGTGCCGGATGCCGCGGGCTCCAGCCGCGCCATCACCATGTCCGCCGCCACGGCCACCCAGATCACGGACACCAGTGGCGTGAAGTACACGGTCACCAGCAAGACCTCCGCCTACTACAACGGCGAGACCAGCACCTGGGGCAATGTCTACGCCTGGCTCCACACCGGCGACGCCATGACGCTGTATCTGGACGCCGCGGGCGAGGTGACCTACGTGTTCATGGGCGGCGGCGGGTCCGTCAGCGCGGCGGTGGTGGTCTATGACGACCGCTCCTCCGCGGGCTTCGACTCCCTGACCGGCGGCACCACCAACTACGCCCTCTATAAGAACGGGGACCAGGCGGTCATCGGCGACCTGCGGAAGTACGACGTGGCCACCTATGACCCGGCCACCAACGCCATCCGGGTGTGCGACACCCGCGTGACGGTCTACTACGAGAGCTGCTCCCCCAATCCCGCGGAGCCCTCTGAGATCACGGCTCTGGGCCGGACCTTCGAGGTGCTGCCCACCGCCATGGAGAGCGTGGCCCAGTTCAAGCCCGGCGACCAGATGACCCTGCTGCTGACCGAGGGCGGCCAGATCGCCGGCGCGGTGGCGGCCAGCGGCAGCGCGGTCCGGGGCAACGCCGTGGGCATCGTCCGGGACGGCAAGGTACAGCTGCTCTGCGGCACCGCCCAGATCGAGGTGGACCCGGGCAAGACGGCGGTGACCGAGGGCCAGCTGGTGCGGGTCTCCTCCAACCAGAAGGGCGCGGTGACGGTGTCCCGCCTCAGCGGCGGCAGCGCCTCCGGCAGCCTGGACGTCAGCGCCGGGAAGCTGGGCGGCAAGGAGCTGGCCGACAGCGTCATGATCTTCCGGGACGGCGAGAGCCTGCGCCTGCGGGATCTGACCAGCGGCGAGATCCCCGCCGGACAGATCACCTACGCCCGACTCAACTGGGCCGGCAAGGTGGACCTGATCGTTCTCAGCGGCAGCTCCGACGGTACGGTCTACTACGGCCGGGCCGTGGTGCGGGAGGAAGTGCGCGGCGGCGTCAACGGCCTGAGCTACACCGTGCGCATGATGAAGATCCAGTACGCCGAGGGGAAGGAGAGCCCCGAGTACCAGACGGGCTATAACATCCAGACCGGCGAATTTGTGGGCGCCACGGTGGACGCCGATCGTGAGGCGTTCAGCAAGGTGGTGCGCCTGACGGAGATCAAGAACGTCTCCAACAGCGCCTGGAGCGGCCAGAGCGCCGTGACCGTGGGCAGCCGGACCTACACGGTGCCCGGGAACGTCCGCTGCTACAACGCCGGCACGAAGATGTGGGTCACCCTGGGAGAGGCCCACGCCTACGCGGCACAGTCCACGCTGTACGTGGAGGACGGCACAGTCCGCGTCATCAAGGTGGGCTGAGTCCACGAATCGAAAACGGCCGGGACCGGAGGCGGTCCCGGCCGTTCTCACAGGCGCCGTCATATAAGGGGCGCCAAACGGGGGTTTATTGCCCTGGAGAGGACAATTCCGCAAAATTTTCCGGCTATAGCAACGGTAAATGTCATTGTAAGAGTTACAGCAGGTGTTCCTGTAAGAGTTATAGCGACAGCGATGCAGCCAGAGGGGCGCGGCGGCGCGCCCGGAGAGAGAAAACTCTTTTTCTTGACAAAATGCGACAATGCGGGTACTATAAAAAGGCAAATGCACAGTATATTGGCAGTTCTGCCGGAGAGAGGTGCCCCATGGAGTTGAACCGCGCCGTTGCCGAAAACATCAAACGCATCCGCAAGACCAAGAAGCTGAGCATGGAGCGGCTGGCGGAGCAGGCCGGCGTGTCCCGCAGCATGCTGGGCCAGATCGAGCGGGGAGAGGCCAACCCCTCCGTGGCGATCCTGGGCAAGCTGGCGGCGGCGCTGAAGGTCCCGGCCCAGGTGCTGATGGAGAACGACGACTTCGAAACCCTGACCCTGTACCGGGAGGTGGACACCAAGCCCCAGCGGATGGACAGCGGCAAGGCCGTTCTGCGGCCCAACTTCTTCTACGACGACGCCACCCGGCTGGAGAGCTATTTTCTGGACCTGTACATCAGCGCCAAATATGCGCCGGAGCCGTCCGTCCCCGGCTGCGTGTGCTATGTGACGGTGCTGTCCGGCTCCGTCAGCCTGACGGCGGAGGACCAGACCTTCCGCCTGATCGAGCGGGACGCCCTGCGCTTCGCGGCGGACCGGCCCTACCGGTTTGAGAACATGACCAACTCCACGGCAAGACTGCTGCTGATCTACCAATACCTGAAATGAGGAGCGACCGACCCATGCACATCCGCACCGCAAACATGAACGACCTGGCGGCCCTGACGGCGGTGGAGGCCGCCTGCTTTCCCGCCGCCGAAGCCGCCACGGAGGCGGACTTCGCCGCCCGTCTGGCGGTATACCCCAACCACTTCTGGCTGCTGGAGGACGAGGACGGCGCCTTGGTCAGCTTCGTCAACGGCCTGGTGACGGACGAGCCCCTCCTCCGGGACGAGATGTACGCCGACGCGGCTTTCCACACCGAGCGGGGGGCCTGGCAGATGATCTTCGGCGTGAACACCATGCCCCGGTACCGCAAGCGGGGCTATGCCGCCCAGGTGCTGGAGCGGGTCATCGCCGACGCCAGGGCCCAGGGCCGGAAGGGCTGCGTCCTGACCTGCAAGGAAGGGCTCATCCACTACTATGAGAAGTTCGGCTTCCAAAGCGAGGGCGTGTCGGAATCCGTCCACGGCGGCGTGGTCTGGTACGACATGCGGCTGACATTTTGATGCCCATCGGGCGGAAAAGAGGCGCGATATGGCGAGGAACGACAAGAAGGAGTTCGCGGGTGGCCTGGGCATCCTGGCCGCCGCCGTGTACCTGTGCGTCAAGGGGCTGAAACAGGTGGACGCGCGGCTGCGAAAGAAGAAAAAGTGAACAAAAAAGCGTCCGGCAAAAGCCGGACGCTCTTTTGTTCGGTCATTTCAGGAACTTTTTCACCCGCCGGGACAGCAGTGCCGCCGCCGCCAGCTTGACGAGGTCCGGGACGATGAAGGGGGTCACGCACCAGCCCAGGGCCGTGGCCAGGTCCATGGGGCCGGAGGTGTAGACCTTCAAAAACCAGACGGTGCCGAAGGCGTAGCACACGGCCAGCCCCAGCACGCAGGCGAGGATGGACACCGGCAGGGACTCCCCCAGCCTGGCCGCCAGCAGCCAGAAGACCAGGGCGGTGCCGATGAAGCCGATGATATAGCCGCCGGTGGCCCCCAGCAGGACGGCGGGGCCGCCCTTGAAGCCGGAGAAGACCGGCAGGCCCACCATGCCCAGCAGCAGGTACACGACGACCGCATAGGTGCCGCGCCGCCCGCCCAGGGTCAGCAGGGCCGTGAAGATGGCGAAGGTCTGGAGGGTGAACGCCACCGGCGTGAGGGGCGTGACGGGGATGGAGATCCAGGCGCACACCGCCATCAGGACGGCGAACAGTGCGATGTAGGCCATGTCCAGCGTCCGGAACCGGGGCGCGGGTCTCTCGGCAGAAGTCATAAAAAGTCCTCCTTTGATCGGGAATCAGCGTCAGTGGACCCAGCATACCCCATTTTTCCCCTTCTGTCAACCTACTTTTTAAAACGGGTTGACAGAAAGGGCGGGAAAAGGGGAGGGCCCGCCCTCCCCATCGCTCTCAGACGCCGGTGTGCCCGCACAGCTCCCGGACCTTTGCCTGGATGGCCTTCAGGTCCTCGAAGGTGTCCGGCCGCTTGTTTACGTCCCGCAGCAGGGCGGCGGGGTGGTAGATGGCGGTCATCTGGACGCCGTTCCGGGCAAACCACTGGCCGTGCTCGCTGGTGATCTTGAAATCCTCCCGGATGATGGCCTGGGCGGCGATGCGGCCCAGGCAGACGATGATTTTGGGGCGCAGCAGCGCCGTCTGCCGCCGGAGCCAGCCGATGCAGGCCTCCTGCTCCGTGCTCAGCGGGTCCCGGTTCTGGGGCGGGCGGCATTTGACGATGTTGGCGACATAGACCTTCGCGCGGTCCAGGCCGATCATCTCCAGCATGTCGTCCAGCAGCTGTCCGGCCTTGCCCACGAAGGGCACGCCCTGCTCGTCCTCGTGCTGGCCGGGACCCTCGCCGATGAACAGGATCTCCGCCGTCTCCGCGCCGTCGCCAAAGACCACGTGGGTCCGCGTCTCCGCCAGTTCACAGCCCCGGCACTGCATACATTCGGTTTTCAGAGCCTCCCAGGTGTCCGGCATGAAAGCCCCTCCTTACTCCCGCGCATCATAAATGTACCAAAGGCCATCGTCCAGCACGGCCAGATTACCGTCGCCCCGCCGGTAGACGGAGGCCCCGGCAATGTCATGATTTGCCTGAAAGTTCTTTTCCGGCGCGCGGTCCCCGTCAACGATGCCGGAGACCTCCCCCAGATAGGTGAGGTCCTCCTGGGGCTCCGTGGCGGGGCGTGCGGGGGCCAGATAGACCGCGCCGTCCACCAGCAGCACCGGCGGCCGCACGAACCGGGGGCGGAACAGATACGCGCCGCCCAGCACCACCGCCACGGCCAGGATGATCGGGATGCCGCTGCCGGCGACCCAGGAAAGCCTCTCCCGAAACAGGGACCGGTGATCTCTCATAGCTGGCGCTCCTTCCCAAAACTTTATGAAAACAGTATACCACGAAAAAACTGCCAGCGCAACGGAGGGATACGAAACCGCCGCCTGGAAACAATGAGGGGAAAGGAGGCGGACCCGTGGGACAGTGGCTCTGGTATTTCTGGATCTACAGCTTTTTGGGCTATGGCCTGGAGAAGGCCTTCGCGGCGGTCACCCGGGCGGAGAACCAGGCCCGGAAGTGCTTTTTGTTCCTGCCCCTGTGTCCGGTGTACGGCCTGGGGATGCTGGCGGTGCTGGCCCTGCCCCAGGCGCTGCGGCGGGGATTTGGGCTGGTGGTCTTCGGCGGCCTTGCCGCCACGGTGGTGGAGTACGCCGTCCACTGGGGGTATGAGGCGCTGCTGGGGGTGCGCTTCTGGGACTACTCCCATGTCCCCGGCAACTGGAAGGGGCGGGTGTGCCCGCCCTTCACCCTGGCCTGGGGCCTGCTGACGGCGGGGGCGGTTTGGTGGCTCCAGCCCGGCGTGGCGGCGCTGGCGGCCCGGGTCCCGTCGGCGGTGACGTACCTCTTCCTGCTGGTCTTCACCGCCGACGCGGTGTGCTCCGCCCGCTTTCTGCGCGTGACGGGCGACGTGGAGGGTCTGGGGGCGGGCTTTGGATAAGCGGATCAGAGGCGGGGCGCGGAAAGCGCCCCGTCTTTGCCGTCACACAACCTGGAACAGGTAGAATTTCAGGTAATTGGTCTCCTCCACGCCCCACAAAATGGGATGGTCGCGGCTCTGCTGGCGAGCCTCGATCTGCCGCAGCTGGACCCCGGCGTCCCTGGCCGCGTCGTGGAGCATGGCGGTGAACTTCTCCTCCGTGGCGAAGTGGGAGCAGGAGCAGGTGGCAAGAATACCGCCCCGGGGCAGCAGCCGCATGGCCCGGTAGTTGATTTCCTTGTACCCGGTGAGGGCGCTGGCCACGGTCTTCCGGGACTTGGTGAAGGCCGGCGGGTCCAGGATGATGAAGTCGTACTTCGGCGGCTGCTTCTCCAGCTGCGGCAGCAGGTCGAAGACGTTGGCCGCCACGCACTCCACCACGCCCTCCAGGCCGTTGCGCGCCGCGTTGGCCCGGGCCATCTCCACGGCGCTCTCCGACACGTCCACGGCGGTGACGTGCCGCGCGCCGCCCATTGCCGCGTTCAGGGCGAAGGAGCCGGTGTGGGTGAAGCAGTCCAGCACCGTCCGGCCCCGGGCCAGCCGGGCGACCGCCCGTCGGTTGTACTTCTGGTCCAAAAAGAACCCGGTCTTTTGGCCGTTTTCCACGTCCACCAGATAGCGGATGCAGTTTTCCGTGATCTCCGTCACGGGGCTGTCCGGGGTTTCCTCGCCGGGGAGGGGGAACCACGCCTTGTACTGGGGCAGTCCCTCCTTCTCCCGCAGGACAACGTCGTTCCGCTCGTAGACGCCCCGGATGGCCTGCCCGTCCTCCCGCAGGATGCGGACCAGGGCCGGCAGGAGCGTCCCCTTGATGCCCTCCATGCCCACGGACAGCACCTGGACGCTCAGCAGGTCGTGGAACTTGTCCACCGTCAGGCCGGGGAAGGCGTCCGCCTCGCCGAAGAGCAGGCGGCAGCAGTCCAGGTCCTCCGGGGCCATCACGCTCTTGCGGTACTCCCAGGCCCAGCGGAGCTTCCGCTCCCAGAAAGCCGCGTCAAAGCGGTCGTTGGCGTTGCGGGAGACCAGGCGGAGGCGGATCTTGGACCGCTCCGACAGGAAGCCAGTGCCAAGATATTGGCCTTTTTTGCCTACTATATCCACCAATCCGCCGTTTTCCGGCGCTCCCTCCAGGGACAGCACCTCCGTGTCGTAGACCCAGGGGTGGCCCCGTCGGACGGCGGCCTCCGCCTTGGGGGTGACGGTGCATCTGGGGTAGCCGCGCTCTGTTTTCATAACCGTTCTCTCCTTGCCGCCCGCCGCTGGGCGCGGGCGTGGCTTTTCTCTCAGTCTACCACATCCCGGCGGGAAAAGCCATAGCCTTTCTCTTGACAATGGTGTGGAAATACATGTATAATTTACAGATGTAAAAATGGCGGAAGTATGCGCTCCCGCGCGAACACAGGGTACCCTGTGTTTATGCTCTATTTCATAGAGCATAAAGGCGTTCTGTCCAGCGGCGGAAGCCTGGGAGACGCGTTTTGGGAAGATGGGAGGAGTTTGTTTGAGAAAAAGAGGCCCGGCGTTTCTGCTGGCCATATGCATGTGCATGCTGCTGATCCCAAGGGCGGCCGCCGCGGAGCCTGTGATCCGGATCACCTCCGGCGGCGGGACGGCCCAGGTGGGGGACACAGTCACCGTCACCGCCGCCATCCGGAACAACCCCGGCTTTTCGGCGGTGCAGTTCACCCTGGCGTATGACAGCTCCGTGGTGGAGTGCGTGGACGCCTCCGCCGGCCCGGCGCTGCGGGGCGCCCTGTCGGCGGCGAATCCCGGCGCGCCGGACGGCGCCATCGTGGCGGCGGCCTCCGCGTCGGAGCTGACGTCGGACGGCGTCCTGGCCACCTTCACCTTCAAGGTCGTGGGCGGCGGCGCGCCGGACTTCCGTCTGACGGATTACATCCTGAGCGACGCCTCCGGCGCCGACATTCCCTTCTCCGTGGAGGGCGTAAAGCAGGAGACGCCGGAGGAACCGGCGGACCCCGCCCCCTCCAAGCCCCCGGAGACCCCGCCCACGGAAAGCGGTCCCGCGGAGACAATTCCCCCGGAGACCGCGCCAGTGGAGACCGTCCCCACGGAGCGGCCCCAGCCGGAGGTCGTGGAACACAAGTTCCGCGACACGGCGGGCCACTGGGCGGAGAGCTATATCAACGAGGCGGTGGACCGGGGCTTTTTCCAGGGCTACGCTGACGGGACCTACCGCCCCGGCAATCAGGTGACCCGGGGGGCTTTCGTCACGGTGCTGTGGCGCATGGCGGGCAGGCCCCAGCCCACGGCGCGGATGCCCTTCACGGACACGGCGGGTCTCAGCGAGGAGTTCCGCACCGCCATTGCCTGGGCCTATGAGAAGGGCTACGTCGGCGGCAGGACGGCCACCGCATTCGCCCCCGGCGACCCGGTGACCCGGCAGGCGGCCATGAAGATCCTGTTCCTGTACGCCGGCGGCGTCAGCGGCCAGGAGGCGCTGTTCACCCAGGTTTACGACGATGCTTTCGCCGACAGCGGCTCCATGGCCTCCTGGGCGAAAGCGCCCATGTACTGGGGCATTTACCACGAGCTGATCTCCGGCACCACGGCCACCACCCTGGGGGCCGGAAACGCGGCCAACCGGGCGCAGCTGGCCAAGATCCTGGTCAATTACACCGAGAAATTCGGCGGTTGAGAAAAGAGGCGGAAGAATGAAGAAAAAATGGTTGCGGACGGCCCTGCTGGCGGCGGCTTTCGCCGGACTGCTGTGCGTGAGCGCCCTGGCGGCGGACGGCGGCATGTACAATGTGAAAGAAGAAAATGGAACAACCGTGAAGCCCCAGACGGCGGAGCGCACAGAAGTGACCGGCAAAGAAGAGACGGTCAATGGCGGAGAGGTGACGTTATACACCGGCGCGGAGCGCGTTGCGCTGACCTATTCCGAAGCGCGGAACGGGAGCTACTACGTGGTCTTTGCGCTGGTCAGCGATCCGGCCGCGCAGGACGAAACCCCGGTCCCCACGGAGAGCAATCTCGTGTATATCAACCAGGCCACGGCGGCTGGGGCGGAGGTTACGTTCAACGTCTACCCCAGCAAGCTGGAATCCGGCAGGCACTACACGCTCTACCTGAGCAGTAATGACGGTATCTTGAGCGGTCTGACCGAGGTCGCGTCGTTTGATTATTATCTGCCGTATACGCTGGGCGATGTCAATGAGGATGGAGATGTAACGGCATACGACGCTACAGTTGTACTTAGACACGTTGCGAAGATTCAGTATATGACAAGTGCTAACGCGCTTTTAGCGGCGGATGCTAATGGCAATGGAACTGTTGAAGCAGACGACGCGACAAGAATCCTGCGTTATGTTGCGAAGATTGACTCAACATTAGGCTGATAGGGGGCTGACTTATGAAAAAATGTTTATCACTTCTTTTATCCTTTCTCCTGTTGTTGTCGCTGATTCCAACGGCTGTTTTCGCGGCAGACGGAGAAACGAATGTGGAGATGGCTGTTTCCACAGATGCGGTTAGCGGAAGTCTTAAGGACGTGAGGGTGGGAGACACCGTCACTGTTCAGCTTTCGGTAAAGGCAATGACAGTGAGTTCTTTTACATGCGGCATTGCATTTGATAAAGAAAAGCTGCAATGTGTGCAAATTGTTGGCAGTGATCCTGAATACCCGGATGATATTGGCATTAATAAAACCAGTGGAAAAAATACATGGGTAGATTTTACTGCCGTTTCAACGCGTACAGAAGCGAATAACAACGGTACAGTTGGTTTTGCGCTTGGCGGAGCAGTAGACGTTGAATACCAAGCCGGGCTGTTTGCGACCATCACCTTCAATGTGATCGCACGGGGAGACTGCACGATCACTCTGTACGAGGATACAGCCGGAACGGATACCTTCAAGAGCGATTCGATCACGAATCAGGTGGTTTCGATTGTCGAGGAAACGGCAAGCAGTATTGCCCTCACCGGCATGACAGCTCCTGTCAAGGGCGCTGAACCCAGCACGACGCTGAACGGTTCTGAGCAGATAACAGTCTCTGTGGCTTGGTTTGATGGAGGAACGGAGGTCTCTGGTCGATTCCAGGCCAACACCGCCTATACAGCCCAAATCACAGTAAAGCCCGCCGAAGGCTATGAGTTCCCCGCGAACCCCTCCTTTACTGTAGACGGAGAGGCGTGGAGCGTGTCTGCTGACGGCAATGGCGGTTATGTGCTGACCAAGACCTATCCTGCCACGGCTGGCCAGGATACGCCGACCCTGACTGCTCCCACTGCGGGCGGCATCACTTATGGCGATACGCTTGCAGAGAGTACTCTTACAGGCGGAAGTGCGTGGTTTGGGAACACTGAGGTTAACGGTAGTTTTGCCTGGAAGGACAACACGATTGCCCCGCAGGTCTCCGACAGCAACACAACGCAATATACTGTTGTGTTTACTCCGACTGACAGCGTAAATTATGCCACAGCCGAGTGCCAGGTCTCCGTGACGGTCAGTCCCAAGAACATTTCCGTCGAAATTGCCGACATCCCGGACCAGACCTACACCGGCGAACAGATCTGCCCCGACGTGACTGTGACGGGCGACAGCAAGACGCTGGTGCAGGGCACTGATTACACGGTGGAGTATGGCGCCAATATGGGTGTCGGCAGCGGTTCCGTCACGGTCAAGGCCGTGTCCGGCGGCAACTATGCGTTTAACGATGCGACAAAGACCTTCAGCATCACCGCCAAGGCGGCCAGCATCACCATTTCTGACCCAGCTGCCATCGTCTTTGACGGTCAGCCCGTGACCGCGGGCGCGTCTGGCACCGGCCTGATCTACGCCTATGCCGGCGACGGTGCTGTGATCGTCAAGTGGTATGCAGACAGCAACGGCGCAGTGGGCAGTTCGCTGACCGGCGCGCCCACAAATGCCGGCACCTACTGGATCGGCGTTTCCGCCGCGGCTGGTACGAACTATGGCGCGGTGGAGGAGGTCACCAGGCAGTTCACCATCAGCCCCAGGGAAGTGGCGGTCACCTGGTCCGCGTATGATTCGTACGCTTATACCGGCACTGATCAGAGCAGCACCGTCACGGCCAAGTATACGGACGTGGACCATGTCGAGCAGATCTGCACGGTCAGCTTCGACAGTGGCGCTGCATTCCAGAACGCCGGGACGTATACCGCCACCGCTTCCACAGCGGACGGCAACTACACCCTGACCAATGCGACGAAGACCCTGGAGATTGGCAAGGTCACGCTGACCCCCAGCGTGTCCACCGTGGCTTCCAAGACCTACGACGGCAAGACAGATGCCGCCGGCACAATTTCGCTGACCGGCGCGGTGAACGGCGAGGCCCCCACAGCCCAGGGCACGTTCACCTGGACCAGCCCCAAGGCGGGCACCGCCACCGTGCATGTCACCGGCATCCAATTGGAGGATAGCTGGACCACCAACTATGCACTGAGTGCCGGCGCGCTTTCCAACGTCACCGCTCCCAATAGTGTTAAGATCGGGAAAGCCTCCATTTCCGGCGGCCTTGCCGCCCCCGGCAAGACGGTCCTGTCCAATACGGTGGAGGGCAGTGATAACAAGGCTTATACCTATGACCTGAGCGCCATTGCGGGCGTTCCCACGGATGCCGGTGCCGTGACCTATTCCTATCGGGGAAAGAGCGCGGACTATATTGCGGATACCCCCACCGTCTCCGGCTCCACGCTGAGCTTCACGGTGGCCACCGCGCAGGATGCGGACACCACCGGCACCATCACCGTGACGGTCCAGAGTGAGAACTACGAGGACAAGGACGTCACCATCACGCTGACGTTCAAGAGCAAGACCGATATCTCCGGCAGCCTGACGCTGAACGATGTTGCGGCGGTCTATGGTGATCCGTACACCGTGCAGGCCACCGGCGGCGATACCACCGGCACCTGGACTTACACCTATACGGGCACCGGCGAGACCAGCTACGATGCCAGTACGGAGGCCCCCAAGGCCGCCGGCACCTACACTGTCACTGCCAGCTATGAGGATGATATCGCTAAAGACGATATCCCCGGCCATGTCGGCACCGTGACGGCGAACCTGACGATCAGCAAGCGGGAAGTCACCGTGGCGGCGGGAAGCTATGCGGTCTCCAAGACCTATGACGGCACCAATGCTGCCGGTACTTCCTCCGGCGCGCTGGCTGTCACCGGCATCCTGTCCGGCGACACTGCGGCGGTCACCCCCACCATCCCCGCATACAACAGCGCGGATGTACACACGGAGAACCTCACGGTCGCGCTGGCGCTGGAGGGCGCTGACAGCGCGAACTACGAGCTGAAGACCGCTTCCGTCTCCGTCCCGGCTGAGATCACCAAAGCCACAATGACCGGCACCACCACAGCGGTGACCCCGGTCACGATGCTGGCCAATGACGGGAATAACACCGAAGCGCTGACCAAGGCCAGCGGCAACCCCGCGATCACCCTGCCCACCGAGGCGGTTGTCAGCTACGGCAGCGGCCTGACCTCGACCCTGCCCATCACCTGGGCCGACGCTGCCGAGGCCTATAACGTCAAGGGCGGCACCTATACCTTCCAGGGTACGGTCAAGGGGGAGAACTTCTCCAACACCCTGTCCATCAAGGCCACGATTACGGTCACCCCCGTGACCATCACTGGCATCGCGACCGTCCCCTCCGCCATCACCAAGGCCAAGAGCGAGGTGACCGGAGCCAGTAGCCTCGCGGACCTGGGCTTCCCTGAGACGGTCACGCTCACCTATGACAACAGCGTGACAGCTGCGACCGTGACGGCGGCCTGGGATAAGACCCTCAGTGCGCTGCAGACCCTGGCCGGCAAAGTGACGGACACGCAGAATCAGGAGACGACTGTCACCCTGACCAACGACTGCTTCCCCGCCTGGGCCACCTATAGCGGCACCATGCCCGCCACGACCTTCACCGCGACCTCCAAATACCCGGTGAAGGTGACGGTTTCCGCCACCGATAAGACCTATGACGGAACGGCCATCGCTGACCCCGCTGCGGCTGCAGTGGACGACGGAGACGGCCTGGCGGCCAGCTCCAGCTGGAAGTTCACCTATACCAAGACCGGCGCCGCTGCCAGCAGCGCGGAAAAGCCTAAGGATGCTGGAACCTACACGGTGACCGCCGAGTATATCAGCGATACCCACTACGGCAAGGGCGAGACCACGGTCACCATCACCCCCAAGGAAGTGGGCCTGACCTGGAACGATCCCATCAGTCCGACCTATGACGGCACCGTCAAGACGGTCACCGCCACCGCCACCGGCCTTGTCGGCGGCGACGCCTGCGAGGTCACATTGACCGGCAACACCGCCACCAAGGCGGGCACCTACACCGCCAAGGCGGCCAAGCTGAGCAACCCCAACTACCAGCTGCCCGCGGCGGACACCCACAGTTACACCATCGACAAGGCTGCCCGTAATCTGACGGTCGATCCCGCGGCCCTGACCCTGATCCCCGGCTCCCTGACCGGCGCCATCACCGCTTCCACGGATACCGATATCGACAGGAGCGCGGCGATCACCTACACCAGCGGCGCGACAGCCGTGGCCACGGTCAGCAGCGCCGGTAAGGTCACCGCCGTCGGAAACGGCGCCGCCACGATCACCGTGTCCATCGCGGAGACCGACAACTACCGGTCTGCCAGCAAAACTGTCACGGTCAACGCCGTGACGGAGCCGATCACCGGCGTGACCGTCACCGGCGGCACCGGCATGACCGCCACGGTCAGCGGCACCACCATCAAGGTGACCGGCACGACCAGCGACAAGGATGGCCTCGGTTATAGCTTTACCACGCCCAGCGTGTCCGGCGTGACCGTTGGCACCCCCACAGTCGCCGATGGCAAGGTCACGGTCACCGTGAACGGCAAGGAGATCGTCTACACCCTGGATACCTCCGCCGTGACGGTCCTGCCCGCCAGCGTGACGGTCAGCGCCGCCTCCGGCAGTATTGCCACCGGCGCGGAGAACGCCCTGCCCCAGTCTGTCATCGACCAGGCGGAGGCTTTGGCGAAGAAGGCCGGCGAGGCCAGCGCCAACGTTGAAGTGAATGTCGCCCTGGAAGGCGACCAGCTGAAGGCCACGTATACCATAACCTCCGGCTCCGAGAGCCAAACCGGCACCCTGACCTCCCTGACCCAGCCCATCACGGTGAAGATCCCCTCGAGTGAGAGTAGCAGTGGCGTCTATGTCAAGCGTACGGTCGGCAGCAGCGTCGAGTACCTGCCCGCCACCGGCGACGGCATTAACGTCACCTTCCAGACCAGCAGTCTGACCGGCACCTTCGAGGTCGTGACCAACGCTGACAGCGTCACGGTCACCTTCCAGTTCGCGGACGGCCGCGAGCAGAACGTCACCTACACCGCCGCCGACATCGGCAAGGCCCTGCCCGCCGACAGCAAGAGCGGCAGCACCTTCAACGGCTGGACCATCGGCGACACGACCTACAAGACCGTGACGGAGGCCCTGCTGGGGCTGGGCAGCACGCAGACTGCGAGGCCGTCCTTTACCCAGACCACCGCGCCCACCACGCCCTCCACGCCCAGCCACAGCGGCGGTGGCGGCGGCTCCGTCGTCACGCCCACCTACAGCGTCACCACGGAGAAGGCCAAGAACGGCACCGTCACCACCAGCCTCAAGACCGCCGCCAAGGGCGTCACGGTGACCGTCACCGTCAAGCCTGACGCGGGCTACGAGCTGGACACCCTGCGGGTCACCGACAAGGACGGCGACCGCGTCAAGGTCACCGAGGGCAAGAACGGCAAGTTCACCTTCACCATGCCCGACGGCAAGGTCACCGTGGAGGCGTTCTTCACGGAGATCGAGGAAGACGTCTGGCCCTTCACCGACGTGGCCGAAGACTTCTGGGCCCGGGACGCCATCGCGTGGGCCTATGAGAACGGCTACATGAACGGCAGCAGCGCCACGACCTTCAACCCCAACGGCTCCGTGACCCGGCAGCAGCTGTGGATGATCCTGGCCCGCCTGTCCGGCCAGCGGCCCGCCAACATGGCCGAGGCCAAGGACTGGGCGGTGGCCAGCGGCGTCTCCGACGGCACGAATCCCGGCGCCGCCGTGTCCCGCCAGCAGATGGTGACGATCCTGTACCGCTATGCCGCGATGATGGGCTACAAGACCACCGGCGGCGCGGACCTGACGGCGTTCCCCGACTACGCCAAGGTGGCCGGCTACGCCCAGGACGCCATGAGCTGGTCCGTGGCCAACGGTATCGTGGGCGGCACCGCCCAGGGGACCCTGAACCCCGCCGGCACCGCCAACCGCGCGCAGTTCGCGGCGATCCTGCAGCGGTTCTATGAGAATGTTGTGGAGTAAATTCCAGGCAGGCCAACGAACAAATGGCTGCTAAACGATGACGGACAGGGGCAGCTGTGCAAGCAGCTGCCCCTGTTCCCTTTGATGAGGTGTTTTGGATATGAGAAAACATTGGAAAAAAGCCCTGCTGGGCTTTCTGGCGGCGCTGATGCTGCTGACTGTGAGCGCGGCGGCGGAGGAGACGGAGGGAGCGGCCGGCATGACCGGGGAGCCGGAGACCGCGGCGGCGGACATTCTGCCCACCGAGCCTGCAGACGAGGCCGGGGAGCTGATCTGGGTCGAAGCGGTGGAGACCATCGGCATCGAGCGGGGCGGCGAGCCGGAGGTCTCCCTGTCCGCGGCAGAAAATTTCGCGGCGGCAGCGGAACAGCTGGCCGCCGGTCTGCGGGCCTTTCAAACGGAAATTTCGATTTCAGAGAGCTGCGGCATTGTGAACACCAACGCAAACATCCAAAAACTGGTGGATATGGCCTGCCACAACAACCCGGATCTGTTCATGGTGCAAAGCGGCGAAACATGGGGCATTGGTTACACGAACGGCGGCATCCTTGTAAGCCTTACGCCGCCGGCCTATACGATGACCCCTGCGGAATATAAGCCGAAAAAGGAGTTCTATGACCGCGAGATCGAGCGGATCGCCGGACTGGTCGACCCGGAGTGGAGCGACCTGGAACAGGTCCTGTTCATCCATGATTATCTGGCGGCAAATTACGAATACGATACAAGCTATACGATTCACGACGCGTATAACTTTTTGAGCCAGAAAACGGGCGTCTGTGAGTCTTATACCCGGGTCTTTATCGCGCTCATGCAAAAATTGGGCATCCCGGTCTCCTATGTGGAGAGCAGCAACAAGAACCATATCTGGAACCTTGTGCAGATTGGCGGCCATTGGTATCATGTGGATGTGACCTTTGACGATCCGGTCAATGACCGCCTTGGATGCGCCAGACATATGTATTTTCTCCGCAGTGACGGCGGATTAGAGGGGCATGACGTGGAGGGTGAGGAGAGAGACTGGGTGTACGGCGTTTCCGAGAGCTGTACCGACACAACTTACGACAGCTATTTTTGGGGCAAGGCGAACACTCCGTTCCTGGAAGTGGATGGGACCTGGTATTTTATTGAGTCCGACTCCTACCTCAGCGATGATGGGAAGTCTACCGTGGTCACAGCCTCCCGCCTGATGCGCTGGGATGAGGGAGACGGCACGGACAACCAAGTGCTGAAAAGCGGCTTTACCACAGGCGGGTCCGGCCTTGGCTACTTTGCCGGAAAGCTGTATTACAATACCTTTTTTGACCTTTGCAGCTATGATCTGAAAACAGGGGAAACCAAAACACTTTTTACCGACGCTTCCATCTATATCACTGGAAGTAGGCTGGAAAGCGGCGAAGACGGCACGGTCCTGCAATATCAGCAGGACAGCATCATATATGAGCTTACCATCGACCCCTATAAGCCGGTTGCTGGCGGCGGCTACGGATATTATCAGGAAGCCGACACCGTATATCTCCGGCTGGTTGGAACGAACATGATCGCGGTCGCCTGGTATCAAAACGGCAAAATGCTGGGCGCGGCCCTCTATACAGGCGCAGGTGAGTACAGTTCTACCTCCAAACCGGGAGCAACAGAGGCCCGGATCATCGCGGTGGAGGGCACGGAGCAATGGGGCCCCATCTGCGAAGCCCTTTCGCTTGTTGCGTGAGATCAGGTTAACAGAGCATCAAATTTGACAAGGAGGGACAGCGAATGATAAAGCAAACGCGCTTCGTCTGGCTGTCCCTCCTCTGCGCCCTGCTGCTCTCCGGCGGGGCTTTGGCGGCGGAGTACGACGGCTACATGGTCCGTCTGGCGGAGCCGGTGGCCCTGCTGGCGGAGGGGGCCGGACTGCCGGAGGGCGTGGAGGAGATCTACGCCCCGGAGGGCCTGTTCCGCGTCACTGACGACGCCCTCCTGCGGGAGCTGGAGGAAGCCGGGGTGCTGGCCTATGCGGAGCCGGATTGGGTCGTGACGCTGGACGATCCGCCCAACGACCCCGCCTATACCGGCGGGCTGCAGTGGGAGCTGTCCATGCTGCATATGGAGTACGCTTGGGAAAACGGCATCAACGGCATGGACGGAAACGGCGTCCCGGTGCGCGTCGGCGTGGTGGACTCCGGCGTCTACACCGCCCATGAGGACCTGGCGGGCACGCGGCTGCTGGCCGGGACGAACTACTGCGCGGAGGCCGGGACCGACGGGCGGAGCGATGTCTCCGACAGCGTGGGCCATGGCACGTTCATCACCGGCATCCTGGCGGCCGCCGCCGGAAACGGCACGGGCGTCGCCGGGATGGCGCCTCGGGCGGAGATTGTGCCGCTGAAGTGCTTTACTGCAAAGACGGGGCGTTTGTCGCAGATCGTCGCCGCCATCTACGGCGGCGTGGACGATTATCAGTGCAAGATCCTGAACCTGAGCCTGGGCACGTCGCTGGATGCGGCGGGCCAGACCCTGGCCGACGCTGTGGCCTACGCAGAGGCGCGTGGAGTCTGGCTGGTGGCGGCGGTTGGAAACAACAGCGGCGGCTCCACCGGCAGCGACCCGGTGCGGTATCCGGCGGGCTACGACACGGTGATCGGCGTGGGCGCGGTGGACCGGCAAAAGGCAATCTCCTATTTCTCCTATCAGAACGGGAGCGTGTTTGCCGTGGCGCCGGGAGAGGGGCTGTATGGCCTGGGCATTGCCTCTGAGACAGCTTACGTCACCGGACAGGGGACCTCCTACGCCGCGCCGATGGTCTCGGCGGCAGCGGCGCTGGCGCTGTCAGTCAGGCCGGAGTTGACGCGGGCGGAGTTCATGGCGCTTCTGCGGGACACAGCGGAGGACCTGGGAGAGCCGGGCTACGACACCGTGTACGGCTACGGCCTGCTGGATGTGGGCGCGCTGCTGGAAGTGCTGTCCAGCGGCTGGCACGCCTATCAGGAGGACGGGCGGCAGGCACTGGCGTTTCGCGTGCGGGGCCTTGCGCCCGGGAGTACCGCCACGGCGGTGGAGGCCCTCTATGACGCAAACGGCGCGCAGCGCCAGATCGCCTATCATGAGCTGACTGTGGGACAGGACGGCGTGTTGAGCGGCAAGATCGTCCTGTCGGAGACGGCCTCCAATACCCGCATACGGGTGTTTTTGCTGGATGATGCGCGGCGTCCGCTGGCGGACGGCTGGCGCGGCACATAAGCCGGCGGGCGGCGCAGGGCCGGCATACGTTCGATCAGAAAAGCGCGCTCCTATCCGATTGGGAAGCGGATGGGAGCGCGCTTTCTGCTTTGTCCAAAAGCCTGTTGGACAGAGAACCGGCGCGGTGGGACGCACAGATACAAGAAAAAAGGATAAAATATTGATTATTCAAGTTATTATATTGGCTGATTGCGCGACCTCCCGCACCCGTCCGGCACATTTTGGCCGGAAGAGCCATAGGATGCGGAGAAGGAGGGAACCACCATGCCCATCATCTATTTGAGCCCGTCCACACAGGACTGGAACATGTACGTCACCGGCAGCGGCTCCGAGGAGTACAACATGAACCTGCTGGCCGACGCCCTGGTGCCGTACCTGCTGTCCAACGGCATCCAGTACAAGCGCAACCGGCCGGAGATGACGGCCGCCTCCTCCATCCGGGAGGCCAACGCCGGCTACTACGACTTCTACCTGGCCCTGCACTCCAACGCCGCGCCGGAGGGGCGCTACGGCGAGGAGCGGGGCATCATCGCCTTTTACTATCCCGGCAGCAGCCAGGGCCAGCGGGCGGCGGAGCTGATCGCGGAGGAGCTGCGGAAGATCTACCCCCTGCCGGGGAAGGTCACCACCCAGGCCACCACCACCCTGGGGGAGGTGCGCCAGCCCAACGCCCCGGCGGTGCTGGTGGAGATCGGCTACCACGACAACTACAACGACGCCGTCTGGCTGGAGGGCCACTGGGACGCCATCGCCCAGCAGCTGGCCCGGGCGCTGACGCGGTTTTTCGGCCTGCCGTTCATCTACCCCATGGACCCCGTGGGCGGCACGGTGCGGGTCAGCTACGGCACGCTGAACCTGCGCGGCTACCCGTCCTCCACCGGCACGGTGCTGGCCAATATGCCGAATGGCGCGGCAGTCACCGTCTACGGCGAGTGGCAGGGGTGGTATGTGGTCCACTACGGGAACTACGTCGGTTACGCGGCCGCGGCGTATATCGATATCTAGTGGGTCGCCCGCCGCGGACTACTATATCTTACTTCACAAAAATACGGTTTTTCTTGACAGCCGGCCAGTAAACGATTAAACTAAAAACGGATAATCATCGGAGGGCGGCAGGGGTGCCATCCGATCGTTTTCTGAGCATGAAACCGTGATAAATACAGCGAACCAATACCGAATTTGAATGGAGGAACCACGACCTATGATGCAAGCCATCATTGCCGGCCTGATCGGGCTGGCGATCGGCGGCGTGGTTTGCTTCCCGCTCGGTATTCGCTATCGGAAAAACGTCTCCGAGAAGGAAATCTCAAGCGCCGAAGAGGAAGGAAAGCGCATCATCAACGAGGCCATCAAGAGCGCCGAAACCAAGAAAAAAGAAGCCCTTTTGGAAGCCAAAGAAGAGATTTTGAAGAACCGCAGCGAGTACGAGAAGGAAGAAAAATCACGCAGAGCCGACCTGCAGCGGCAGGAAAACCGCCTGCAGCAGAAGGAAGAGACCCTTGACCGCAAGACCGAGGCCATCGAGAAGAAAGAGGAGTCCCTGGCCCAGAAGCACGCGGCCATCGACAAGGAAAGCGAAGAGATCAAGGTCATCAAGCGCAGCCAGACCGAGATGCTGGAGCGCATCTCCGGCTTCACCGCCGAGGAGGCAAAGCAGTATCTCATCGACCAGGTGGAGGCCGAGGTGACCCACGAGACCGCCCTCAAGATCAAAGAGGTCGAGTCCCGGATGAAAGAGGAGTGCGAGGCCCGCGCCCGGGAAGTGGTGGCCCAGGCCATCCAGCGGTGCGCCGCCGACCAGGTGGCCGAAATGACCGTCAGTGTGGTTCCCCTGCCCAATGACGAGATGAAGGGCCGCATCATCGGCCGCGAGGGCCGCAACATCCGCACCATCGAGACCCTGACCGGCGTGGATCTGATCATTGACGATACGCCGGAGGCCATCACCGTCTCCTGCTTCGAGCCGGTGCGGCGGGAGATCGCCCGTCTGGCCCTGGAGAAGCTGATCGCCGACGGCCGCATCCACCCCACCCACATCGAGGAGATGGTGGAAAAGGCCCGCCGGGAGGTGGACGCCACCATCAAGGCCGAGGGCGAGCGCGTGGTGTTCGAGTGCGGCATCCGCAACCTGCACCCCGAGCTTGTGAAGATGCTGGGCCGCCTGCACTACCGCACCAGCTACGGCCAGAACGTGCTGCAGCACTCCGTGGAGGTCTCCCACATCGCCGGCATGATGGCCGCCGAGCTGGGGGCCGACGTCCAGGCCGCCAAGCGGGCGGGCCTGCTCCACGACCTGGGCAAGTCCGTGGACCACGAGATGGAGGGCACCCATGTGGCCCTGGGCGTGGAATTCGCCCGGAAGTACAAGGAGCGGGAGGACATCATCCACGCCATCGAGGCCCACCACAACGATGTGGAGCCCCGGACCCTCGTCGCCTGCCTGGTCCAGGCCGCGGACGCCATTTCCGCCGCCCGTCCCGGCGCCCGCCGCGAGAATCTGGAGAATTACATCAAGCGTCTGGAGCAGCTGGAGACCATCACCGGCACCTATCCCGGCGTGGATAAGGCGTACGCCATCCAGGCCGGCCGGGAGGTCCGCGTCATGGTGAAGCCCGAGCAGGTCAGCGAGGACCAGATGGTCATCCTGGCCCGGGACTTGGCCAAGAAGATCGAGGAAGAGATGGAATATCCCGGACAGATCAAGGTCCACGTCCTGCGGGAGACCAAGGTCGTCGAATACGCAAAGTAAACATGAAGCAAAAGATTCCCCCGGGGATTTGGCGGGCACCCGTAAGACAGTAACCCAAGAAACCCAACGCCAGATGGCAGCTGTCGTGCGGGATTAGGTAACAAAAAGGACACAGAACAAGTGATTTTTCACCTGTTCCGTGTCCTTTTTTCGTTTAGCGGCGTTTCTTGCCCTTGCCGTGGCCGTGCGGAGGATACGGGCTTGACCGCCCCCGCTGGCTGCGCACTTGATGGATACGGTTTATATCCGCTTTCTGCAATATCCCGATCAGTGTCACAAATTCCTCTTTGGTCAGTGCGTCGTAGTCGATGGACAAACCTGCAAGGTATGCCCTCGCCTGTTTTTCCTGCGGGCTGCCCTCAAAGTTCACGGCCTCTTGTATCCGTTTTGCCGCTTCGGCGGCGGGGGAAGCCTCATCCGCCGTAGTTGCGTCCTTGCCGTGAGCGTCCCGAATGTCCCGCAGGATAGCGGAGAGGTCATCCCCCACCACCCCGCTGAAATACTCCGTGGACGTGATTTGCGCCAACTCCAGCGTCCGCATATTCAAATCGTTTTCGCCAGGGGCGTACTGCTCCATGACCTGTTTCCGCGTACCCTCCAACAGCACATTCAGGTCGTTGATCCGCTGGTCGGCAATGCGGTCAACAAATATCTCCGCATCCGCCATCAGCCGTTCAAATTCCTTGTGACAGAGGATTTCAGACAGTAGCCGGTGATTGAATTTTCCAGACCTTAATACTTCTATTGCCTCGTCCTGCAAATGCAGAGTCTGCACCTCTGCGTTTGCGGGATTTTTGTTTTCTGTCTGGCCTAATAAGTAGTCAATGGACACGCCGTAAACCTCCGCAAGCTGGCAGAGAGCATAGCTGCTGATGTCCACGCTCCGCGCCGCCTTCGGGCCATCATCGATCTCATACCGGCCCAGCGCGGCGGCAGACAAGCCCGTTTTCTTCGCAAGCTGCTCCAGCGTCAGCCCTTGTTCTACCCGCAAATCCTTTAATCTTTCGGGGATCGTCAGCTTGGTCTGCATAGAAACCTCCATTTCCAAGAGCGTGGAAATCACGCCGTTTTTTAGCCCATTTCCAACCTTTTGGATATACGGGAAAGGGCGCGTTTTTTCGCTATGATGTAAGTACAGCAAGACCACTGTACTTTAAAAACCACATGACCGTCCGAATGGGATATGCCAGCTGGTGAAGCGTCGCCACGATACCGCAGCTTCGGGACACTTTGTCCCAGCAGCGGCGGAGCGCGCCAAGGCCGGACTACGCCGGGGTGAGAGTCCCGGGCAGGAACGACATTCGGAAAGAGCGGCAAAAGCGATCAGGAAAATTCAAACTATGTGAAAACGGCGAAGAACTGTTTCGTTTCCTGTCCCTATCCATATCAAAGGGCGGTGCACCGCATAGCGAATACCGTACAGCATCCAGCATGGGAGTTTGCGAAAGGGTAAAATCCCGCACCCAACGGCAAAGCCGGACACCCCCACCAGCGGACAGGGCATCGGCAAGGGAAATTGGAACGGAAAGCCGCTTTCACGAGAACAACGCCCTGCGGCGAAATGGGCTTGCCAATGGACAAGCCCATTATACCACAGGGCGAACAAAAAAAGGAGGTTTTTACACGATGAAGATGAGAAAGGCAGAGGATTACCGGAACGAGATCAAATCCTACATTGTCCGGGCAGGCATGACCATGAGCGAGTTAGTTGAAATTCTGGCCGATGAATACGGCTGGAGCGCCAGCGTCCCCAACCTCTCCGGCAAACTGCGCCGGGGCAGCCTGCGCTACGGCGAGGCCGTGGAACTGGCCGACGCGCTGGGCTATGACATTGTGTGGCAGAAGCGGAGAGGTTAAAGCGGCAGACACAAAAGCAGGATGAATTATCAAAGAAATAAGGGTATTTGTGTGTGAATGAAACGGAGGGATGTGTTTGTCAAATACTTACGGATATATCCGCGTCAGCACGCGGGAGCAGAATGAGGACAGGCAGCTTATTGCCCTGCGGGAGATGTCTGTGCCGGAAAAGAACATCTTTATGGACAAGCAGAGCGGCAAGGACTTTGACCGCCCAGCCTACAAGCGGCTGCTGCGAAAGCTGAAAAAAGACGATCTGCTCTACATTAAGAGCATTGACCGCCTTGGAAGGAACTATTTGGAGATACAGGAGCAATGGAGAGCCATCACGAAGGACAAGGGCGTAGATATTGTGGTGCTGGATATGCCCCTGCTGGACACCCGGCGGGGCAAAGACCTGGTGGGGACATTTCTGGCGGATATTGTATTGCAGGTGCTTTCCTTCGTGGCGGAGAATGAGCGGACGAACATCCGCCAGCGGCAGGCGGAGGGTATCGCGGCGGCGAAAGCAAGGGGCGTGCGGTTTGGGCGGCCACCCAAACCGCTGCCGGAGGGCTTTCACAGTGCCTACCAACGCTGGAAAGCCGGGAAAATCACGGGAACAGCGGCAGCACGGGAGTGCGGGATGCCGCTGGCCACCTTTCGCTACCGGGCGGAGATTTACGAAAAGTCAGCTATTTTGTAAGTATGTCCGATTTACAAGAATGTGTACTTTCCTGTAAATCAGTACACCAATCCAGTTTGCTTTATTATAGCACAATTCGGAGCCTTTGCATATACCATTCCGGTTAAAAAATTCGCTGTTCAGCGATGCGGTGCAGAACGCCAAAACCCTTACAGGAAAGTACACCATCCTGCAAACAACGCTACAAGTAAGTACAATTTTCCGCCAACCAGAACGGGTACGCTGTCAACACACGGTTCGGGAGAAAGCGGGGATTATATAGAAAAGGAAGTTAGAATGCTATGCGAATTACTGTTGTAGGCGCAGGTTATGTTGGGTTATCTCTTGCCACTCTGTTAGGACAAAAGCATGAGGTAATAGTGCTTGATATTGATGAAGAAAAGGTTGCGAAAGTTAATTCCCGCATTTCTCCCGTTCAGGATGTATATATTGAAAAGTTTCTTGCCGAAAGAAAACTAAATTTGACAGCTACTGTAGATACGGCAATAGCATATAAGGCTGCCGAGTATGTGATTATTGCAACACCTACTAATTATGAGGATGAAACCAATAGCTTTGATACGCGTGCGGTTGATTCCGCCATAGAAATTTGTATGGCAAATAATAATCATTGCATCATGATTATCAAAAGTACGGTTCCTGTTGGGTATACAAGGAGTGTGCGAAAAAAATATAACACCAGCCGCATTCTATTTTCCCCTGAATTTTTAAGAGAAACGAAAGCCCTATACGACAATTTGTACCCCTCCAGAATTGTTGTTGGTACAGATATTGCAGACCCTGCTATGGTTATCCATGCACAGGCTTTTTCAGCCATCTTGCAAGAATGCGCAAATAAAGATGATGTTCCTGTCTTGATTATAGGGCTTGATGAGGCAGAAGCCGTTAAACTTTTCGCTAATACTTATTTAGCCATGCGTGTTGCGTTCTTTAATGAATTGGATACCTTTGCAGAAATGAATGGGTTAAGTACAAAGAACATCATAGATGCAATTTGTCATGACCCTCGAATTGGTAAGCAATATAACAATCCATCTTTTGGCTATGGCGGATATTGTCTACCAAAAGATACAAAACAGTTGAAAGCAAATTTTCATGACATTCCTGAAAGTTTGATTACCGCTGTGTGTCAGGCAAACCACACCAGAAAAGGTCACATCGTAAGAGAAATCCTAAATAAGCATCCTGCTACAGTTGGTATTTACCGCTTAACTGCAAAGTCCAATTCTGACAATTTCCGTTCAAGTGCTGTTTTGGGGGTTATAGAGGGACTTTCCAAAGCAAAACGAGGGATCGTAATATATGAACCTTTATTGGGTGATGCCACAGAGTTTATGGGTTATAAGGTCGTACATTCTTTTGCGGAGTTTAAGCATTTGTGTGATGTTATTGTTGCTAATAGAGTTTCCGATGAACTCTCGGAAGTTATGTATAAGGTTTATACAAGAGACATCTTTGGAAGAGAATGACCCGGCGAAGCGGTGATTGTAATGTACACATTTTTCTTGATGGTCGAGGATTATATCAAAACTCATAACCTCCACCTCTTTATGTTTTTTTTCGCCTTCATTTTTATTCGATGGGGAATAGTATTTTTCCATACTATTCGATATAAGCCATATGAATATGAAGATAAGAAGATAAGTTATTTTACATCGGTGCTGATCCCAGTCGTTGACGAACCATTAGACCTGTTTTTTAGCGTTCTGATGAAAATAGCGCGCCAAAACCCGTCTGAGATTATAGTTGTTATTAATGGGCCAAAAAACGAAGGACTTGAAAGCCTGTGTGTAGATTTTAATGAGAATTTACCAACTTGTTTCACACCTGTTCAGTATTATTACACACCTGTTGCCGGTAAGAGAAATGCAATCCGTGTGGCAATGGAGCACATTAATCCGAATTCCGATATAACAGTGCTTGTGGACAGTGATACGGTATGGACAGAGGATACTTTGTCCGAGTTGCTGAAACCTTTTGCTTGTGATCAAAAGATTGGCGGTGTTACTACCAGGCAGAAAATTCTTGATCCTGACCGCAAATTCGTAACCATGTTTGCAAATCTGCTTGAAGAGATCAGAGCTGAAGGAACGATGAAAGCAATGAGCGTTACAGGCAAGGTGGGCTGCCTTCCCGGCAGGACAATTGCTTTCCGTACTCAGATTTTGACAGATGTGATGTATGATTTTATGAATGAGACATTCATGGGATTTCATAAAGAAGTTTCCGATGACAGAAGCCTCACAAACCTGACGCTCCGAAAAGGATACAAAACAGTTATGCAGGACACCTCGGTAATTTATACAGATGCGCCTACTGAATGGAAAAAGTTTATCAGGCAGCAGTTAAGATGGTCTGAGGGTTCGCAGTATAACAATTTAAGAATGACTCCTTGGATGTTAAAAAACGCCAAACTGATGTGCTTTATTTACTGGTCAGATATGATTATGCCGATGATGCTGGTCAGTGTTTATGCCAATACTATAATTTGCAAGGTGTTAAATATGCTTGGCTGCGCGATTCCAACATTGGCATATACCGCTCCATGGTGGCAGATCATTCTATTTATTTTTCTTGGTTGCATCATTAGTTTTGGTTCACGAAATATTAAGGTTATGAGAAGCGTGAAGTGGTATTATACATTACTGTTTCCAGTATTCATTCTTGTTTTAACTGTTGTCATGGTTCCTGTCCGATTGCTGGGCCTTATGCGCTGCTCTGACGATATGGGATGGGGCACCCGGAAATTGGAGGAGGACAATGCTAAAGCGGAAGTTCCTTAATTGCATTTGTATATTCGCGGTTGCTATGTTTATATTATTGGTTAGTTGCAACGAACAGCCCACCAATACCGAAAATGCAGATGGCTCTGACAGCACTGCATCTATTGAGGCTCCGAGTAATAATCAATCTGCACTGGAAGAACCAACTGACGAACCCGTCGTAACAGAATCCTCGGTTGTCGAGGCTGAATATTATCCTATTACAGAGGAACAAAGATATTTGGGCATTTATGTTCAAGGCCCCGAAGAGGCTGATGTTTTAGCTGACAGCATCAATACTTTAGCTTGGTATGATCGTTTTGACCAGGCAAGTGATTACAAGATTTCTTTATGTTTAGACGAACATATATATACAGCGTTTATCACCTTACAGCCTACCGACTGGGACTTAAAATTGGTTTCTGACGGGTGTTATGATGATTTAATCATTGGATATTTTAAGAAACTATCTTCGGATAACAGGGCCAATACAGAACTTTTTGTTCGTTTGGCGCATGAAATGGAAATGAGGCCCTCTTACAAATCTGGTTGGTACAGTTGGCAAACAGATGATGCTCTCGCATATGTAAACGCTTGGATTCACATTGTGAACTTGGGCAGGGAGTATGCTCCCAATGTCAAGTGGGTATGGTCTCCCAACAGGGCAGACGAATACGCAACGAAATATTATCCAGGTGATGATTATGTTGATTATGTCGGCTTGACATTGAATAACACATTGGATTCCCGTGAGAGTTTTCAGCAATTCTATGAAAATGAAGGTCAAAGAGACTATTTGGAAGCATATAATAAGCCAATTATTTTTGGAGAGATCGCGGAGCATAGCAGCAGTGATGAAGTTCGCAATGAATACATACAATCTGTTTTTGATTATCTTGGAACCTACGATAAATGCATCGGTTTTATTTTCCTAAATCAAGATATAGAAAGCGCAAGACAATACAAGTTTACAGATTGCGAATTGATATTAGATACATTTATTGAGAATGCGAGGGATTACATTTGTGCGAAATAAGAAGTTTACAAAGTATCAGATCATGACGAGAGTTGGAACAATTATCAGCATTTTACTGTTTGTTGTCCTTGGATTTTGTATCGAAGTTTTTTTCTAAATACATACAAAAAGAAAACGGAGAAATTCAAAAGCTGATTGGAACTTGACGGTATTCACCTGCACCATCGGCTGGAAACCTCGACTATGGGACAAAGTGTCCCGAAGTTGGGAGATCGTCAAGTAAGAAACCACCAAGGCTGCAGGGGCGCGAATAATCCATTCTGAAAGAATGGCGCACTTCTATACATGGCAAGCCATGTATGTGCGCTCTGCGAGGCCGAACGGGCCGGACATCCGAATGTCCGGCCCGTTTTCCGTCGCTGACACTCCGTAAAGGGGGTGCCCCCCTTGCGCGGCTTACGCCGCTATCCCCGCGCACCCGCCAAGCAGGAACACCCGCTTTTTTCAAAAGCGTCTGTCCCTGTCCGGCGGGTTTGAAAACCCAAATCTGTAACCAAGACCGTTTACCGGAAGCCTTTCGGTGAGCGGTCATTTTTATTTTCAAGGAGGTTGATTTTATGAACAAGACCATTGAACAACTGCAAGCCGAGAAAGCCAAAGTCGAACAGGAGCTTGCACAGGCCCAACACCAAGACCAACGGCTTAAAAACCGTATCGCCTACTACACCGAAGGAGAGCGGAAGAAACGGAACCACCGGCTCATTACAAGAGGAGCGGCAGTCGAGAGCGTAGCCCCCGAGGTCAAGGGCATGGGCGAGGCGGACTTCTATTCTCTGGCGGAGAAAATCTTTTCCCTGCCCGAAGTCAAAGCCCTGATGCCTGATGGGAACGGGGGTGATGTCTGATCGCCCTCTATCATTTTCACGCAACCCAAGTCAAGCGCAGCGCGGGGCAATCTGCAATTGCCGCAGCCGCTTACCGTGCCGGAGAAAAGCTGTACAGCGAGTATTACGGCGAGGCGGCAGACTACACCCGAAAAGGCGGCGTGGTATGCTCTGAAATCCTCTTGCCAGCCCATGCCCCGCAGGAGTATGCAGACCGCCAAAACCTCTGGAACGCCGTGGAAGAAGCGGAGAAGCACCCCAAGGCCCAGCTTGCGTACAGCTTTGATATTGCCTTGCAGAACGAATTTTCTCTTGACGAGAACATCGCTCTTGCAAGGCAGTTTTGTTTGGAGCAGTTTGTCAGCCGGGGGATGATCTGCGACTTTGCCATTCACCAGCCCGACAAGGAGGGCGGCGTTCCCAATCCCCATTTTCACGTGCTTTGCCCCATCCGTCCTGTTGAGGAAAACGGAAAATGGGGTGCGAAGCAGCGCCGGGAATATGTGCTGGACGAGCGTGGAGAGCGCGTCAAGGACGAGGTAGGGCATGACAGGTTCAACGCCGTGCCTACCACCGACTGGGGCAGGCCGGAGACATTGGAGGAATGGCGGGCGGCGTGGGCGGATTTGTGTAACGCCAAGTTTGCAGAGAAAGGTTTGGAGCAGCGCATCGACCACCGCAGCTATGAGCGGCAGGGTGTTGACCAGATACCTACCGTTCATGAAGGGCCAGCCGTGCGGCAGATGGAGGCAAAGGGCATCCGCACCGACAAGGGCGACCACAACCGCTTTATCCGGGCGGCCAACGCCATGATGAAAGCCACAAGAGCGAAAATCAAGAAGCTGATCCTGTGGCTAAAAGAGATCAACAACGGATTATCAAAACCGCAGGAGCCGACCCTTGCGGATTTTCTCAACCGCTACTACGGCCAGCGTAACGCCGGAGCATGGTCACAAAAGGCGAAGCTGGGCAATCTGAAAAGCCACAGCGAGGCGGTGAGCTATCTCCAGAAAAACGGAATTTATACGCTGGCAGATTTAGAGCAGAAAGTTCAGGCGTGCGGAGAACAAGACCGGCAGATGAAAGCAGCTATGAAGCAGACGGACAGCCGCACAAAGGAACTGAACGACCTGCTCCAGCTTGCCCATTTTTACGCCGAGGGCAAGCCCGTCTATGACAAGCTGAACACCATCAAATTCAAGAAAGCCAGAGAGAAATTTGCCTCCGAGCATGAGCGGGAACTGCATTTCTTTTATCTCGCCCAGCGGAAGCTAAAGCCCCATTTCAATAAGGATGGCAAGCTGCCCATCACCCGCTGGAAGCAAGAGCAGGAGAAGCTAAAGGCAGAGCGTGTTGACCTTGGTCAGCAGTACAGGCCCCTTGCCGACGAGGTGAAAAAGCTGTGGCAGATCAAGTTTGCCGTGGAGAGCGCCAAGCATGAGATAGAGCAGGAGCAGCAACCGAAACGCAAACATGAGCAAGAACGATGAAAGGAGACTGCACATGGAAAATAGGAATACACAGAAATGCTATCGTGACGCGGAGGGCCGCCTCTGCGTCCGAAATATCTCCGCCTATTGGCTGCCGGAGCTGACCCTGCGGCGCAAGATCGGCGGGACGATTTACACCGTCACCGGCAGCTATGAGGGGACGGAACCCCTTGACCGGAAGCTGCGCCGGATCATGGAGAAAAATATGGAGGATCGCCTGTGACACAAGCTGTACAGACCACCCCGGCGTGTGGTATAATAGCCTCACCTAAACCTGTACGGACAGTTGCCCACGATAAGGAGGAAACAGAAATGTTACGGGCAACTGACAAAATCACGGCACTTTACTGCCGCCTTTCCCAAGAGGACGCCAACGAAGGGGAGAGTTTTTCCATTGGAAATCAAAAGGCTATCCTGCTCCAATACGCTAAAGACCACCGCTTCCCTCACCCGGTATTTTTCGTGGATGACGGTTACTCCGGCACCAACTATGACCGTCCCGGCTTTCAGGCCATGCTTGCCGAAATGGAGGCGGGGCGCGTGGGCGTGTGCATCACGAAAGACCTGTCCAGACTGGGCCGCAATTCTTCCCTGACCGGGCTGTATATTAACTTTACCTTTCCCAAGCATGGAGTGCGGTATATCGCCATCAACGACAATCTGGACACCATCGACCCCAACAGCATGAACAACGATTTCGCGGGCATAAAGAACTGGTTCAACGAGTTTTTTGCGCGCGATACCAGCCGCAAAATCCGGGCTGTCCAGAAGTCCAAGGGGGAGCGTGGGGAGCCGTTGACCACCCATGTTCCCTACGGCTATGTGAAAGACCCAGAGGACAGGACAAAGTGGCTTGTGGACGAGGAAGCGGCAGAGGTGGTCAAGCGGATTTTCACCCTCTGTATGGAGGGCCGAGGCCCAATGCAGATCGCAAAGCTGCTCCGGGCGGAACAGGTGCTGACCCCCACGGCCTACAAACGGCGAAAGGGCATCCCCACCCCCAACACGGAGAGCGCAGACCCATGCCAATGGAACACAAACACCGTCGTTCATATCCTCGAACGGCGGGAGTACACGGGCTGCACGGTCAATTTCAAGACCTACACCAATTCCATCTGGGACAAGAAGCAGCGGGACACCCCCATTGAGAAGCAGGCCGTATTCTACGGCACCCATCCGGCCATCATCGAGCAGGAGGTCTTTGACAAGGTGCAGGAGATACGCCAGCAGCGGCACAGGCGGACAAAGACGGGCAAGAGCCACATGTTTTCCGGCCTTGTCTACTGCGCCGACTGCGGGGCGAAAATGCGCTACTGCACCACCAGCTACTTTGAGAAGCGGCAGGATCATTTTGTGTGCGCCAACTACCGGAGCAACACGGGAAGCTGCTCGGCCCACTTTATCCGGGCCGTTGTCCTGGAAGAAATGGTATGGGCGCACATGGAGGCCGTGATCTCCTATGTAACCTGCTATGAAGCCCACTTCCGGGCGGTCATGGAGGAGCGGTTGAAGCTGGCTACCAGCGAAGCCATCAAGACACGGCGGAAGAAGCTGGCGCAGGACGAGAAGCGCATCACGGAGCTTGACCGGCTGTATATCAAGGTCTATGAGGACAACGCGGCGGGCCGCCTTTCCGACGAGAGGTTCACCATGATGAGCCGGAGCTATGAGGACGAGCAGGCGCAGTTGAAAGCCGAAGTACAGACCTTACAGAACGAGATCGAAGCACAGGAACGACAGGTTGAAAACTTGGAGCAGTTTATCCAGCGGGTACACAAGTATGCAGCCCTTGACGGACTGACCGCCTACGCCGTGCATGAGTTGATCAAGGGAATCTACATTGAGGCCCCGGACAAGAGTAGCGGCCACAGGGTACAGGGCATCCGCATTGTTTATGACCTTGTGGGCTTTATCCCGCTGGACAAGCTGACGAAAGAGGAAACGGCGTGACCCCGAAAGGTCACGCCGCCCCTTGAAAACACAAGGTTTTCAGCTAATTTAACGCAATACTGTCTTATGACACCCCGCCATTCCCCGGGGGAGTTTTTTTGCCGTCCGGACAGGTACGAAGCCCCCGTCCGCCGCATAGACTGGTGGGAAAAGGAGGGACCCTGTATGGAGCAAACTGTACATACCCCGGAGACATACGACTACCGGCAGTACGACCGCATCTGGCAGCGGGTGGCGCCGACCCTGGAGCCCTATCCCAGCGCCCGCCCCACCGCGGAGCCCCCGGCGCCCGCAGCCCCGGCGCCCGGTATTTCCGCTGCCCCGGCGCTGCCGGACACGCCGGAGAGCCAGCTGCCCGGCGCGGAGCAAAACCCCTGCTGCATGGGCAGCGCGGCGGCGGAGTCGCTGGAGGTGCTGACCGGCTTTATCGAGGAGGAGCTGTCGGACCGGCGGTACTTCCTGACGCTGGCCCGACAGGCGCCGGCGTGGGCGCGGCCGAAGCTGCGGGAGATCGCGGGGAGCCAGGCCGCCCACGCCAGACGCCTGATGGCGGTGTACTATCTCATTACCGGCGAGTGCTACCGTCCGGCCATCAGCGCGGAGCGCATCTATGTTGGCCGCTGGTGCGCGGCCCTGCGGGAGCGGTATCACGGCGAGGCCTGTAACGGCCTGAACTACGCCCGGGCGGCGGAGGGCACCACGGACCCGTGCCTCGCCAAACTGCTGAATGAGCTCAGCGAGAGCTCGTACCGCCAGGCCGAAGAGCTGCTGCGGATGCTGGAGCGGAGCCTGCAGGGCTGAGATTTTCCGTTGCGTCCGGCGGCTGAGTGTGATATGATGGTAAAAACAGCTGAAAGCAAGGCTTATTGCGCGGCGGTCAAACTCCCCTGCCATGCGCGCGGGGGACAGGAGGGGCAAAGATGAACAAGGTCATTACCATCAGCCGGGAATACGGCGCGGGCGGACACACCATCGGCAAGCGGGTGGCCCAGGAGCTGGGCATCGAGATCTACGACAAGGACATCGTCCGGGAGACGGTGAAGGCCAGCGGCTACGAGGCGGAGCTGGTGGAGCAGGAGGGGGAGGACGTCTCCAAGACGAACGCGTTCCTCCGGAGCATCTGCGCCGGCGGCGCCTTTTTCCCCGACTCTCAGGACGCCATCCACGACGTGCAGCAGGTGGTCATCCTGCGGTTCGCCCAGGCGGGCCCCTGCGTGATTCTGGGGCGCTGCGCCGACGAGGTCCTGCGGGCGACGGATATCCAGACGCTGAACGTCTTCATTTACGCCGACGACCTCCACCGGGCGGCGCGGCTCAGCGAGATGACCGGCGTCAAGGACCCCGCAGAGCTGCAGAAGATGATGGCCAGGAAGGACGCCAGCCGCCGCGCCTATTACACCCACTACACCGGCAAGCGGTGGGGCGACTGCCACAACTACGATCTGTCCCTGGACAGCGGCGCCCTGGGCGACGACCTGTGCGTCAAGCTCATCGTGGACGCGGCCCGGGCCGGGGCGTAAAATAGCGAGAAAGCCGGGGAGGGCTCCCCGGCTTTTTTGCCGTCCGGACTTGACGCTTGTGCTATAATAGATTCAAAAAACACGGAGGCGACCATGTTTACCGGATTTACAGACGAGACCGTGGATTTCATGTGGGGCATCCGCTTCAACAACGAAAAGCCCTGGTTCGAGGCCCACAAGGATATCTACCTGACCCAGCTCTATCAGCCCATGCGGGAGCTGAACGACGAGATCTACGAATTCATCCGGGAGAAGCGCCCGGACTACGGCCTGATCGGCAAGGTGAGCCGCATTTACCGGGACGCCCGGCGGCTCCACGGCCGCGGGCCCTATAAGGATCATCTCTGGCTCAGCGTGGAGCGGCCCGGGGAGCAGTGGACGTCCAGGCCCACCTTCTGGTTCGAGCTGGCGCCGGACAACTGGAGCTATGGCATGGGCTACTGGATGCCCAGGCCCGTCACCATGGCCAAGCTCCGGGCCCGCATCGACCGGGACCCCGCCGCCATGGAAAAGCTGACAAGAAAGCTGAACCGGCAGCGGGAGTTCGCGCTGGACACCCGGGACTATAAAAAGCCCCGGAGTCAGGCGCCCTCCGACATTCTGAAGCCCTGGTATCAGATGAAGTCCTTCTCCATCTGCCACGGGGACAAGCTGACGGAGGAGCTGTTTTCGCGGGATCTCGTGGACCGGCTGAAGCGGGGGTATGCGTTCCTGCTGCCCTATTACGATTATTTTGTCACCCTGGACGGTGACCCCGAGCCCGGGGAAGTTTGATAAAGGAGAGAAGTATCATGAATTGTCCTGAGAGAGAGGCGGCCCTGGGGCTGCTGAAAAAGTACAACAGCGAGCCCTTCCACATCCAGCACGCCCTGACGGTGGAGGGGACCATGCGCTGGTACGCAAACGAGCTGGGCCATGGCGAGGACGCGGACTTCTGGGCCACGGTGGGCCTGCTCCACGACGTGGACTTTGAGCAATGGCCGGAGCAGCACTGCGTCAAGGCCCCGGAGCTGCTGGCGGAGATCGGCTGCGGCGAGGAGCTGATCCACGCGGTGTGCAGCCATGGCTACGGCATCTGCTGCGACGTGGAGCCGACGCACGAGATGGAGAAGGTCCTTTTCGCGGCGGACGAGCTGACGGGCCTGATCGGCGCGGCGGCCCGGATGCGGCCCAGCAAGAGCTGTCAGGACATGGAGGTCAGCTCCCTGAAGAAGAAGTTCAAGGACAAGAAGTTCGCCGCCGGCTGCTCCCGGGACGTCATCAAGGACGGCGCGGAGCGCCTGGGCTGGACGCTGGAGGAGCTGATGGAGAAGACCATTCTGGCGATGCGGAGCTGCGAGGCGTCCGTGAACGCGGAGATGGAGACGCTGTAAAGCTGTAAACAGGAGACAGCCGGTCCGGAGGGGCCGGCTGTTTTTTGCCCCGGCGGGGCGTTGTCATCAGGGCTTTCGCGGCGCTATGCGGGCGGTTCTTTTGCGGAGCGCCCCGGCCGCGCCGCCTGCCTCAGGCGTGGCGGCGAAAAAACAGGGTCCGGACCTCCCGGTCCGGACCCTGTGCGCAACGCGGCGTTATTCCATGGAAATGATATAGTAGTAAACAGGCTGCCCGCCGGAGAGGACGACCACTTCCGCGTCGGGACAGGCGCTTTCAAAGACCTGCCCCGCCCGCTGGGCGTCCTCCTCGGACACGTCCTCGCCGAAGTACAGGGAGATAAAGCTGGCCGATTTCTCCACGGCGTCCGCCGCCAGCTTTGTGAGCAGCGCGTCCAAAGAGCCGTCGGTGCCGAAGAGCTTGCCCTCCTCCAGCGCCAGGTAATCGCCCTCCTTGATGTCGAAGCCGTCGAAATCGGAGTCCCGGGCGGCATAGGTGATCTGGGCGGTGGTGACGGTGGGCAGGACCTCCGTCATGGCCTGGGTGATGGTCTCCGCGTCGGGGGCCTCAAAGTCCACATTCATCATGGCGGTGATGCCCTGGGGCACGGTCTTGGTGGGAATAACCACCACGTTTTTCTCCGTCAGCGCGCCGCACTGCTGGGCGGCCATGATGATGTTGCCGTTGTTGGGCAGGACGAACACGGTCTCGGCGGGGATGGCGTCCACGCCCGCCAGGATGCTCTCCGTGGAGGGGTTCATGGTCTGTCCGCCGGACACCACGCCGTCGGCGCCCAGGTCGCGGAACACCGCCGCAAGGCCCTCTCCGGCGCAGACCGCCAGGAAGCCGTACTTCTTCTCCGGCGCGGCCACCACGTGGGCGGGCTCCTTCGCGGCCTCGCCGCGCTCCAGCGCCTCCTCCACGGCGTCCAGATCGTCGGTGCTCTGGGCCTTCCGGCCGGCGGCCAGGTCCTCCGCCTGGGTGCGCATGTTCTCGATCTTCGCCAGCTCCAGGGTGCCGTACTTCTGGGCCTCGGTCAGGGCGGCGCCGGGGATGTCGGTGTGGACGTGGACCTTGAAAGCCTCGTCGTCCTCGCCGATGACCAGGCTGTCGCCGATGCTGCTGAGATACGCCCGGAAGGGCTCCAGCGGCTTGTTCACGGTCTTGCGGACGATGAACACGGTGTCGAAGGTGAAGGTGATGTCCTCCTCGCCCAGGGCGGCGAAGTCCGCCTTCTCCTGCGTCTGGGCGCTCTCAGCGACCTCCGGCATGGGTTCGCCCCGCATCTCGGCCAGCATGCCCTCCAGGATCAGGAGGTAGCCCTTGCCGCCGGCGTCCACAACGCCGGCCTTTTTCAGCACGGGGTTCATGTCGGTGGTCTGGGCCAGGGCGTCATAGCCCTCCTTCAGGGCCTCCTCCAGAACCTTTTCCAGATCGGTCTCCCCCTCCGCGGCCACGTCCACGGCCCGCTTGGCGGCCAGGCGGGAGACGGTCAGGACAGTGCCCTCGGCGGGCTTCATGACGGCCTTATAGGCGGCGGAGACGCCATCCTGCATGGCGGCGGCGAACTCGGCCGCGTCGGCGGTCTCCTTGCCCTTCAGGCCCTTGGACAGGCCGCGGAACAGCAGGGAGAGGATGACGCCGGAGTTGCCCCGGGCGCCCCGCAGCAGGGCGGAGGCGGTGAGGTCGGCGGCCTTGGACACGGTGGCGGGGGCGTTCTTGCGCAGCTCCGCCACGGCGGTGCCGATGGTCATGGACATGTTGGTGCCGGTGTCGCCGTCGGGGACGGGGAACACGTTCAGGTCGTTGATGGCCTGCTTCTGGGCGGTGATGGCGGCGGCGCCGTGCAGCACCATCTGCTTGAACAGGGCGCCGGTGATTTGTTCGTTCATTCGTTCTGCTCCTCCCTCACAGGGTCATGGAATCGACGCACACGTCCACAGCCTTGACGGGTACGCCGGTATTCCTGGTCACCACATAGCGCACCTCGTTCATGATGGAGCGGCACACGGCGGGGATGTTGACGCCGTTCTCCACGATGATGTGGAGCTCGATGGAGATAGAGTTGTCGTCGTGGTATGTGATGCTGACGCCCTTGCTCATGGCCTCCCGGCGCAGCAGGTGGACCAGACCGTCGGTCATGGAGCGGTACGCCATGCCCTTGACGCCGAAGCAGTTGGTGGCGGCCATGCCGGTGATGTTGGAGAAGACGGCGCTGCTGACGGAGATCTCACCCTGATCTGACTTGAATTGAATCATGAGAACGTCCTTTCTTTCCAGGTATTGTCAGGGCCCGCGGCCCCTGGTGTCCGTACTTTTAGAAGTTTATTATATACGATTCTTTTCTAAAGTACAAGTCCCAAAAAGAAGAGCGTTCCTATTGAAAACCGGAGAAGTTTGCCGTAAAATAAAACAAAACAGTCCATGAAAAAAGGAGAGACCGCCATGCGCGTGATCACAGGCTCCGCCCGGGGGCGCCGGCTGGGGGAGCTGGAGGGGATGGAGACCCGCCCCACCACCGACCGGGTGAAGGAGGGCATGTTCAACATCCTCCAGTTCGACCTGGAGGGGCGCCGGGTCCTGGACCTGTTCGCCGGCACGGGACAGCTGGGCATCGAGTGTCTCAGCCGGGGCGCGGCCTCCGCCGTGTTCGTGGACCGGCGGGCCGACGCGGTGAAGCTCATCCGCGAAAATCTGAAGACCACGGACCTGCAGGACCGGGCCCGGGTGGTGGCGGGGGACTCCATGGAGTATCTGGAGTCCCTGGGGGAGAAGTTCGACATCATCCTGCTGGACCCGCCCTACGCTGCGGGCCTGCTGGAACCGGCCATCGCCCATATCGCAAGGTTTGACATTCTGGAAAGGCATGGTATAATTGTGGCGGAACACCCCGCGGGCAGGGATCTGCCCGCCCTGGAGCCGCCCTACCGGCTCCACAGGACCTACCGCTACGGAAAGATCGGCCTGACCGTCTACCGCCGGGGCGGAAATGAAGAGAACGAGGAATCGACCCTATGAGAACAGCTATCTGCTCCGGCAGTTTTGACCCCATCACCCTGGGGCATTTGGATATCATCCGGCGGGCAGCGACCTGCTTTGACAAGGTTTGGGTGTGCGTCAGCCCCAACGCGGAGAAAAAGAACCAGATGTTCACCCCGGAGGAGAAACTCCGGCTGGTGAAGACCGCCGTGGCGGACATGCCCCATGTGGAGGCGGAGCTGTGGCCGGGCCTGCTGGCGGACTACGCCGCGGCCCACGGGGCGGACGCCATCGTCCGGGGCGTGCGGAACGTGACGGACTTTGACGTGGAGTACCAGATGGCCATGATCAACCGCAATATCCACCCGGGGCTGGAGACCATGCTGCTGCCCGCCAGCGCGGCGTACCAGCACTTCAGCTCCTCCATGGCCCGGGAGATGATCCGCTACCGCCAGCCCCTGGAGCAGTACCTGCCGCCGTCCATAATCCCCTTGGTGCGGGACATGATCAAGAAGAAGGAAGGATAAAGCCATGGCGAATGACATCAACCGTTTGATCGATATGCTGTATGAGAAGATCGAGGACGCCAAAGCCCCCGCACTGAAGCCCAACATGAGCGTTGTGGACCGGGACGAGATGCTGGACCTGCTGGACGAGCTGCGGGCCCAGCTGCCTGTGGAGATCAAGCGCGCCCAGGAGCTGCTGGCCGCCCGGGACAAGTTCGTGGACGAGGCCAAGCGGGACGTGGACCGCATGATGCGCCAGGCGGAGCTGGAGGCCAAGACCAAGGTCTCCGACAGCGAGGTGCTGTACGCCGCCAAGGAGAGGGCCCGCCAGATCGTGGCCCAGGCGGAGGAGCGCTCCCGCAAGCTGTACCAGGTGGCCAACGAGTACGCCGAGGACGCCCTGGCCCGCACGGAGGAGGCCGTCCAGGCCGCCCTGGACGAGGTGAAGGAGTCCCGCGTCCGCTTCCGCACCGCCTCCGCCGCCAAGATCCAGGAGCAGCGGGACAAGCTGGACGGGAAGAACGACCCGGAGGCCCCCGCGGGAGGCAACTGATCCGGCCCGCGGAATTTCCACAGTCTCCGGTGGCGACCGCTCTGGTAGACCATAATCGCTAAAATTTTGTAAAAAACGACGAAAAAATTGCTGAAACTTTTTCAACAATTTCAAGATTTTGGGCTTTGCTCCGCAAAAGAACCGTCTTCGGCACAAGATGTTGTGCTGAGGACGGTTTTCAATTTTACGTCAACCAACCGCAAAATAATCGAACGCCCGTTTTATTTTGGCTATTTTTGGTTAAAAAAGAGGAAAAACGGAGAAATTTGCCTGTTTCTTGTCGGAAAAAAATCCTTGCAATTCCCGCAATCTTTGCTTATACTCAAAATTGATGGTGGGGAAAAGTGGGGGCTTTGGGTAAACCAGTGCCAAACTTTCCCCATCCGGACCCAAAAAGCGGGGAAAGGGGGCGGCGCCTGTGGCGAGACTGATGGGCAAATCCAATAACAGTATCGACGCCAAGGGCCGTCTGGTCATTCCCTCCACCATGCGTGAGGCGCTGGGGGACACCTTTTTCATCACCATCGGCGCCGAGCACTGCCTGACCATCTACCCCCAGGCCAGGTGGGAGCAGATGTCCGAGGAGATGGACGATCTGAGCTACACCGAGATGCGGGCGCTGACGCTGCTGTACGCCAACGCCGTCCAGTGCGAGCCGGACGCCCAGGGCCGGGTGCTGATCCCCGCCGGATTGCGCAGGCACGCGGGCCTGAAAAAGACCGCCACCATCGTGGGCCTGAACTCCTTCGCGGAGATCTGGGACGAGAAGACCTGGGAAGAGCGGGAGCGGCGGATGCTGGAGGACGACGACATGGCAGCCGCCATGGACGCCCTGGCCCGCGCCCGCCGCAGCCGTGGGTAAGCGCCTATGGAGTACACCCACAAGCCTGTTTTATTGAACGAGTGCATCGAAGCACTGCACATCCGCCCCGACGGGGTGTATGTGGACGGTACGCTGGGCCGCGCGGGGCACTCCAGAGAGATCGCCCAAAGGCTGACCACCGGCAGGCTCATCTGTATCGACCGCGACATGGCGGCCATCGACGCGGCCAGGGAGCGTCTGGCGCCATGGGTGGACCGGGTGACGCTGGTTCACGGAAATTTCTCGGAGCTGGACGGCGTCCTGCGTCAGGCAGGCACCTCCGGCGTCGACGGGATGCTGTTCGACCTGGGCGTGTCCTCGCCTCAGCTGGACGACGCCTCCCGGGGCTTCTCCTACACGCGGGACGCCCCGCTGGACATGCGGATGGATACCTCCGCGCCCCTGACGGCCCGGGAGGTGGTCAACACCTGGCCCTACGAGGAGCTGCGGCGCATCCTGTACGAATACGGCGAGGAGCGCTACGCCCCCGCCATTGCGAAAGCCATTGTCCGGGCGCGGGAGACCGCGCCGGTTGCGACCACCCTGGAGCTGGTGGATATCATCAGGGGGGCGATGCCCCCGGCGGCCCTGCGGGAGAAGCAGCACCCCGCCAAGCGGAGCTTTCAGGCCATCCGCATCGCCGTCAACGGCGAGCTGGACGCCCTGCCGCCCATGCTGACGGCGGCGGTGGACAACCTGAACCCCGGCGGACGGCTGGCGGTGATCACCTTCCACTCGCTGGAGGACCGCATCGTCAAGCGGGCGATGCAGGACATGGCAAAGGGCTGTACCTGTCCGCCGGAGTTTCCGGTGTGCGTGTGTGGCAAGAAGCCGAAGATCAGGGTGCTGACCCGGAAGCCCGTCGTCTCCGGCGAGGCGGAGCTGGCGGACAACCCCCGGGCCCGCAGCGCGAAATTGAGAGTCGCGGAAAAACGCGATCCATTTGATCTGTAATGAGAAGGGACAAGCGCCCTTCTTGTGTGTGAATCCTGGGAAGGGAGGGGTCCTCTGTGGCGTCTACAGCGCGGGAGCTGCGCTATCGAAACAGCCATGCCGTCAACGGCAGCCTGGCGTATGATCTGGATTACGCGGTCCGGGAACGGGAGCTGCGGCACGCCGGCGAGGCCCCCCGCCGCCAGGAGGCGGCCCGGGAAAAACCGAAGGCGAAGGTCCATGCCTCCGCCCGCGTCCAGGTGCGGGAGCAGCAGCAGGTCTCGCTGTTTACCGTGGCGGGCGTCGCCGCCGTCATCGGCATGGCGGTGCTGGTGCTGATGTGCTACGTCCAGCTGACCGTCCTCTCCGCCGACACCGTGGCGCTGCAGAGCCAGCTGAGCACGCTGGAGACGGAGAACGTGACATTGACCGCCGAGTATGAGCAGATGTTCGACCTGGCCACCGTGAAGGAGGCCGCCGAGGCCGCCGGCATGACCAAGCCCGGCAACAGCCAGATCTGCTACATCGACCTCTCCGGCGGCGACAGCGCCGTGGTCTACCAGAAGGAGGACCCCAGCGTTCTGAGCAAAATCCTGGCCTCCCTGAACCACGGAATCTACGCGGTGGTGGAATATTTTGACTGACCGCCGCATTATAATGCACCAGTATCCGGCGCCTGACGCCGGAGGGCCTACCCGACAAAGGATACGGCAGGTATCCGTCATAAAAAAGTGACACGGCGGGGAGTGAGAAGCGTGCTTCTCGCTCCCCTGCTTCCGTTTGGAAGCGATTGAACCGGCCCCGGAGGAGGAAATAACGCATGGCAAGCACCCCCCATAGAAAAAGCGACGCCGCCCGCCGCGCCAATCAGGTCATCCGCAACAGGACGGTCTTCATCATGTTCCTGCTGGGCGTGTGCACCTTTGTGGCGCTGTTCTGGAAGCTGTACGACATCCAGATCAACCAGCACGAGGCGATGCAGGAGAAGGCCGTGGATCAGCAGACCCGCAGCGCGGTGATCTCCGCCTCCCGGGGCACGATCTACGACCGCAACGGCGTCACCCTGGCCATCTCCGCCACGGCGGAGACGGTGTGCATCTCCCCCCTGGAGATTCAGCAGTACGTGGAGAGCCAGCAGGAGGCCCAGGCGGCGGCGGCCAAGGCCGCCGCGGAAAAGGGCGAGAGCTACACCGCCCCGGAGCTGAAGGACCAGGCGTACATCGCCCGGGGCCTGAGCCGCATCCTGGAGATCGACCAGGGCACCATTGAAAAGCGGATGGAGCGGACCTTTTCCCAGTACGAGCTTCTGAAGAAAAAGCTGGAGCGGGCCGCGGCCGACGAGCTGCGCCGCTTCATCAACGGCGAGATCGACGACGAGGGCAACGAGGTGGAGAAGGACCAGCAGAGGCGGATCGTGGGCGTTTTTCTCCAGCCGGACTCCAAGCGGTACTATCCTTACAGTAGTCTGGCCGCCAACGTCATCGGCTTTGTCAACGGCGACAACCAGGGCGGCGTGGGCCTGGAGGCCAAGTATGACGGCGAGCTGGAGGGGACCTCCGGCCTGACCGTCACGGCGAAAAACGCCGCCGGCACCGCCCTGCTGTACAACTACGAGCAGTATTTCGACGCTGAAAACGGCAACAGCCTGCTGCTGACCATCGACGTCAAGGTCCAGTCGTACCTGGAAAAGGGGCTGGAGAGCATGTTGAAGAAGTACGACGCCGCCAACGGCGGCACCGGCATCGTCATGGACGTCAACACCGGCGCCATCATCGCCATGGCCTCCTACCCCAACTACGACAGCAACTCCTACGGCTCCATTCTGGACGATACGCTCCAGGAGAGTCTGGATTCCGCCCTGGCGGAGCTGGAGAAGAAGAAAGACACCTATGAGAGCGAGGAGAAGTATCAGGAGGCCGTTGACAAGGCCATGGGCGACGCCGTCCAGACCCAGTGGCGCAACAAGTGCATCGACTCCACCTACGAGCCCGGCTCCACCTACAAGGCGCTCACGCTGGCGATGGCGCTGGAGGAGGGGAAGGTCAATATGAATTCCACCTTCGACTGCACCGGCGCTGTGAAGGTGGGCGTCTGGACCATGCGCTGCTCCAACCGCTCGGGCCACGGCCACCAGACCCTGGAGGAGGCGGTGGGCCACTCCTGCAACCCCGCGTTTATCAAGATGGGCCAGAGTATCGGCGCGTCCACCTATTATGAATATATGAAGTCCTTCGGCCTGACTGAAAAGACCGGCGTGGATATGATCGGAGAGGTTCCGGGCATTATCAGTGAGGAGAGCTTGAAAAACGATATTGCGGCGCTGGCCTCCTATTCCTTCGGCCAGACCTTCAACGTCACTCCCCTTGCTCTGATCCGGGCCCAGGCGGCCTGCATCAACGGCGGCTATCTGTACACGCCCTATATCGTGGAGCAGGTTCTGGACGACGACGGCAACATCATCAGCCAGCACGATTCCACCCCCGTCCGGCAGGTCATCAGCGAGGAGACCTCCGCCAAGGTCCGCCAGTGCCTGGAATATGTGGTCGCCCAGGGCGGCGGCAAGAACGGCCAGGTGGCGGGCTACCGCATCGGCGGCAAGACCGGTACCGCTGATAAGACCGGCACCGGCGACGTGGTGGTGTCCTTCATGTGCTTCGCCCCGGCGGACGATCCCCAGTACATCATGCTGCTGACCATGGATACCCCCAGCCGCAACACCGGCACCCCTGTGTTCGGCGGCACCATGGTGGCCCCGGTGGCCAGCCAGATCATGGCGGATATCCTGCCCACCCTGGGCATCGAGCCGGACTACACCGCCGCGGAGATGGCGGGCGCTGACACCAATGTCCCCAACGTGGTGGGCCAGCCCCTGGCGGACGCCAAGAGCAGGCTGGAGAGCGCGGGCTTCTCCGTCCGCACCCTGGGTAGCGGCGACACCGTGACGGACCAGACCCCCGTGGGAGGCGCCATTGTGCCCAACAACGCCACCATCATCCTGTACCTGGGGGCGGAGAAGAGCGACGCGCCCTGCACTGTGCCCAATGTGGTGGGCATGACGGCGTCGGCGGCCAACAAGGCCCTGACCAACGCGGGCCTCATCATGAAGGTCGCGGGCACCACCAGCGCCACCTCCGGCAACGTCCGCGCCATCAGTCAGAACTACCAGGAGGGCACGGAGCTGGCGGCGGGCAGCGTGGTGACGGTACAGTTCGGCGACAGCTCGGTGCTGGATTAGCGCCGCGAACAGCAGGTTCCGCAGGGTTTTCGGCACCATTTTCCGTATACATTGCGTTTTTGCCCGTCTATAATTATCTTGGCGAAAATGGGGCGCCAAAACTGTGTAAAGGGGCTTGCTTATGAAATTGAAGGAACTTTTAAAGGGCATCGACGTCCTCTCCGCCACGGCGGACATGGACCTGGAGATCCCAAATATCAGCTACGACTCCCGCGCCACCCGTCCCGGCGACCTGTTCGTGGCCATGACCGGCTTTGCCACCGACGGCCACGCCTTTATCGGCAAGGCGATGGCCGCCGGCGCGGCGGCGGTGCTGTGCCAGAAGCCGCCGGAGGACCCGGGCTTTCCCTATGTCCGGGTGGCGGACTCCCGCCGCGCCCTGGCGGTGGTGGGCGCCAACTTCTTCGGCCATCCGGCGGACGGCATGACCATGGTGGGCGTCACCGGCACCAATGGCAAGACCACCACCACGTATCTGCTGAAAGCCATCCTGGAGCAGGAGGCGGGGGCCAGAGTGGGACTCATCGGCACCAATCAGAATGTGATCGGCGGAGAGAGCATCCCCACGGAGCGCACCACGCCGGAGTCCTTCGAGCTCCAGCGGCTCTTCGCCCGGATGCGGGACGCGGGCTGCACCCACGTGGTGATGGAGGTCTCCTCCCACGCCCTGGCGCTGGACCGGGTCTACGGCGTCCACTACGCCGTCGGCGTCTTTACCAACCTGACCCAGGACCACCTGGACTTCCACGGGACCATGGAGGCCTACTGCGACGCCAAGGCGGTCCTGTTTCGGAACTGCGACGCGGGCGTCTGCAACGCCGACGACCCCTGGACGCCGCGCCTACTGGAAAACGCCGCCTGCCGGAAGTTCTTCTACGCGGAGCACGCGGCGGCGGACCTGCGGGCGGAGGACGTGGAGCTGGCGGCGGACCACGTGGCTTTCACGGCGGTGACGGCGGAGAAAAAGGTGCCTGTCCGGGTGAATATCCCCGGCGGCTTCATGATATATAATACCCTGGATGTGCTGGGCGCGGCGCTGATGCTGGGCGTCCCCCTGGAGAAGAGCGCCCGGGCTCTCGCCCGCGTCCCCCACGTGAAGGGCCGGGTGGAGGTGGTCCCCACACCGGGGAAGCCCTACACCGTGCTCATCGACTATGCCCACAGCCCCGACGGCCTGGAGAATGTCCTGACCTCCGTAAAGGGCTTTGCCAGGGGCCGCACCGTGGCGCTGTTCGGCTGCGGCGGCGACCGGGATAAGACCAAACGCCCCAAGATGGGTAAGGTGGCGGCGGACATCGCGGACTTTGTCGTCGTCACCACCGACAACCCCCGGACAGAGCGTCCGGCGGACATCATCGCCGACATCCTGCCGGGCCTGGAGGGCGCCTCCACGCCCTACGTGGTGGTGGAGGACCGGGTGGAGGCCATCCACTGGGCGATGGACCACGCGGAGGCGGGCGACGTCGTCGTCCTGTGCGGCAAGGGCCACGAGACGTACCAGGAAGTGAACCATGTGAAGTATCATATGGATGAGCGGGAGATCGTGGCCGATTATCTGAAAGCCGCCCAATAAGACACGAAAGCGCCGGAGACGGCGAAAAGAGGGAGAGGAAGAAGATGGATATTTCGTTACTGCTTGCGCTGGGCGTCAGCTTCCTGCTGACGCTGGTTATTGGCAGGTCCTTGATTTCGGAGCTGCGGAAGCTGAAGGCCGGTCAGGAGATCCGGGAGGACGGTCCGAAGTGGCACGCGGGCAAGGCCGGCACGCCCACCATGGGCGGCATCATGTTCATTCTGGGCACCGGCGTGACCGTGCTGGCCCTGGGCTGGCGGCAGATGCTGCGGGGGGAGTTCTCCCACCTGTACGTCTACCTGTTCGCGCTGATCTTCGGCCTGATCGGCTTTGTGGACGACTACCGCAAGGTCCGCCAGCACCAGAACGAGGGCCTGACCGCGAAGCAGAAGTTTCTGCTGCAGCTGCTGGCGGCGGTGGTGTTTTTGTGTCTGATGCGGTATGAGGGCCTGCTGACCAACGCGCTGTACATCCCCTTTGTCAACGCCACGCTGACCGTCAACTGGATCGTCTATCTGGTGTTCGCGGCCTTCGTCATCGTGGGCTGTGTTAACGCCGTGAACCTGACCGACGGCATCGACGGCCTGGCGTGCGGCGTCACCTTTGTGGTGATGGTGTTCTTCACCGCCGCCGCGGTGGGCTGGCGGCTTCTGGACCTGGCCCTGTTCCCGGCGGCGCTGGCGGGCGGCCTGGCGGCGTTCTTCGTCTACAACCACCACCCTGCCAGGGTCTTCATGGGCGACACCGGCAGCCTGTTCCTGGGCGGCGCCGTGGCGGCCCTGGCCTTTGCCCTGGATATGCCGCTCATCCTGATTCCGGTGGGCGTCATCTATATCGCGGAGACGCTGTCCGACATCATCCAGGTGGGCTATTTCAAGGCGACCCACGGCAAGCGCTTTTTCAAAATGGCGCCCCTGCACCACCATTTGGAGCTGTCCGGCTGGAGCGAGGCGAAGCTGGTGGCGGTGTTCTCCGGCATCACGCTGGTGTGCAGCGTGCTGGCGTATCTGGGCATCCAGGGAAGGTATTGAACCATCGGGAATCCGGAATCGGGAAGGGCGGCATTTCACCGCGGGCGAAACCGATTGAGAGCCGTTGGGCTCTCCGGACCCTGTCATTCCGAATACAGGCAAGTCCCCAAATCAAGTGGAAAGGAGGGAACCACGGTGGCCACACAGCGAAAAGCGGAGCCGCGCCGCAGACCCATTTCGCGGGAGGAGGCCCTGGCCCGGCAGGAGCGCCGGCAGCGGCGGCAGGAGCGGGAGCAGGAGAGCCGGGAGCTGGCCAGAGGGCCCATCGATCTGCCCTTCTGCCTGCTGGTGCTGCTGCTGACGGCCATCGGCCTGGTGATGCTGCTGTCCGCCAGCTTTCCCTCCGCCTATTATGAGACGAAGAACCACGACCCCACCTACTACTTTGTGCGCCAGAGCGTCTTTGCCATCATGGGCATCGCGGCCATGTTCTTCATCGGAAAGATCAACTACCAGCGCTTCCGGGGCCTTGCAAGGCCGCTGCTGTATGTGTCCATCTTCCTGCTGCTGGTCGTGCTGGTTCCCGGCATCGGCATTATGCGCAACAACGCCCGGCGCTGGCTGGGCATCGGCGAGCTGCTGACCTTCCAGCCCTCGGAGATCGCCAAGGTGGCGATTATCTTGTACTTTTCGGACAGTATATCCAAGAAAAAAGACAAAATGCGCACCACCCGGTTCGGTGTGATGCCCTACGCCGTCTGGCTGCTGGTGACCGGCGGCCTGGTCGCCAAGGAGCCCCACCTGTCCGGCGCCATTTTGATCATGGGCACCGGCGCGGTGCTGATGCTGGTGGGCGGCATCAACTGGGCCTGGGTCTTCGGCGCCGTGGGCGCGGCGGCGGCGGGCCTGTATGTGATCTTGTTCGTCATTGGCTACAACACCTCCCGCATCACCTATTGGCTGAATCCCTGGGAGGACGCCGCGGACAAGGGCTACCAGCTGTCCCAAAGCCTGATTTCCATTGGCTCCGGCGGATTGCTTGGCGTGGGTCTGGGTAAGAGCCGGCAGAAGTTTTTGTACCTGCCGGAGGAGCACAACGACTTCATTTTCGCCATCGTCTGCGAGGAGCTGGGCCTGATCGGCGCCACCATCATCATGCTGCTGTTCGCGGCGCTGATCCTGCGGGGCTACTGGATCGCCCTCCACGCCCGGGACCGCTTCGGCAGTCTTCTGGCGGTGGGCGTCACCACGCTGATCGCCATGCAGACCTTTTTGAACATCGGCGTGGTCACGGGATTGCTGCCCACCACGGGCATCTCCCTTCCGTTTTTCAGCTATGGCGGCACGGCGCTGTCGATACAATTGGCGGAGATGGGCATTGTGCTGTCGGTGTCGAGGCAGATGAAGCCCACAAAGGCCGGGTGACAATTGGGAAATCAGAAATGAGGCGAGAGCTGTGGAGAAACCGTTAAATCGCGTCATATTCACCTGCGGCGGCACGGCGGGGCATGTGAACCCCGCCATTGCCCTGGCGCAGCTGATGCATGAAAAGGACCCGGGCACGGAATTTCTGTTCGTCGGCGCGGAGCGGGGCCTGGAAAAGGACCTGATCCCCAAGGCGGGCTACGATTTTCGCACGGTCCATATCTCCAGCTTCCACCGCTCCTTCAGACCGGGGGAGATCAAACACAATGTGATCTCCGTCTGCAACCTGGCGCGGGCGCCCCGGGAGGCCCGGGCGATCTTGCGGGACTTCCGCCCCGACGTGGTCATCGGCACCGGCGGCTACGCGAGCTTCCCCATGGTGAAAGCCGCCGCCAGGGCGGGCATCCCCACGGCGGTCCACGAGTCCAACATGGTGCCCGGCCTGACCACGGAGTTGCTGGAGCCCTTCGCGGACCGCATCATGGTGGGCTTTGAATCCTGCCGCCAGCACTACCGGCACCCGGACAAGGTGACCGTCACCGGCACGCCGGTGCGGGGCGACTTCTTCGCCCTGACGAAGGCGGAGGCCAAGCGCCGGCTGGGCGTGGACGACGGGCGCCCGCTGGTGGTCTCCTTCTGGGGGTCCCTGGGGGCGTCGGGCATGAACCGCCAGATGGCGGACTTCCTGGCGCTGGAGGCGGCGAAGGAGCCCTTCCACCACATCCACGGCGCGGGGAAAAGCGGATATCCGCTGGTCACGCAGCTCTTGCTGGACAAGGGCGTGGACCTGGAACGGCACCCCGCCCTGCGGGTGCGGGAGTACATCTACGACATGGCGCCGGTCATGCGGGCGGCGGACCTGGTCATCTGCCGGGCGGGCGCGTCCACCATCAGCGAGCTGACGGCGCTGGGCGTCCCGGCGCTGATCGTACCGTCGCCCTACGTCACCAACAACCACCAGGAGAAAAACGCCCGCGTCCTGGAGGCGGCGGGCGGCGCGGCGGTGCTGCTGGAGAAGGACTGCTCCGGCCAGACCCTGTTCCAGGCCGCCTGCGGTATCCTCCACGATGAGGCCCGCCGGACGGACATGGAGACCGCCATGGCCTCCCTGGGGATTCGGGACGCAACGGAGCGAATTTATCAGACTGTGCTGGAAATCTGCCAGTAACCTCCTTCCCTTTTGGCCCATAGGATGGTTTGTGATACCACTTTGGGTACGGAAGGGGAACGTGTATGAGCCAGCTTTTGGTAAGAGGCGGCAGACGCCTGCGGGGCGAGGTGACCGTCCAGGGAGCGAAGAACAGCGTGCTGCCCATCCTGGCGGCCACGCTGCTGACAGGCGGACAGGTGGAGCTGCGGAACTGCCCCCGCCTGCGGGACGTGGATGCCAGTATCCGTATCCTGCGGGCGCTGGGCTGCCGCGCGCAGTGGGATGGGAGCAGCCTTCTGGTGGACACCGCCGGGTTGAACGGCTGCGCCATCTCTGATATACTGATGCGGGAGATGCGCTCCTCCGCCATTTTTCTGGGGGCCATTCTGGCCCGGTGCGGCCAGGCGGAGCTGAGCTACCCCGGCGGCTGCGAGCTGGGGCCCCGGCCCATCGACCTGCACCTGGCGGGCCTGCGGGACCTGGGGGCCGAGATCGACGACACCGGCGGTACCCTGCACTGCAGGGCGGCCCGGCTGGAGGGGAAGGAGCTCGTGCTGGGCCTGCCCTCCGTGGGCGCCACGGAGAATCTGATGCTGGCGGCCTGTGGCGCGGAGGGCGTGACCACCATCGCCAACGCCGCCCGGGAGCCGGAGATCGTGGATTTGCAGGATTTTCTGAACGCCTGCGGCGCAAGCGTATCCGGCGCGGGCACCTCCACCGTGACGGTGGAGGGCGGGCGGAAGCTCCACGGCGGGGTGTTCACCGTGATGCCCGACCGCATCGCGGCGGCTACTTACCTCTGCGCGGCGGCGTCCGCGGGCGGGGAGGTCTTCCTCCGGGGCGCGAAGGAGCGGCATCTGGCCACTGTCACCGCGGTCTTGCGGGAGGCGGGGTGCCGCGTCACGGCGGGAGACGGGGGCATCGCCTGTTCCTGTCCCGGGCGGCTGAGAGCGGTCCGCCCCGTGCGGACGGCGCCCTATCCCGGCTTTCCCACCGACGCCCAGGCCGTCCTGATGGCGGCCCTGCTGCGCGGTCGGGGGGCCACGGTGTTTGAGGAGAACATTTTCACAAACCGCTACCGCCATGTGGATGAGCTGACCCGCATGGGCGCGGACATCCGCGTGTCCGGCCGGGTGGCGGTGGTCACGGGGGTGGAGACCCTCTACGGCGCGGCGGTGCGGTGCACCGACCTGCGGGGCGGCGCGGCGCTGTGCGTGGCGGCCCTGGCGGCGGAGGGGGAGACCCGCGTCTCCGAGATCGGCCACATAGACCGGGGCTACGAGGATATTGCCAGAGACCTGCGGTCCCTGGGCGCGGAGATAGAACGGACAGAGACAGACAGTCAGGAGTAAGACGATGGCGAGACGCAGACATTCCAACCGGCGGCGGAGGGGAAGCTTCGGCTTCCTCTATAAGCTGCTGTCCACGTTGGTGATCTGCGGGGCCATCGTCGTGGCGCTGACGCTGTTTTTCCGGGTGGACACCATCGTCGTCACCGGACAGGAGCGGTACACCGAGCAGGAGATTCTGGACGCCACGGGCATCGAGAATGGCGACAACCTGTATCTCCTGAACAAGAACGACGTGGCCAGCCGCATGGTGGCGTCCCTGCCCTATCTCAAGAGCGTCCGGATCAACCGGAAGCTGCCGGACACCCTGCTGATCGAGGTGGAGGAGTGCGGCACGCCGCTGGCAGTCGTTCAGGACGGCTACACATGGCTGGTCAGTCCGGGAGACAAGACGCGGGGCAAGCTCAAGATCGTGGACCAGATGGAGTCCGGCGCCGCCGCGGGTTACGGCGTCATCGACGGCTGCACGCTGCTGGCGCCCTCCGTGGGGGGCCAGCTGGCGCTGGCGACGGAATACAGCGGCCAGCAGGAGAGTCTGGAAAAGCTGCTGCACGCCCTGGAGGACGCGGCGCTGCTGGACCGGGTGGACGGCATCCATCTGGACGACCTGTCTGTGCTGACGATGGACTACGACGGGCGCTTCACGGTGAAGCTGCCCTACGGCGCGGACTACACCTATAAGCTGCAATACCTGCTGTTGACGTTGGACGATGAAAAGATCCAGGACAACATGACGGGCACCATCGATCTGAGCCGGGACGACGGCAAGGCCTATCTCAAACAAAACGCGCGCTGACGTGCCACGGTGCGGGAAAGCCGACGTAAAACGGAGGGGCGGATCCTGCCGCTTCTCCGCTTTTTTCAGAAATTTCAGGCGAAAACCAAAAGGGACTCTTGACCGGAGCGGGAAAGTGTCATACAATAAACTAAATATCTCAGAACACAGGATATAGGGAAAATCAGCGGGGTTTTCGCCCGTTTCTACAAAAGATAGTAGGAGGCACCACTATGGCATTTGGATTGGAGACCGGCCCCGATACCGTCGTCAACATTAAGGTCATCGGCGTCGGCGGCGGCGGCAACAACGTGGTCAACCGCATGGTCCGCTCCGGCACCAAGGGCGTGGATTTCGTGGCGGTGAATACCGACAAGCAGGCGCTGAACGTGTCCAGCGCTACTTATAAAATTCAGATCGGCGAGAAGCTGACTCACGGCCAGGGCGCGGGCTCCGACCCGGAGGTGGGCCGCAAGTCCGCCGAGGAGAGCCGCAACCAGATCGCCAAGGCTCTGGAGGACACCGACATGGTGTTCATCACCGCCGGCATGGGCGGCGGCACCGGCACCGGCGGCGCGCCCATCGTGGCGGAGATCGCCAAGGAGATGGACATCCTGACCGTGGCCGTGGTGACCAAGCCCTTCGGCTTTGAGGGCCGCCGCCGCATGCAGCAGGCCGAAAAGGGCATCGCCGAGCTGGAGGGGAAGGTGGACTCCCTGGTCATCATCCCCAACGAGCGGCTGAAGCACGCCACCGACCAGAAGATCACCTTCGCCAACGCCTTTGAGATCGCCGACGATGTGCTGCGTCAGGCGGTGCAGTCCATCTCCGACCTGATCCGGGACACCGGCTTCATCAACCTGGACTTTGCCGACGTCACCGCCATTATGAAAAACGCCGGCATGGCCCATATGGGCGTGGGCCGCGCCGCTGGCAAGGGCAAGGCCGAGGAGGCCGCCAAGATGGCCATTTCCAGCCCTCTGCTGGAGACCTCCATCGAGGGCGCCAAGGGCGTCCTGATCAACGTCACCGGCTCCATGGACATCGGCCTGGAGGAGGTGGAGCAGGCCGCCAGCCTGGTGCAGGCCGCCGTCCACCCCGACGCCCTCACCATCTTCGGCGCCACCTTCGACGAGACGTTGGACGACGAGATCCGCGTCACCGTCATCGCCACCGGCTTCGACAAGGCCCCCGGCCAGCTGCCGAAGGTCGCCGCCGCGCCCGCTGCCCAGAGCGGCGCTCCCGCCACGGCGCCGGAGCCCGTGCCCCTGAAGGAGGAGGACGTGCCCAAGCCCGAAGTGGAGGACGACCCCTTCGACGACATTTTCAAAATTTTCAACAAGCGCGATTAAGAAAATACTGGAGGACCCCGCAGACTTTTGCCTGCGGGGTCCTTTTTCGCGCCCTGAAATCCCGGCGGCGGGGATTTGTACCATGGACGCGCTGCCGCTTTTTGCTTGGCGTGGTTTCAAACCGGCGGCAAATGATAACGGTGCCGGCGGGACGAACGCGCCTCCGGCGATTTTTCAAAAGGGGTGATTTGATTGTATGGACCATCGCAAATCGCAAAACGCGCCCTCCAGGGCGGGGCGGCGCTCCTCCTGGCGCTGTTTCTTTGCGCCCCGGCAGTGGCCGTGGCCGCCGGTGTGACGGCGGACGCCGCCGGCGCCCGGATGCTGGTCCCGGTGGGCCACACCGTGGGCATCAAGCTGTTTTCCCGGGGCGTTGTGGTGATCAAGCTGTCTGACGGCGGCACACCCGCCAGGGAGTGCGGCCTGCGGACGGGAGACATCATCGTCAGCTGCGGCGGCACCGCCGTGACGTCCACGGAGCAGTTCCAGGCGCTGCTGCAGGAAAACGGCGACGCCGCCACGGACCTACAGGTCCGCCGGGACGGCGGCAGCATGACGCTGTCCGTGGAGCCCGCGCAAAATGACCAGGGGAGCTACTGCATCGGCGCGTGGATTCGGGACAGCATGGCGGGTATCGGCACCATGACCTATTACGACCCCGCCACCGGCGACTTCGGCGCCCTGGGCCACGGCATCACGGACGTGGACACGGCCCAGCTGATGCCCTTCTCCAACGGCTCCATCCTGCCCTCCACCGTGAAGGCGGTGAAAAAGGGCGAGGCTGGCGCGGCGGGCGAGCTCCGGGGCGACTTCGACCTGACATGCGACCTGGGCGAGCTGCACGCCAACACCGACAGCGGCGTCTTCGGCACGCTGGCGGAGGAGGACTACGGGCCTGTCCAGGGCGACGCGGTGCCCGTGGGCACGGCCAGGCCCGGCGGCGCCGTCATCCGCTCCAATGTGGAGGGGGACGCGGTGCGGGAGTATGAGATCGAGATTTTAAAAGTAGTGCCCAACGCGGCGGACGGGCGGGACATGGTGCTCTCCGTCACGGACCCGGCGCTGATTGCCGCCACCGGCGGCATTGTCCAGGGGATGAGCGGCAGTCCCATCCTGCAGGACGGCGCTCTGGTGGGCGCCGTGACCCACGTTTTGCTGAACGATCCGACAAAAGGATATGGAATTTTGATTGAAAATATGCTGGAGGCGGCATAAAACCGCCTGATAACGCAAACCGCGGGCGCGCCGTCAAGGCGCGCCCGCCTGCCGCTTCCACCCCGCGGCCGTTTCCTGTTTCCATGGGCGCCGGACGAAAAACAAAAAAATATTGTTGAAGACTAACAAAAAGTTTGACAAATAAAGGTCGACCTTTTATAATAGCATATAGAGATGGCGGCGCGGACGGTTCGCGGAGAATTTGGCCACCTTTCGTATCCGAGGGGTCCGGCGGTCGGTACCGTCTCCAAATTGTTTTTAAAGGGGAAATTGCGTATGAAACAGTCGGAGGCCCAGAAGAACGCGCGGATCGAAAACATTTATCAGCTGGACGGGCGGGTGCCTGTCGGGAAAGCCATCCCGTTTGGGCTGCAGCATGTGCTTGCGATGTTCGTATCCAACGTGGCGCCCATCATCCTGGTCGCCTCGGTGGCGCTCTATGACGGCCAGCCCTTCACCGCAGTGGAGACGGCCCGCCTGATCCAAAACGCCATGTTCATCGCCGGTATCGGCACACTGATCCAGCTCTATCCCATCTGGAAGATCGGCTCCAGGCTGCCGGTGGTCATGGGCGTCAGCTTCACCTTCGTCTCCGCCATGATGGTGCTGGCGGCCCGGGACTACGGGCTGATGATCGGCGCCATCATCGTCGGCGGCTGCATCGAGGGCGTTCTGGGCCTGACGGTGAAGTACTGGCGGCGGTTCGTGGCCCCCATCGTCTCCGCCTGCGTGGTGACGACCATCGGCTTCTCCCTGCTGGGCGTGGGCATCAGCTCCTTCGGCGCCTCCGCCGTGTATGAATTCGGCAGCTGGCAGAACCTGCTGGTGGGCACCATCACCCTGGCGGCCTGCCTGGTGTTCCAGTCCCTGGCCAAGGGCTTCTGGAAGCAGCTGTACGTCCTCTTCGGCCTGGTGGTCGGGTACATCGTGGCGGTCTTTTTCGGCATGGTGGACTTCGCCTCCATCGGCGCGAGCATCGGCGAGATGGGCGTCATCTCCCTGCCCATGCTGTTCCACTACGCGCCCAAATTCCAGATCGGCGCCATCATCTCCGTGACCCTGGTGTTCTTCGTCTCCGCCGCCGAGACCATCGGCGACACCACGGCGGTCTGCACCGGCGGCCTGGGCCGGGACATCACCGAGAGAGAGCTCTCCGGCTCCCTGTGCTGCGACGGCTTTATCTCCGCCGTCTCCGGCGGCGTCTTCGGCTGCACGCCCATCACCTCCTTCAGCCAGAACGTGGGCCTGGTGGCCATGACCAAGGTGGTCAACCGTTTCACCATCATGTTCGGCGCCCTGACCCTGGTTATCGCCGGACTGTTCCCGCCCATCGGCGCTTTCTTCTCCACGCTGCCGGACTGCGTGCTGGGCGGCTGCACGGTCATCATGTTCGGCGCCATCATCGTCTCCGGCGTGACCATGCTGGGCCAGTGCGGCCTGGATCAGCGCAACACCCTGATCGCCGCCGCTTCCTTCGCCATCGGCATCGGCGTCACCCAGGTGGACGGCTTTTTCAACCACATGCCCCAGGTGATCGGGGACATCTTCTCCGGCAACCCCGTGGCGGGTGTGTTCGTCGTCTCCATGATCCTGTCTTTGACGCTGCCGAAGAAGGTGGAGGTGCAGAACGCCCTGACACCGGAGAACATCGAAAAGGACTGACCGCCTCCGGGAAACGCCGCGCGGCAATAAAATCAGAAAGAGGACCGCTCAGGCGGTCCTCTTTTTCGCGCTCCGCGGGACAGAACGCGGGAAATTTTACGGATCATTAACGCAAAATCGTAAAAATCTCCAATCTTTCAGACGGAATATCGTATAAAATTTCGCAAACGTTTGCCTTGATTTTTATAGCGGTTTCAAGTATACTGTGATGGCGAAATTCGGAAAGAGGAAGTTGCTGTTATGTCTACTCTTTTGTCGGTGTCCATCGCCATTCTGGCGGGGCTGCTCATGACCCGCGTGATCCACCCGCTGAAGCTGCCGGACGTCACGGCCTATCTGATGGCCGGCGTTCTGATCGGCCCCTACTGCCTGGGCACCATGCACATCGACGGGCTAGGCTTTGTCTCCGCCGACGCGGTGAGCCGGCTGTCCCTGATCTCGGAGGTGGCCCTGGGCTTCATCGCGTTCTCCATCGGCAATGAGTTCCGCCTGCAGGACCTGAAAGCCACGGGGCGGCAGGCCACCATCATCGGCATCGTCCAGGCCCTGACGGCCACGCTGCTGGTGGATCTGTCCCTGGCGGCGGTCCACGTGATCATGCCGGATAAGCTGTCCGTGGCCCAGGTCATCACCCTGGGCGCTATCGCCACCGCCACCGCTCCCGCCGCCACGCTGATGGTGGTGCGGCAGTACAAGGCCAAGGGCCCGCTGACGGACCTTCTGCTGCCAATCGTGGCCCTGGACGACGCCGTGGGCCTGGTGGTGTTCGCTGTGTCCTTCGGCATCGCCAAGACGCTGGTCAGCGGCGAGGTGGACCTGGTCTCCATCCTGGTGAACCCCTTTGTGGAGATCGTGGGCTCGCTGCTGCTGGGCGCGGTGATGGGCTGGCTGCTGACCCAGCTGGAAAAGCTGTTCCACTCCAACACCAACCGCCTGAACATGACCATCGCGTTCGTGTTTCTGACCGCCTCCCTGGCCATGCTGGAGTTCCGGGTGGGCCCCGTTACCGTGGGCTTTTCCTCCCTGCTGGTGTGCATGATGCTGGGCACGGTGTTCTGCAACCTCTGCCCCCTGTCGGAGGACCTGATGGGCGCGGCGGACAAGTGGACGTCTCCGCTGTTCGCGCTGTTCTTCGTCATCAGCGGCGCGGAGCTGGAGCTGAACGTGTTCCTGGACGCCGCCATCGTCTGCATCGGCGTTGTGTATATCGTGTTCCGCTCCGCCGGCAAGTATATCGGCGCCTATGCCAGCTCGAAGTGGACCCACTGCGCGCCCAACATCTGCAAGTACCTGGGCATCACGCTGCTGCCCCAGGCGGGCGTGGCCCTGGGCATGTGCACCACCGCCATGCAGCTCGGCGAGCAGGGCGGACTGATCCGCAACATCACGCTGTTCTCCGTGCTGGTGTATGAGATGGTGGGCCCGCTGCTGACGCGGCAGGCCCTGACCAAGGCCGGCGACATCAGGCCCATGTCCGACGAGATCCGCAACCGCCGCCAGACCAAGCTGGAGGCCGCCAAAAAGAAAGGCAGATAACGAAAGTCCCCTGGATTTATATCCAGGGGACTTTTTCAATATCCGGCCAGCTTGGCGTTGAGCTTGCGGTAAACGCGCTTCTGGAGCCAGGGCTCCGTGGAGGCGGCGACGGCGTCCTCCAGGCCGAACCAGCCCACACGGCTGTTCTCATCCGGCTTGCAGCGCACCGGCAGGGCCGGGTCGGCCTCCAGCAGGAAGGTCAGGTTCAGATGCAGGTGGGAGGGGACGTACCGCCCCCGCTTTTCGTGGCCGCTGACGGGCAGAATCTCCAGGGAGTAGATATCCTCCGTCACGGGGCGCGCGGCGGTCAGACCGCTCTCCTCCCGGACCTCCCGCAGCGCCACGACCAGCAGGTCCCGCTCGCCGTCGGCGTGGCCGCCCAGCCAGGCCCAGGAGCGGTACAGGTTGTGCCAGGCCAGCAGGACCCGCGTCCGGTCCGGGCTGACCACCCAGGCGGAGGCGGTCAGATGGGCCGACGGGTTCTCCCGGCCATACAGCGCCTCGCCGCTCTCCAGGCGGCGCAGCAACTCCGCCCGGTCCCGTTCCTCCTGCTGATAGGCCGCCAGCGCGGCGCAAAGGTCCATAGATATCACTCCCGTCAAGTCATTTCACTCCCATGATAGCACATCCCGCCGAAAAAGGGAAGAAAGGGCTGAAACCATTGGGGGACAAGGGCTAGGACGGTCTCGAAAATCGTGTCGAACGATTTATGGAATAATTTAATAGCCTCGCCTTGAAAATCATGTAATTTTATGCTAGTTTATAGAAAACGGATTCACGAATCCGTCGCAAATTCTGGGAAAAGGACAAGGGTAATATGGACAACAGAAGAACTGTATTGCTGGCAGATGCCAACGAGGGCTTCCGCACCATGCTGCGGGAGGCCATAGAGAAAATAGAGGGATTCACGGTCGTGGGTTCCACTGGGGATGGGGCGGAAGCTTTACAGTTGATGGGTCAGTATCATCCTGATTTGGCGGTGATGGACGTGGTCCTGCCGGGGCTGGACGGCCTGGGCGTGCTGCGCCAGCTGCGGGCCCGGGACGGCGCGATACCCAAGGTCATTCTGGTCTCAGCCTTCTGCGCCGACCAGGTGGTGGCCGAGGCCATGTCCCTGGGCGCCAGCTACTTCCTGCCAAAGCCCTGCGAGACCGACGCCCTGCTGGACCGGATGGTGAGCGTGTTTGAACAGCCCGCCGCGCCGGAGCAGCACGCCGCCGTCCTGAAAAACATGGTCACCTCCGTCATCCACGAGATCGGCGTCCCCGCCCATATCAAGGGCTACCAGTACCTGCGGGAGGCCATCATCATCGCGGTCAATGACATGGAGGTCATCAACGCCGTCACCAAGGTGCTGTACCCCGCCGTGGCCAAGCGCTTCGGCACCACGCCCAGCCGGGTGGAGCGGGCCATCCGCCACGCCATCGAAGTGGCCTGGGACCGGGGCGACCTGGAGACGCTGCAAAAGTACTTTGGCTACACGGTGAGCAACGCCAAGGGCAAGCCCACGAACTCGGAATTCATCGCCATGATCGCCGACCGGCTGGTATTGGAGATGAAGAACGGCAAGGGGCTGAGCGTGTGAGCGCACGAACAAAAAGGAGAGGCACGGCCTCTCCTTTTTCTCATGCGGTTTTCAGCTTCTCGCCGATGACGGCCGTTTGGGCAGGTGTGGGCGCTTCCTCCAGCGTCAGCTCCACGACCCGGTCACCGTAGAACAGCAGGTATTCATTCCGCATATCCCCATCCTCCCAGCGCTTGCGGTAGACCGCGTCGGCGCCCCAGCGCGCCGGGGACGATTCGGGCAGCCAGTCCCAGCTGAAATCGAATGTGACAGTCCCGTGGACCCGGACAGAGAAGCCGGTGTTTTCCAGATAGTCCCGCACCACCAGATCCCGCAGCCAGGGCTGCTTGATGTCCGTGATCTCATAGCTTAGGGAGAGGGGGCCGGAGCCGGAATCATTCTGGACCCGCTCCTGGCAGCTGCTGTGGGCGAGGAAGACCGTCCGGGACGCGGAGCGCTCCCGGGAGACGTGTTCGTAGGTCTCGCCGGTCAGATCCTCCAGGGTCATGGGCAGGGCCATGGGGTCTTTGTCGTAAGAATAGCCCTGATAGGTGTAGGTCTCCTCGCCGGGGTGGTCCAGGTCCAGGCGGAAGATGCAGAAGGTCAGTCCGCCGGTCAGGGCAAAGGCCAGCACAAAACAGCTGATCAGCGTGACGGCCCGGTTGAGCCCGGCGGAGACCCTTTTGCGCTTTAAGCGTGCCTTGATGAAGTTCGGAAGGAACATCAGCAGCATCATCAGCAGCAGGCTGCCAACGCCGATGGCCAGCTGCTGGCGGGAGCGGGCGAGGACGCCGAACCAGAGCGGCAGCCCCGCCCCCAGCAGCGCCAGGGCCGCCGCCTGCAGCCCCCGGTGGCTGTGGGTCTCCACAAAGGCGCCGCTCTGGGCCGCCGCTTTGGCCCGCCTGTACCAGAGGAGGTAGGAGACCAGCTCCGTCAGGCACAGCAGGATCACCACCGCCCAGCAGACGCCCACAAACAGACTGGTGTAGCTGGAGAGGACGCCGACAGGCTCCCGGTGCAGCCTCCGGAAGAACATTCCCAGCTGGATCAGGGCCAAAAGCAGCATCACAGCCTGCCCGGGCAGGAAGTTCTTCTTCATGGCCCGGTGGACGGTCTCCACTTGCACCGCCGCGTCCGTCTCAATGGGCACCGGGGCCTCCGCCTCGTTGTAATAGACCTGCATCTGGGCCCACTTCGCCGCGGGTTGCCACCCGGCCTGGGCGCAGTAGTCCTGAAAGGTGTCCTGCCCCTCGGCAAGGCCCGCGTCGAACTCCGACGCCTTGGGGAAATACGTCACGGCAAAGTGCAGCTTCTTCGGCACTATCCGGCGGTACAGCCAGCCGAAATTGCCCATCTTCTCCAGCAGCCAGCCTCTGGCGGCCATCCGCTCCAGATGGGCCTGGATGCCGGTGCGGTCATAAAAGGAAAACAGCTCAAAGCGGCGCTTCGTGTCCCTCATGTGGCGTTCCCTCCCCTGCCCGTCTGGGCCTCATAGTCCGCCGCCAGGGTCAGCAGGCGGCGGTATTCCTCGTCCAGCATCTTCTGCCCGGCCTCGGTGATGAGGTAGCTCCGTTTCCGGCCCTCCACCTTCGTCTCCACGATCATCCCCGCCTGGAGGAAGCTCTCCAGCAGGTTGTACAGCGTTCCCGGCCCCACGGCCACCCGGCCATGGGTCAGCGCGCCGACCTGGGCCATGATGTCCGCGCCGCAGCACTCCCGCCGCAGGCACAGCAGGATGTAGAACATCTGCTCCGTCAGGGTCTGGAATTTCTCCCGCGCCATCGCCGCGCCTCCTTTTAACGAATATCGATATTTGCAATGACAGTATAATATCGAATATCGATCTTGTCAAGAAAAACTTTACGCCTTGCCTTTTCCGGCGGGATATGCTATCCTAGACCAAAAGAAGCAAGAAAAGAGGAGAGCCAGTCATGACATATTCCTTCCGCCCCCGGGGCGTCTGCTCCCAAGCGATGCAGGTGGAGCTGGACGACCAGGGCGTCATCCGGGACCTGCGGGTCCTGGGCGGGTGCAGCGGCAATCTGCAGGGCATCGCCGCCCTGGTGCGGGGCATGCCCGCCCGGGAGGCCGTGGAGCGCCTGAAGGGCATCCGCTGCGGCTTCAAGGACACCTCCTGCCCGGACCAGCTGGCCAGGAACCTGGAGCAGATTCTGGACAAACAGTGAGACAGGGGGGCTGTTTTACCGGCAGCCCCTTTTGTACTGCCCGCCGTGTGGGCGGGCGAAAAAGAGGAGAGAGTTTGGAACTATGAAGATCGTGTTGGTCATCGACCAGTTTGACGACGCCAATAACGGCACCACCATCAGCGCCCGCCGCTTCGCCACGGCTTTGAAGGAGCACGGCAACGAGGTGCGGGTCATCGCCATCGGCAAGCCGACGGACTACAAGTACGCGGTGCGGCAGATGAAGTTCCCGCCGGTGGTGGAGCACCTGATCACCAGCCAGGGTATGCGGCTGGCGATCCCCAACAAGCACGTCTTTGAAAAGGCGGCGGCCTGGGCGGACGTGGTGCACTTCATGATGCCCTCGCCCCTGGCCATCACGGGACTGCGGCATGTGGAGAAGCTGGGCATCCCCCACACGGGGGCATTCCACTGCCAGCCGGAGAACATCACTTTCACCCTCCACATGGGCAACAGCAAGCGGGCCAACGACCTGCTGTACCATGGCTTCCGGGATACCTTCTACAACCGCTTCACCCATATCCACTGTCCCAGCAACATGATCGCAAACCAGCTCCGTGAGCACGGCTACACCGCCCGGCTCCACGTCATTTCCAACGGCATCAGCCCCCAGTATTTTTACGGCAAGCGCCCCAAGGAGGACTGGATGCGGGGGTACTTCAACGTGTTGATGGTGGGCCGGTACGCCGGGGAGAAGCGGCAGGACGAGCTGATCGAGGCCTGCGCCAAGTGCCGCCACGCCAAGGAGATTCAGGTCATTCTGGCGGGCAAGGGGCCCCTGGAGAAGAAGTACCGCAAGCTGGCGGAAAAGCTGCCCAACCCCATTGTCATGCGGTTCTACGAGCCCTCCCGCCTGATCGAGATTTTGCACATGGCGGACCTGTACGTCCACACCTCCGACGCGGAGATCGAGGCCATGAGCTGCATGGAGGCTTTCGCCTGCGGCCTGGTTCCCGTCATCGCGGACTCTCCCCGGTCCGCCACGCCCCAGTTCGCCCTGGACGAGCGGAGCCTGTTCCCCGCGGGGGACACGGACGCCCTGGCGGAGCGCATCGACTACTGGATCGAGCACCCGGACGAGCGCTGTGAGATGGAGCACCGCTACGCCGAGCACGCCAAGCAGTACGCTCTGGACCGTTCCATCGAGCAGACGGAGGAGATGTTCCGCCTGACCATTGCCGAGCAGGGGAAGAAGTAAATACGCGCCGATCCGCCAGACGGGGCCGCTCTCACCAGCGGCCCCGTTTTCGCATACCATGGAACAGCAACTAAGGAGGAGTGAACGATGGCTTATTCCGACCGGGAGCTGCTGGCGCGGCTAATCCAATGCGAGGCGGGCGGCGAGGGGGATATCGGCATGAAAGCGGTGGCGGGCGTGGTGATGAACCGGGTCCACGCCAAGGGCGGCGAATACGCCCGGGTGGGCCAGGGCAGCATCCGCAACATCATCTTCCAGCCCTACCAGTTCGTCTGCGCCAGCGAGACGGAGGGCGGCGCCTACAATCCCCAGAATATTTACAACATGCGGCCTGAGCAGATCCACTACGATATCGCCGATTGGGCCATCGCGGGAAACCGGGTGCCGGATGTGGCGGAATCCCTGTGGTTTTACAATCCCTTTGGCCCTACCTGCCGCTCCCGCTTTCCATCGGACGTGGGATACTGGCAGACGCGCATCGGCGACCACTGCTTTTATAACCCGACAGACGCGTATTACAAGACTTGAGAGGTGTTATGATGGTACATTATCAGAATCATACTTACACGCCCGGAATGTCCGGGCAGACGATGGACGGGCGACCGCTCTCCCAGCTGGACTGGTCCGCGGAGATCACCCCCGGGCCGGAGAACCAGACCCGCCCCACCTCGGACACGGGGATGGGCGGCATGGCCGGCGGAATGGACACGGCGGCCGGGATGCCCACTGAAATGATGGGCCCGTCCGGCGGCATGATGGCCCAGGGCAGGCAGATGTTCCCCATGAACGGGGAGGCGCCCGCGCAGAACGGAGATCTGACCATGCGGCGGACCGGTCTGCCCGACGAGGTGATCGAGGCACCCACCACGGTGGATGAGGCGTACCGGGGCTCCCTGAAGGCGATGCTGAACCGCTATATCGGCAGCTACGTTGTCGCCACGTTCCTGCTGGGCACCCAGGGGACGATCTCCTGGGAGGGGACGCTGTTCGACGTGGGCAACGATTTTGTGACGATCTACCAGGAGCCCCGGGACCGCTATATCGTCAGCGATATCTACTCCCTGAAGTATATCGAGTTCTACGACACCAAACGCCGGGAGCTGTGCGAGGCCCTGCTCCGGCAGAACGGCTGGAGGAACAATACCTGACGCTGTTTTTGCAAAAGGGGATTGCGGGGGCGGGCGGCCTGTGCTAAAATTTGGGCATCACGAAGGATAAAGGAGAATTCCAATGGAGTTTGCAAAATTGTCCGCGGAGCGGTATTCCCTCCGCAAGTTCAGCGACCGCCCCGTGGAGGCGGAGAAGCTGGCCCTGATTCTGGAGTCCGGCCGCAACGCCCCCACCGCCCACAACTACCAGCCCCAGCGCATCTTCGTCCTCCAGACGCAGTCGGCGCTGGAGAAAGCCGACGGCTGCATGGGTGCCCACTTCCATCCCCCGGTGATTCTGGCGGTGGCCTATGACCCGGCCACGTCCTGGAAGCGGGAGGGGGACGGCAAGGACCACGGCGAGATCGACGCCGCCATCGCCGCCACCCAGATGATGCTCCAGGCCGCGGACCTGGGGTTGGGCACCACGTATGTGGGGATGTTCGACCCGGAGAAGCTGCTGGCGGCCTTCCCGGAGATGGCGGGCCTGCGGCCCATCGCCCTGCTGCCCCTGGGCTACCCGGCGGAGAGCGCCCACCCCGCCCGGCTCCACACCGACCGCAAGCCCCTGGAGGAGCTGGTCCGGTACCTGTGAGAGAAAAAAGAGACTGCCGTTCGGCAGTCTCTTTTTCATATCATTATCTCCGGCGGCCCCGGTAATTGCTGCTGCGGCCCCGGCCCACACTGCGGCCGTAGCGGTAGCGCCTGCGGCTGAACAGCAGCTTCCACACGATCAGCGCCACGATCAAAACCGCCAGCACCACCAGAGCCACCCGGACGCTGGTCTTGGCGAAGAACAGATGCACGTCCCGCCAGAAGGTCAGCAGCCTGGAGGCCTCCACGTCGTTGGAGGCCAGCAGGTCCACGGTGGCGTAGACCGTGCCGTCATAGCGCAGCTCCATGGTCCCCAGCTTCTGGCCCGCCGTCACCGGGGCCTCCACCGTCTCCTGGAGCAGCGTGACGTTCGGCTCCAGGTCGTCCGGCGACAGGACCTTGGGCATCAGGACCTCCACATCCCCGGCGGTGACGGCCAGGACGTGGTCGATCTTGGACAGGGAGACGGGCACCTCCTGGATTGCCGTCTGGCCCTCCACGACGGTCTGATAGGTGAAGTTGTCAAAGGCCCAGTTGAAGAGCAGGTTGGTGTCAAAAAAGCTGTAGGTCCGGATCTCGCCGTTCTCCAGCGTCACCCGGTCGCCGCCCAGCACCACGCTGATGAAGCTCAGGCTTCCGTGGGTGGCGGAGGACACCAGACAGTGGCCGGCCTCGCTGGTGGAGCCGGTCTTGATGCCATGGGCGTCGCTGTTGAGGTAGCCCCGGGAGTACCAGGCGCCGATGAGGTAGTTGGTGGTGTGCAGGGTCCGGGCATCGGACAGGTTGGTGGCGGGAACCGTATAGGTGGCGGTGTCGCAGATGCGCATGAAGTCGGGGTGGGTCATGGCTTCTTTGGTGATGAGGTACATGTCCCAGGCGGAGGTGTAGTGTTGGGAGTCGTGAAGGCCGTTGGGATTGGCGAAGTGGGTGTTTACGCAACCCAGCTCCCCGGCTTTGTCGTTCATGGCCGCCACAAAGGCGCTGACCGAGCCGGAGACGGCCTCCGCCAGGATGTTGCAGGCTTCGTTGGCGGACACCACCAGCATGCAGTACAGCAGGTTTTCCACCGTCATGGTCTCGCCGGCCTGAATGTTGGCGGAGCTGCCGTCGGCGGACAGGCCGGACAGGGCGGAGGCGGTGGCGGTGATCTCCTGGCCCATGGCCAGGGAGCCGTCCTCAATGGCCTCCAGGGTCAGCAGGGCCGTCATGATCTTGGTCAGGCTGGCGGGGTACAGCTCCTGGTGCTCGTTTTTGGCGTAGACGGGAAGCCCCGTGTTGGTGTCCACCAGCAGAGCCGCCTTACACTGGATGTCCGGCTCCTCCGGCAGGACGGGGGACTCCGCCTCGTCAGCGGCGGCGAAGGGCGCGGCCCACAGGCTCATGACCAGGGCGGCCAGCAAAAAAACCGAGAAAAAGCGTTTTGTTTTCATGTCCATCTCCTGTGATCTATGTTATAATCATCGTGTATCGGCGCAAAACGGCGGGTCCGCTCAGGCAAAATCCGCGCGGATTCGACATATATCAGTAGTATACCAAAAAACCCACAGGAGTTCAACAGGGATGGAAAAGGGAAAAATCGCTAAAATCGAGTGGCTCTTGTTGGGCATGACGGCGCTGTTTCTGGGTCTGCTGCTTCTGGCCCACCGGGACCGGGCGGCTCTGGCGGACGGCGCCGTGGAGACGGCGGTGGAGGTACCCCAGGAGGAGCTGCTGCCGGACCTCTCCCCCCTGAATCTGAACGCCGCCACGGCTGAGGAGCTGGCGGCGCTGCCCGGCATCGGGGAGGAGCTGGCCCGCCGCATCGTGGAATACCGGACGGAGCACGGAACATTCGCGACAATCGAGGAGATCATGGAGGTGTCCGGCATCGGCGAGGGGAAGTTTGCCGCGCTGGAGGGCCGGATCACTGTGGACGGAGAGGACTGAGATATGAAAATTCTGGTGGTGGACGACGAGCGGACCCTGGTGAAGGGCATGAAATTCAACTTGGAGAACGAGGGCTATCAGGTGGAGTGCGCCTACGACGGCGCGGCGGCGGTGGAGCTGGCCCGGAACGGGAAATTCGACCTGCTGATTCTGGACGTGATGATGCCGGAGGTGGACGGCCTGGAGGCCTGTATGCGCATCCGGGAGTTCTCCAACGTGCCCATCATCATGCTGACCGCCAAGAGCGAGGACGCGGACAAGCTGATGGGCTTTGAGTGCGGGGCGGACGACTATCTGACCAAGCCCTTCAACATCCTGGAGCTGAAGGCCCGGGTCCGGGCGCTGCTGCGGCGGGCCGCCGGGGTCCAGCGGGCCCGGGGCGCGGTGCTGACGGCGGGGAACCTCTCCCTGAACACCGAGGAGCGGGTGGCCGTCCGGGACGGAAAGACCGTGGACCTGACGGCCAAGGAGTACGACCTCATCGAGCTTCTGATGCGGAACCCCCGGCGCATCTACAGCCGGGAAAATCTCATGAACGTGGTTTGGGGCTACACCTACGCGGGGGACTACCGCACCGTGGACGTCCACATCCGCCGCCTGCGGGAGAAGCTGGAGAGGAACCCGGCGGAGCCGGACCACATCATGACCAAGTGGGGGGTGGGGTATTATTTCAAGGAATAAGCAGCGAATCTGGAGCAGCCTCCGGGTCAAATTCGGCCTGAGCTACCTGCTGATCATCGCCGCGGTGCTGCTGCTGCTGAACACCTATCCCCTGCTGGTGTCGGAGGACATGGTGTTCCACTCCAAGGAGGCCACCATGCAGAGCAGCGTCTCCGTCATGGTGTACTCCCTGTCCGGCCTGGACCGGCTGAACGAGGAGAACGTGGCGGCGGCCATGGCGGTGGTGGAGGAGACGGGGCTCTCCCGCATCCTGGTGACGGACGAGGCGGGCAAGGTCCTCTATGACACCCGGGAGACCGGCGGCGCCGTGGGCGACTATGTGTTTTTCTCAGAGATCGTCCAGGCCCTGATGGGCTATGACGCGTTCTCCTGCATCTATCAGAACGGGGCCTTCCGCAGCCGGGCCACCTCGCCGGTGCTGTATCAGAACCGCATCATCGGCGCGGTGTACGCCTATGAGTACGACACCGGGCAGGCGGCGCTGCTGGAGGGGCTCCAGACCAACCTTTTGAAGCTGTCCGCCATGATTGGCGTGGTGGTGCTGGTCCTGAGCCTAATCTTGTCCGTGGCGCTGACGAAGAAGATCGGCCGCCTGCTGACGGCCATCCGCCAGGTGCGGGAGGGTGCCTACAGCCACCGGGCCGAGATCGGCGGCCACGACGAGATCGCTCAGATCGGCGAGGAGTTCAACAGCCTGACGGACCGTCTCCAGACCACGGAGAACGCCCGCCGCCGCTTTGTGTCCGACGCGTCCCACGAGCTGAAGACGCCCCTGGCGGCCATCCGGCTGCTGTCGGACTCCATTTTACAGACCGAGAATATCGACCCCACCACCACCCGGGAGTTCGTCATGGACATCCGCCAGGAGGCGGAGCGCCTCTCCCGCATCACGGAGGACCTGCTGCGCCTGACCCGGCTGGACAGCGGCGTGCTGGACGCGCCCACGGCGGTGGACGTGCTGCCGGTGCTGGAGCAGGTCATGCGGATGATGGACCTGGTGGCCCAGGAGAAGGGCGTGGAGATGACCTACGACGCGGCGGAGGGCTGCGTCGTCCAGGCTACGCGGGACGAGATCCACCAGGTCATCTACAACCTGGTGGACAACGCGGTGAAATACTCCGCCGGGGGCATCGTCCAGGTGTCCCTGGCCCTGGAGAGCGGACAGGTGGCTCTGCACGTCGCGGACAATGGCCCCGGCATCCCGGAGGCGGACCTGCCCCGCATCTTCGAGCGGTTCTACCGGGTGGACAAGGCCCGCTCCCGGGCTGCCGGCGGCACGGGTCTGGGCCTCTCCATCGTCAGCGACACGGTGCGGCGCCGGGGCGGCACGGTGGAGGCCGTCAACCGGCCCCAGGGCGGCATTGTGTTCACGGTGCGCTGGCCCCTGGCGGAGAGGGGGGAGACGGCATGAAAAGACTGCTGGCGCTCCTGCTGTGCTGCCTGCCGCTGCTCTCCGGCTGCGCCCTTCAGGAGGCGGCGGAGCGGACGGACGAGACGGCCTACGCGCTCTATTTTGTGAGGACGGACCTGCGGGATGCCCCTGGCGCGGGAGCTCTGGACACGGAGACCATCTATCTCCCGGACCTGGAGGAGGCGGAGCCCCGACAGGTGGCGGAGGCCCTGATGACAGAGCTGCTGAAGGGCCCCCTGAACGAGGACATGAAAAGCGCCATCCCGGCGGGAACGGCGCTGCTGTCGCTGGAAATGGAGGGCAGCCGGGCGGTGGTGGACCTGTCCGCGGCCTACGGCACGCTGTCCGGCGTGGCGCTGACGCTGGCGGACTACGCGGTGACGCTGACGCTGACCCAGTTGCCTGAGATCTCCCTGGTGAGGATCACCGTCCGGGGCCAGGAGCTGGCCTACCGGAACAAGCAGACCTTCACCGCCCGGGACGTGCTGCTGGCGCCGGAGGGCGACGTGGTCAGCACCGTGCCGGCGACGCTGTACTTCCTGAACGCCGACGGCGTCCTGACAGGCGAGCGGCGGACGCTGGAGCTGTACGAGGGCGATACCCAGGTGAGCGCTGTGGCCCGGGCGCTGGAGAACGGCCCTGAGAGCAAGGACCTCTCCTCCGCGGCGCCGGAGGGCTTCCGGGTGAAGTCCGTCTGGCTGGAGGAGGACGTGTGCTATGTGAACCTCTCCTCGGCGCTGCTGGACGAGCTGCCGCCGGAGGCGGAGCTGACCCCGGCCATCCAGGCCCTGGGGCACTCCCTGTGCTCTTTGGAGGCGGTGGGCGAGACCCGCTTCCTGGTGGACGGCGAGTTTGTGAACTACTACGGCTCCGTTAACATCGCGGAGCCCATCACGGAATAGGAAAGAGGCCCCGTGCCCTCGGCGCGGGGCCCTTTGCCGCGCCGTCACCCCGCGCCGAAGAAGACGCGTACCGCCAGGGCGGAGGCCAGAAAGCCCGTCAGGTCCGCCGCCAGGGCCGCTGGGACGGTGTGGCGGGTCCGCTGGATGCCGGCGGAGCCGAAGTAGACGGCGATGGTGTAAAAGGTGGTCTCCGTGCTGCCCAGCATCACCGCCGCCACCCGGCCCACGTAGCTGTCCGGGCCATAGGCCGCCATCAGGTCGCTTGCCACCGCCAGGGCGCCGTTGCCGGACACCGGACGGACCAGCATCAGCGGGGCGGTCTCCGGCGGTACGCCGAAGAGCTCCAGCACCGGCGCGCACAGGCGGGACAGCCAGTCCATGGCCCCGGAGGCGCGGAACATGCTGACCGCCGTCAGCAGTCCCACCAGGGCCGGGATGATGCGGAGAAGGACCGTCAGCCCCTCCTCCGCGCCGTGGGTCAGGGCGCCGTACACATCCACCCGCCTGCCCAAACCATAGACCGCCACGGCGGCCAGCAGCAGGGGGATGACCAGGGAGCTGAGATTCACGGCCGACGCCCTCCCAGCCGGGACAGGAGCTTCGCCGTCAGCAGCCCCGCCGCCACCGACAGCACCGAGGCCAGCCACACCGCTGGCAGGATGTCGAAGGGGGTTTGGCACCCGGCGGCGGCCCGGACGGAGGCGATGGTGGCGGGGATGAGCTGGATGGAGGCGGTGTTCAGCACCACCAGCAGGCACAGCTCGTCGCTGGCCACGCCGCCGCAGCCCCGGGCCATCCACGAGCTGTGCCTGCTGGTGGTGCTGAACACC